>JBEPTZ010000012.1:0-55499 GCA_041691815.1 Rhodospirillales bacterium | reverse complement strand
GCGGCATCACCAAGGTGATCGAGGCGGTGCGCCAGTTGCGCGGCGAGGCGCACCCAAAGGTGCAGGTGCCGAATTGCGACCTGGCGGTGGCCACCGGCATCGGCGGCTTGCTGGGCAGCCGGCATGGTGCGGCAACCGTCATCCTGGGTCGGGAGTAATCGAGATGAGCGAACGCAAGATCACCGCCCCGGCCAACAACCCGGAAAGCGAGCCGTTCTACAAGGCAGCCGAGGAAGGCCGCTTCCTGATCCGCCGCTGCACCGCCTGCAAGAAGGCGCACTGGTACCCGCGCGCGGTGTGCCCGTTCTGCTTCGGCGCGACTGAATGGGAAGAGGCTTCCGGCAAGGGCACCGTCTACAGCTACAGCCCGATGCGCCGCGCCGGCTACACCATTGCCTATGTTACCCTGGCCGAAGGGCCGACGATGATGACCAACATCGTTGACACCGACCCGGATGCGCTCTCGGTGGGGCAGGCGGTAAAGCTGAAATTCATGCCCACCGATGGCGGCCCGCCGGTGCCGTGTTTCACCGCGGCCTAGCAAACCAGCAAGCCTTCTTTTTGTGAACAAAAAGAAGCAAAAAAACTTCATCCCTTGGCTTCGGGGGGAAGTTTTTTTGCTTCTTTGTTTTCAAACAAAGAAGACTTCGCTTGCCTTGGGTTACTGATCTCGGTGAGAGGACCCATGATCTCCGACGCTCCCGTGGACCCATCGCGGCCGGCGACCCTGCGTCTCGCCGAGATGTCGCCGGCGTATTTCGGCCTGGTGATGGCCACCGGAATCGTGTCGATGGCCGCCTTCATGATCGGCCATACCGCGATTGCGTACGCGTTGTTTTATTTAAACATTGTTCAGTATTGCGTGCTTTTCGTGCTGTACGTGCTGCGCGCCTGGTTTTATCCGCGGCGCTTCTTCGGCGACATGATCGACCACCTGAAGGGCCCCGGCTATTTCACCACGGTTGCCGCCACCGGCATTCTGGCCAACGAATTCCTGGTGATCGAGGCTGATCTTCGCATCGGCGCCGGGTTGTGGCTGTTCGCCATCCTGTTGTGGATCACGCTGACCTACACGATCTTCACCGCGTTCACCGTCAAGCAGGACAAGCCGAGCCTCGATCGCGGCATCAGCGGCGGCTGGCTGCTGGCGGTGGTTGCCACCCAGGCGATCTCGGTCACCAGCGCGCTGCTGGCCGCGCGCATTGGCCAGCCGTATCGGCTGGAGCTGAACATGGTGGCGCTGTCGATGTGGCTGTGGGGCGGGATGCTGTACATCTGGATGATGTCGCTGATCTTCTACCGCTACACCTTCTTCCGCTTCGCGCCCGACGATCTGGCGCCGCCGTACTGGATCAACATGGGGGCGATGGCGATCTCCACCCTGGCCGGCTCGATGCTGATCCTCAATGCGCCGCACGCGCCGTACCTGGCTTCATTGCTGCCGTTTCTGAAGGGATTCACGGTGTTCTACTGGGCCACCGGCACCTGGTGGATCCCGATGCTGCTGCTGCTCGGCGTCTGGCGTTATGGCTATCAGCGGTTTCCGTTCGAATACGACCCGCTGTATTGGGGTGCGGTGTTCCCGTTCGGAATGTACACCGCCTGCACCTGGCAGATGGACCGGGCGATGGAATTCGGCTTCCTGTCCGGCCTGCCGCGGGTGTCGTTCTATATCGCGCTGGCGGCCTGGGTGATCACCTTCATCGGCATGCTGCGGATGCTGGCGCGCGGCATGCTGCGCCGAACAGCCTGACGGAACCCGCTGGCGGGGCGGCCCGGGGCCGGCGAAAATACCCGATCTGGGCGTCGAAAACGCGCCGCATCCGGGCAAAACCGCGTGCCGGGAGCCATCGGACGAGCCGTCAATCCGGCCACCCGGCGGGCCTATGCATTCGAATGCACGATCCGCCGCAAACGGGGGGTGGTCGACGGCTCGCCACGGCGGCACAGTGCCGCGAATTGCTCACAGGAGAATGCTGATGGACCCGATTCTGGTTGAAGTCACCCGCGGCGCGCAGGTGGAGTCAGCACATCGCGGTGCGGCGGTGGTGCTGGATGCCAAGGGCGGCGTGGTGTTCGCCGCCGGTGACGTGGATGCGGCGGTGTATCCGCGCTCGGCGGTGAAGGCGCTGCTGGCGCTGCCGCTGGTGGAGACGGGTGCCGCGGACCGGCTGGGGCTGTCGGACGCCGAGATCGCGCTCGCCTGCTCGTCGCATTCCGGCGAGACCATGCATACCGAGACCGCCGCCTCGATGCTGGCCAAGGCGGGGCGGGATGTGGCGTGCCTGGAATGTGGCACCCATTGGCCGATCAACGAGGCGGCGGCGCGGGCGCTGGCGGCGGCGGGGAAGCAGCCGAGCGCGCTGCACAATAACTGCTCGGGCAAACATTCCGGCTTCGTCTGCCTGGCCTGCGCCAGCGGTGACGATCCGAAGGGCTATGTGCGGCCGGAGCATCCGACCATGCGGGCGGTGACCGCTGCGCTGGCGGAGATGACCGGGGCGGTGCTGGATGAGCGCAACCGGGCGACGGATGGCTGCTCGATCCCGACCTATGCGATTCCGTTGCGGGCGCTGGCGCTGGGGTTCGCGCGGTTTGGGGCGGGGCAGGGGATGGATGCGACGCGGGCCGGTGCGGCGGCGCGCATCCGGGCGGCGGTGGCGGCCAATCCGCTGCTGGTGGCGGGCACCGGGCGGTTCGATGCCAAGGTGATGACCGCACTGGGGGCGCGGATCTTCAGCAAGACCGGCGCCGAGGGGGTGTTCTGCGTGGCGCTGCCGGAGCTCGGGCTGGGCGTCGCGGTGAAATGCGACGATGGCGCCGGGCGGGCGGCCGAGGTGGCGACCGCGGCGCTGGTGGCCCGGCTGCTGCCGACCAATGGCGAGGCGAAGACCGCGCTGGATGCGCTGGTGGCGCCGAAGCTGTTGAACTGGAACGGCATTCATGTCGGCGACATCCGTGCGACGGCGGCCCTGGCGGCCTGAGGCAGGGCGGCATCGCGCCTCAGACGCTGCTTGTCGCCGTGCTGGCTGGCGGCGCCGGATGATGGCGTAGCAGGCTGGCGTGGCGGCGGGCGGGGCTGCTAGGCTTCGTTCCTTACTGTCACGGAGCGGTGCTGGTGTTGCGCCCGCTGGCCTGGTGCCTGGGGCTTGGGGTGAGTGCCACGCTGGTCACGGTGGGGACTGGCGGGGTTGCGCCGTTCGCGGCGGCGCTGGCTGGCACGGTGCTCGGCGGCGCGGCCGGGGGTTTTGGCTATGATCTGTGCAAGGTGCTCGATCGGCGGGTGATCGGGCCGCTGCTCGATGGGCGTTCCGGGTTTGCGGATAGTGATGTGGTGGCGCGGGCGTTGCGGCTGGCGCAACTCGCGGCACTGGAGCGCGTGCGGGCGCGGTGCGAGGCGGCGTGGGCGGCTGAGCGCGATGCCGGGCGACGGGCGGAGGCGGCGCGGTTCGGGGCGGAACTGGCGCGGTTTGTTGTGGCGCAGACCGAGGCTGCTGAAACGCTGGCGTTTGCCGAGGGCGGCGATGTGAGCGACGCCGAGCATGGGTTGCGGCTGGCGGTGCTGAGCACCCTGCCGGAGGCGTTGGACCAGAGCCTGGCGGCGCGGCGGATGGCGGGGGAGGTGGCTGCGATCACGGCGGGGCTGGGCCAGATTCGGCGGCTGGTGGAGGCGGCGGTGCTGGCGGAACTGCGGTTCACCTTGCTGGCGAAAGGCGAGGAGGCGCCGGCGCCGTTTGCGGCGGTGTTCGCCGGCGGGGCCGGGGCGGACGGATGGTTCGAACTGTTCATTGTTGATGCCGCGGCGCGGATCAACGGCGAGGCGGGCGGCGATGACGGGGCGTTCGAGAAGAGCTGGAACGCCGAACAGACGGCGCTGATCCATGCAATCGTGGTGGCCAGCGCGGCGGGGCTGGGCGATATCAAGGCCGATACCACGGCGTTGCGGGTCGGTCAGGAGGCCGGTGAGGAGGCGAATGAGCGGCGGCACCGCGAAGTTCTGGAAGCGGTGGCGCGCGACAAGGGCGTTGATCCGAAGGTGCTGGCGCCGTTGTTCGCGCATCTCGGCCAGGGTGGTCTGAGCCTGGATGAAATGCGGGTCCGCGCCGGCGAAGCGATCGAGGCCACGCTGCAGCGTGCCCGGCAAACTGTGGCGCCTTCCAATGACGGGGCGGATATCACCGCGGCGATCGGCGCGGCGCGGGCGAAACTGGGGAAGCTCGATACCGCGGCGGCGCGTTCGATCCTGGCGGTGAAGATCGCCGAAGAGGCGGAGATGCGGCGGCAGCGGCTGATCCCGCTGCTGCGGGAACAGGCCGAGATCGAGCGGCTGGCCTATGACCATGCGGCGGCGAAAGCCACGCTCGGGCAGTTGATCGCGCTCGAGCCGGATGACGTGTGGCGCATTTACGAACTCGGGGACCTCCATGTTACCACCGGAGACCTTGGAGCGGCGCTCACTGTGTTCCGCCAGGGAGGCGAGGTCGCGGAGCGTCTGGTGCAGTCGGATCCCGGCAACGCAGGACGGCAGCGCGATCTGTCGGTGGCGCACAACAAGATCGGCGGTGTGCTCTGGGGACTGGGCAATCTCGGCGGGGCGTTGGCGCGCTATTGTGCCTCGCGCGATATCTTTGAGCGTCTGGTGCTCTTCGACCCCGGCGACGCCGACTGGCAACGCGACCTGTCGGTGTCGCAGGAGAGGATCGGCGACGTGCTGCGGGGACGGGGTGACCTCGGCGCGGCGTTGGCGAGTTACCGGGCCTCGCTTGGGATCAGGGAGCTTCTGGAGCAGCGCGACCCCGACAATGCCGACTCGCTGCGCGATCTGTCGATATCGCAGGAAAGGATCGGCGACGTGCTGGTTGAACAGGGGGACCTCGGCGCGGCGTTGGCGAGTTACCGGGTCTCGCTCGGGATCAGGGAGCGTCTGGTGAAGTTTGATCCAGGCGATGCTGGATGGCAACGGGATCTGTCGGTGTCGCACAACAAGATTGGCGACGTGCAGCGGGGACTGGGCGATCTCGGCGCGGCGTTGGCGCGCTACCAGGCCTCGCACGCGATCTTTGAGCACCTGGCGCAGTTGGACCCCGGCAATGCCGGCAGGCAGCGCGATCTGGCGGTGTCATACAACAAGATCGGCGACGTGCTGCGGGGGCAGGGCGACCAGGGCGCGGCGCTGGCCCGCTACCGGGCCTCGTTCGG
The DNA here is from genome assembly GCA_041691815.1 of Rhodospirillales bacterium. Classification (GTDB taxonomy): domain Bacteria; phylum Pseudomonadota; class Alphaproteobacteria; order Acetobacterales; family Acetobacteraceae; genus 70-18. Next base: position 50,300 of record JBEPTZ010000012.1, on the reverse strand, counting down.
GATCGCTGAGCGTCTGGCGCAGTCCGATCCCGGCAATGCCGGCTGGCAGCGCGATCTGTCGGTGTCGCACAGCAGGATCGGTGACGTGCTGGCTGAACAGGGTGACCTCGGGGGGGCGTTGGCGAGCCACCAGGACTCGCTCGCGATCAGAGCGCGTCTGGCGCAGTCCGACCTCAGCCATGCTGGCTGGCAGAGCGACCTGTCGATGTCGCATACCAAGATCGGCGACGTGCTGCGGGGACAGGGCGACCTCGCTGGGGCGCTGGTGCGCTATCAGGCTGCGCTCGGGATCAGAGAGCGTCTGGCGCAGTCTGACCCCGGCAATGCCGGCTGGCAGCGCGATCTGTCAGCGTCGCAGGAAAGCATCGGCGACGTGTTGCGGGGACAGGGCGCACTCGGCGCGGCGTTGGTGCGCTACCAGGCCTCGCTTGGGATCGCCGAGCGTCTGGCGCATTCCGACCCTGGCAATGCCGGTTGGCAGCGTGACCTGGCAGTGTCGCACAGCAAACTCGGCGGCGTGCTGTTTGAACAAGGCAACCCCGGAGCGGCGTTGGCGAGTTATCAGGCCGCGCTCGGGATCGCCGAGCGTCTCGCGCAGTCCGACCGCGGCAATGCGGGCTGGCAGCGCGATCTGTCCCGGTCGCACAATGATATCGGCGACGTGCTCATTGAGGGGGGCGATCTCAATGCGGCGTCGGCGCGCTATCAGGCTTCGCTCGAGATCAGGGAACGTCTGGCGCGGTCCGACCCCGGCAATGCCGGCTGGCAGCGCGATCTTTCCTTGGGTTACGGAAGGGTGGCCAGGGTCAAGGCACGCCGGGGCGAGCGCGAGGACGCGCGCAAGGCGTTTCGGGACGGACGGGACATCATCGTTGAACTCATGCGGCGATCGCCGGGTATGGCGGTCTTGCGCGGCGACCTCGCGTGGTTCGACCGCCAATTGAGCGCGCTGGATGAATGACCTGCCGCGGCGTGCCGGTATCCCGGTGCCCGGAGCGGGGTTGGGCACAGCGATGGCTGACCGGTTGCGGACGTTCGGCTGAACCGCGTCGGCGGGGCGGCGGGCGGGTTTGCTTTCCTTTGCCGGCGTCTCGGTGTAAGCGCCGGGCATGAGCACCGATGTTGCAACCGAGATCGCCCGCCGGCGCACCTTCGCCATTATCTCGCACCCTGACGCGGGCAAGACCACGCTGACCGAGCGGCTGCTGCGGGCCGGGGGCGCGATCCAGATGGCCGGCAACGTGCGGGCCAAGGGGGAGCGGCGGCGGACGCGGTCGGACTGGATGGGGATCGAGCGGGAGCGCGGGATTTCGGTGGTCACCTCGGTGATGACGTTTGAATACAAGGATTGCGTGTTCAACCTGCTGGACACCCCGGGGCACGAGGATTTCTCCGAGGATACCTATCGCACGCTGACCGCCGTGGATGCCGCGGTGATGGTGATCGATGCCGCCAAGGGGATCGAGGCGCGGACCCGCAAGCTGTTCGAAATCTGCCGGCTGCGGGATATCCCGATCCTGACCTTCATCAACAAGATGGACCGCGAGGCGCAGGACCCGTTCGCGCTGCTGGATGAGGTTGCTTCGGCGCTGGCGCTGGATACCGCGCCGGTGACCTGGCCGGTGGGGCGGGCGGCCAAATTCGTCGGCACCTATGATATCCGCAAGCGGGAATATCACCTGGTGGAGCCACTGGCGCAGTCTGACCAGCGGATGATCGATGTCGCCGAGGAACTGGACCTGGTGCACGGCGCGCTGCCGGAATTCGAGCTGGAGGCGTTCAACGCCGGGACGCTGACGCCGGTGTTCTTCGGCAGCGCGATCAAGGAGATCGGGGTGGCCGATCTGCTCGACGGGCTGGTGGAATACGGGCCGACGCCGCGCAACCAGCCGGCCGATACCCGCATCGTGAAGGCCAACGAGCCGGGGCTGACCGCGCTGGTGTTCAAGATCCAGGCCAACATGGACCCCAACCATCGCGACCGCATCGCCTTCGCGCGGGTGTGCTCCGGGCGGCTGGTGCGGGGGATGCGGCTGAAGCAGGTGCGCACCGGCAAGCTGATTCCGCTGCATGCGCCGCAGTTTTTCTTCGCCCGCGACCGGCAGATTGCCGATGAGGCGTTTGCCGGCGATGTGGTGGGGATTCCCAATCACGGCACGCTGCGGATCGGCGATACGCTGGCGGAGAACGAGGATATCAACTTCGTCGGCGTGCCGTATTTCGCGCCGGAAATCCTGCGCCGGGTGCGGCTGGATGACGCGATGAAGGCCAAGAAGCTGCGCCAGGCGTTGCAGGAACTGGCCGAGGAGGGGGTGGTGCAGTTGTTCCGGCCGCAGGATGGCTCGCCGGCGATGGTCGGCGTGGTGGGGACCTTGCAGCTCGACGTGCTGGTGGCGCGGCTGGGGGCGGAATATGGCGTGGGGGTGGGGTTCGAGGCGACGCCGTTTCAGCTGGCGCGGTGGATTTCCGGCGAGCGGGGCAAGCTGGAGGCGTTTGTCGCGGCGAACCGGTCGGGGATGGCGGATGATGTCGATGGCGATCCGGTGTTTCTGGCGTCCAGCGCGTTCATGCTGCGGCGGACTTCGGAGTTGCATCCGGAGTTGACGTTCAGGGATATCAAGGATTTCAAGGTGGAGAAGTCGGCGGCCTGAGGGAAGCAAGACTTCTTTGTTTGAAAACAAAGAAGCAAAAAAACTTTATCCTTTAAGGGAGTGGGGCATGGGCGGGGCAACGGTGGTGCATCATGCGGCGGGGGATGGGTTTGAGCAGGGGTTGCGGGCGTTTTTTGCCTATCGCGATCTGGGGATTGCTGAAGCCACCTCGGGCAAGGTGGGGGCGCATGTGATCCGCGCGGTGGCGGGCGAGCATGCGGTGGCGCAGTGGCATACGCATGCGTTGGAGTTTCAGTTTGTTTATGTGCTGAAGGGCTGGGTGGAGTTTGAATATGAGGATCTCGGTTTCGTGCGGCTGGAGGCGGGGTCGACGGTGTATCAGCCGCCGCTGGTGAAGCATCGCGAAGTGCGGCACAGCGAGGATGTGGAGATGCTGGAGATCACCTCGCCGGCGGAGTTCGTGACAGAGATGGTGGACGCGCCGGCGGGGTAGCGGCGGCCGCGGTTGACCGGCCCGCTGGCGCCTGCTTTCGTGGCGGCATGGTGCACACCGTCGACGTGCTGATCATCGGGGCGGGGGCGTCGGGGGCGGCGATGGCCTGGAGCCTGGCGGAGACGCGGATGCAGATCCTCTGCCTGGAGCAGGGGGACTGGATGCGGCCGGGCGAATTTCCCTCGACGCGGCGGGATTACGAGGCGCGGTCTGGCGGGGCGTTCGCGATCAGCCCGAATGAGCGGCGGCGGGAGACCGATTATCCGATCGCCGAGGCGGATTCGCCGATCAAGGTGGCGAATTTCAACGCGGTGGGCGGCGGGACGGTGCTGTTCGGCGGGCATATTCCGCGGTTTCATCCGTCCGATTTCCGGGTGCGGTCGCTCGATGGGGTGGCCGATGACTGGCCGATCGATTACGCGACGCTGGCGCCGTTCTACGCGGTGAATGATCGGATGACCGGGGTTTCCGGGCTGGCCGGTGACCCGGCTTATCCGGCCAAAGAGCAGGTGATGCCGCCGCTGCCGATGGGGCGGGCGACGATGACGCTGGGGCGCGGGTTCAATGCGCTGGGCTGGCACTGGTGGCCTTCGGATAGCGCGATTGCCTCGGTGGCGTATGAGGGGCGGCCGGCTTGCATCAATCTCGGGCAGTGCACCTCGGGCTGCGCGCAGGGGGCGAAGGCGAGTGCCGATATCACCTATTGGCCGGCGGCGATCCGCGCCGGGGTGCGGTTGCGCACGCGCTGCCGGGTGCGCGAGATCACGCTCGGCGCCGATGGGATGGCGAATGGGGTGGTGTATTACGATGGCGAGGGGTGCGAGCAGTTTCAGCCGGCGCATATCGTTGTCATCGCCTGCAATGGGGTGGGCACGCCGCGCATTTTGCTGAATTCGGTTTCCGGGCGGCATCCCCGCGGGCTGGCGAATTCGAGCGACCAGGTGGGGCGGAACCTGATGTTCCATCCCTATGCCAGCATCTTCGGCTATTTCGACGAGGAGTTGGACGGCGAGCGGGGGCCGGATAACAGCTATTGGAGCCAGGAGTTCTACGAGACCGAGCGGGCGCGGGGGTTTCTGCGCGGCTTCACCTATGAGTTCGTGCGCGGCGCCGGGACGGTGGAGACGGCGATTGCCGGCATGGCGAGCGGGCTTGTGCCGTGGGGTGCGGGGCATCATGGCGCGTTCCGCCGGTTGCATCGGCGCGGCACCGGGCTGGGTGCGATCTGCGAGGACCTGCCGGAGGCGCATAACCGGGTGACGCTGGATGCGGTGCTGCGTGACAGCGATGGCATACCGGCGCCGCGGATTGCCTATACGCTGAGCGAGAACAGCCGGCGGATGCTGGATTATGCGGTGGCGCGGGGTACCGAGATATTGCAGGCGGCCGGCGCTTATGCGGTGGAGTATGACGCGCCGATTTCCTATGGCGGCTGGCATCTGATGGGCACCGCGCGGATGGGCACTGACCCGGAGCGGTCGGTGGTGAACGAATGGGGGCGGGCGCATGATGTGCGCAACCTGTTCGTGGTGGATGGCTCGCTGTTCGTCACCTCGGCCGGGGTCAACCCGACGTCCACGATCCAGGCGCTGGCGCTATATGTTGCCGATCAGATGAAGCGGCGGCTGGCCGTGTTGTTCGATTGAGGGGGCGATGGACGAGCCGGTCGATGTGCTGATTATTGGCGCCGGGGCGTCGGGGGCGGCGGTGGCGTGGAGCCTGGCTGAGACCAGGATGCGCATCGTCTGCATGGAGCAGGGCGGCTGGGTGCGGTCGGGCGATTATCCGGCCAATGGGCGGGATGGCGAGGCGCGGCGCTACGGCGATTGGGACATCCATCCGGGCAGGCGCGGGATGGCTGCCGATTATCCGGTGAACGATGACAACTCGGTGATGAAGGTCGCCAATTTCAACGCGGTGGGCGGCGGCACGGTGCACTGGACGGCGCATTTTCCGCGCATGCATCCGTCGGATTTCCGGGTGCGGACGCTGGATGGGGTGGCCGATGACTGGCCGCTGGATTACGCCGCGCTGGAGCCGTTTTATGCGGTCAACGACCGGATGATGGGGGTGGCGGGGCTGGCCGGCGACCCGGCCTATCCGGCGCATCAGCCGCTGATGCCGCCGTTGCCGCTTGGGCGCACCGGCACGCAGTTTGCGCGGGCGATGAACCGGCTGGGCTGGCACTGGTGGCCGTCCGACGCGGCGATTGCCACCACCGAGTATGACGGGCGGGGGCGGTGCATCAATCTTGGCCAGTGTACGCCGGGGTGCGCGCAGGGGGCGAAGGCCTCGACCGATATCACCTATTGGCCGCAGGCGATCCGTGCCGGGGTGGAGTTGCGCACGCATTGCCGGGTGCGGGAGATCAGCACCGGCGCGGACGGCATGGCATCGGGGGTGGTGTATTTCGATGCCGATGGGGTGGAGCGGTTTCAGGCGGCGCATGTCGTGGTGCTGGCGTGCAATGGCGTCGGCACGCCGCGGTTGCTGCTGAATTCGGCCTCGGCGCGGTTCCCGGGCGGGTTGGCGAATTCGTCCGGGCTGGTGGGGCGCAATTTGATGCTGCATCCGTGGCCGATCGTCGCCGGCTATGTCGACGAGGAGGTCGATGGTTATCGCGGGCCGATGCTGTGCATGTGGAGCAAGCAGTTCTACGAGACCGATCCGGCGCGCGATTTTCTGCGCGGCTATACGCTGCAGTTCGGGCGTGGCATCGGGCCGGTGCAAGAGGCGGTGTACAGCACCGAGGCCGGGCATCTGCCGTGGGGGGCGGGGCATCACCAGGCCTATCGCCGGCTGGTCAACCATCGGCTGAATATCGGGGTGGCAGCCGAGGATCTGCCGGAGGCACATAACCGGGTGACGCTGGACCCGGTGCTGAAGGACGGCAACGGCATTCCGGCGGCGAAGATCGACTACACGCTCGGCGAGAACACCAGGCGGATGATGGAGCACGGCATCGCGCGGGCGAGCGAGATTCTGGCGGCGTGCGGGGCGCATACCATCGCCACCTCGCGCACCGCGCTGAACAGCCCGGGGCATCTGCTGGGCACGGCGCGAATGGGCGATGATCCGGCGCGGTCGGTGGTGAATGCCTGGGGGCGTTGCCACGACGTGCGGAACCTGTTCATCGTCGATGGCAGCATCTGGGTCACCTCCGGCGGGGTGAACCCGACCTCGACGATCCAGGCGCTGGCGTTATACATCGCCGACCAGATGAAGCAGCGGCTGGCGACGCTGTTCGAGTAGGGGACACATGAGCAACCAGCAGGCTACCGACGCGGCAGGGTTGAGCGAGGCGGCACAGCGCGTGCTGCGCTGCGTGGCCGGGATGATGATCCCGGCCAGCGAGGAATACCGGGTGCCGGGCGCCGATGACGACACCATCTTCGCCGACATGCTGCGCAGCGCTGGGCGCGATACCGCGGCGATCGGGCGGGCGCTGGCCGATCTCGACGCGCGCGGCGGTGGCAATGTGGCGGACCTCGATCCGGCGGCGCAGCAGGCGGCGGTTGATGGCTGGCGGGGGGCGGCAGGGCCGGATTTCACGCTGCTGCAGCGCCTGGTGCTGCAATGCTATTATCGCGACGACCGGGTGATGCTGTCGCTCGGCATGGAGGCGCGGCCGCCGTTCCCGAAAGGGTATGTGATAGAACAGGGCGACTGGTCGCTGCTGGACCCGGTGTGTGCCCGGCCGAAGATGTGGCGCGATGCGCCGTAATCACCCAGCACTGGACCTTGGCATATGCAGGCTTTGACCGATCCGCTGGCTGGCTTCCGGCTGGATGGCCGCACCGCGCTGGTGACCGGGGCGCGGCGGGAGATCGGGCGGGCGATCGCGCTGGGGCTGGCCGCACAAGGAGCGGCGGTCGCGGTGCATCATCTTGGCACCGCCGAGGAGAGCCGCGATGCGGCGGCGGTGGTCGGGCTGATCCGCGGCGGCGGCGGACGGGCCGAGGCGTTTGCTGGCGATTTCGCCGCTGACGACGCCGGCACGGCATTGGCGCGCGAGGTGGCGGCGGCGTTCGGCGTGGTCGATATCCTGGTGCTCAACGCCTCGATCGAACTGGTGGAGCCGTGGACCGAGATCAGCCGGGAGCGGTTCGACCGGCAGGTGGCGGTGAATCTGCGCTCCACGCTGGAGTTGCTGCAGGCGCTGGTGCCGCCGATGCAGGCGCGCGGCTGGGGGCGGGTGGTGACCATTGGCAGCGTGCAGCAGCAGCGGCCGCATCCCTCGATGCTGGTGTATGCCGGAGCCAAGGCGATGCAGCATAACTGGGTGCTGAGCCTGGCGCGGCAGGTCGGCGCCTCTGGCGTGACGGTGAACAACCTGGCGCCGGGTGCGATCGCCACCGCGCGCAACCGCGAGCAACTGGCGCGCGAGGGCGAGCGGTTGCTGGCCAATATTCCGGCCGGGCGGTTCGGGCGGCCGGATGACCTGGTGGGCGCCGCCTTGCTGCTCTGCTCGGACGCCGGCAGCTATATCAACGGCGCCAGCCTGCTGGTCGATGGAGGGCGGAGCGCGCTGTAGCGCTATAAGCTGATGCAGAGATAGCTGCGGTCGTCGGCTTTGCGGCCGTTGCGGTCCGAGCCCTTGACCGAGCGGTAGCGGCCGAGTTTGCGCGGGTCTTCCTGCTCGACGCGGCGAAACATCGCCTCCCAGGCGGCGACGCCGGTGGTCGGCGGCAGATCGAAATAGCCGTCGCTGAACAGCTCGATGGTGTGGACCTCGGCCACCGGCAGGGTGATATGGCGGGTCAGCGACATCGCGACGGGGAACCCGTCGAGACCGGAATAGCCCAGCACGCTGGCGGTATTGTTCTGGTACAGCGACTGGCCGAACATGATGCCGCCGTGGATCATGGTCAGCAGTTCGGCTTCCGGCACCTCGGGGTGATGCGTCCGATACCACGCCGCGGTCTCGGTCTCGATGGCGGCGAGCGCCTCGGCGGGCAGCGCGGCAGCGATTTCGGGCGGGGTGTGGCGGGTGCCGCGGAAGGCGAGATGGGCGGCGAGGGCGTCACGCTCGCTGTCGTCGGTGATGGCCGGTGGCAGCCGCCGGTCGGCCTGGGCGCGCAGATCGGCGGTTATCTGGTCCAGCAGCTTGCTTTCCTGGTGGACGATGGTGCCGTTGATGCGGATGCCGCTGTCGCCCACCAGCAGCAGATGCACCTGCCCGGCCTCGGTGCAGGCCAGCGCCAGGGTCGAGTTGAAGCGCGAATTGCGATCGCCGGCGGCGAGTGCGGTGATGCCGAGGCGGTGATATTCGGCGCCGATCGCCGCGGTCAGCGCCGCCACCACGCGGGCCGGATCAAAGGGCGGCGGCGGCGTGCCGGTGCCGAACGCGGTGTTGAGCGCGCCGGCCACCGCGACCGATGCCATTTTCCCCGAGGTCCGGCCGGCCTCGTAGCGTCGGCCGGAGCGGTCGGTGGCACCGTCGATCACCGCATAGGCTCGCCCCGGCAGGATCACCAGGGCATCCTCGTTGAGTTCCTGCGCGGCGGGGTGCTTGCCTTCGGAAAACGCCTCGATCAGCATTCTGGCCTACACCCCGCCGCCTGTTCGGTGCCTGGAACGGGCCAGGGGATCACTTCTTGTGGGCGAGCTCGGTCCAGTGCTTGACGAACGCCGCGGTGTGCGACGCGACCCAGGGCAGGTTGTAATCGACGGTTTTCACATCTTCCATCGGCGGCACGTCCTTGCCGGACGGCACGTCGGTGCGCACCGAGCGGCGGCCGAGTGAATTGACGATATAGGACTGGGTGTTCTTGGACAGGCACCAGTCGATGAATGCCTTTCCATTCTCGGCATGCGGCGCGCCCTTCACCAGGGCGATGCCGTCCGCACCCGCCGAGGTGCCGTCGCTCGGGTAGACGATCTTGACGGGGCCGCCGCCGTGCACGTAGTCCAGCGCGTTGTCTTCCAGGGTGACGCCGACCGCCTGCTCGCCGTCGTTGACGAAGCGCGGCACCGCGCCGGAACTGTCGGAGAAGATGGTGTTGCCCATGAGCTTGGCGTAGATGCCCCAGCCCTTGTCATCGTCGCCGTAGATGGTCAGCACGGTGGCCAGCTGCATGAAGGCGGAGCCCGAGCTGTCGGCGCGGGCCATCGAGATCTTGCCCTTCCACTCCGGCTTGGTCAGGTCCATCCAGGATTTCGGCATGTCGGCTGGCTTGACCAGCTTGGTGTTGACGATGAACACGTTGACGATGCCGGAATACGGCAGCCAGTTGATGCCGCCCTTGAATTTCGGGCTGAGTTCTGCGGCGTCCTTCGGCGTATAGGCCTGCAACAGCGCGTTGTTGGCCTGGAGTTCCTCGCCGCCGATGCTCCAGATCACGTCGGCGCGCGGCGCCCCGGCCTCGGCCTTGACCCGCTTGATGATATCGCCCGAGCCAGCCTTGACGACATCGACCTTGATGCCGGTTTCCTTCTCGAACCGGGGCACCAGCGCTTCGACGATCGAGGCGCGGTGGGCGGTGTAGACCACCACCGTGCCGGCCGCCTGCGCCCCGCCGCCGGCGAAGCCCAGCGCCGCCGTCAGGATCGATCCGAAAATCAGACTTCTTCTGTTCACCTTGGCCGTCCTTCCCTGATCCATGTCCGGTCACTTGCCTGCGCGCCGAACTGCGTGTTGTATATCGTATAATTCTTTGCTATGGAAGCCCTCCTTGCGCTCGAAAGGCAAAGTATTTCAATGGCTTCAGTCGAAATTCGCGGACTGGAAAAGAGCTACGGATCGACCGTCAAGGCATTGCAGGATATCGATATTCATATCGAATCCGGAAGTTTTTTCACGCTGCTCGGGCCATCGGGATGCGGCAAAACCACGTTGCTGCGCAGTATTGCCGGCTTTCTGACGCCGGATCGTGGCGAAATCCATATCGACGGACAGCGGATCGATACCGTGCCGGCGCACCGGCGCGACATCGGCATGGTGTTCCAGGACTATGCGATCTTTCCGCATCTGAGTGTCGCGGACAATGTTGGCTTCGGACTGAAGAACCGCGGCGTCAGCGGCCAGGCGCTGCGCCAGCGGGTGGCCGAGGCGCTGGCCACGGTGCAACTCGACGCCTATGCCGAGCGGATGCCGACGGCATTATCCGGCGGCCAGCAGCAGCGCGTCGGCCTGGCGCGGGCGATGGTGATCCGCCCGCAACTGCTGCTGATGGACGAACCGCTGTCCAACCTGGACGCCAAGCTGCGGCTGGAACTGCGCGAGGATATCCGTGACATCCAGAAGCAACTCGGCATCACCACGGTGTATGTGACGCATGACCAGGAGGAGGCGCTGGTCATCTCCGACCGCATCTGCGTGATGAACAAGGGGGTGGTGGAGCAGATCGGCACGCCGTGGGAGATCTATAAAATTCCGCAGCGGCGGTTTGTCGCCGGTTTCGTCGGATCGATGAATTTTTTCCCCGCGCAACACGACAGCCGGGGCGGCATCGCGATGTTCGGCGGGTCGTTTGCCGGGCCGACGCTGGCCAGCGTGCCGGCGGCGGCCGAGGCGGCGGTGCGGCCGGAGGATATCAGCATCGTTCGCCCGGGGGCGGCGGTGCCGGCCGGGCTGCGGCTTGCCACCACCGTCGCCAAGCTGTCGTTCATGGGGCGGGAGGCGCAATACACGCTGAAGGCGGCGGACGGCAGCATCGTTCTGGTGCACCTGCCGAATCCCGAGCTGAGCCTGCTGTCTCTCTCCGGTCATGCCATGGAGATCGTGATCCCGTGGGAGCGGATCATCTGGTTCGACCCCGCCAGCGGCGACCGCGTCGGCGCCGTAGCCGCATGAGCAGCCGCGCGCGCCCCGGCATCTGGACGGCGACGCTGGTGGTCGCCTGGCTGGTGGTCGCGGTTCTGCTGATCTATCCGGTGATCACGATCCTCTCGGAAAGTTTCATCGACAACAGCGGCGGCCATTTCACGCTCGCCCACTACGCCACGATGTTCACCGACGACTATTACCGGCAGGCGCTGTTCGGCAGCCTGTTCGTCGGCTTGGCCAGCATGATCGGCTCGCTGGTGCTGGGGCTGGCGCTTGCGTTTCTGACCACGCGGTTCGTCATTCGCGGCAGCGGCCTGCTGTCGACGCTGACCATCCTGGCACTGGCGACCCCGGCCTTCGTCAACGCCTATGCCTGGATCATGATGTTCGGCGCCAATGGCTTCATCCGCACCGGGCTGACCAGCCTGGGGCTGCCCGCGCCGACCATTTACGGCGCCGGCGGCATCATCCTGGTGTTCACCTTCAAGTATTTTCCCTATGTCTACCTGCTGACCGCCAATGCCTTCGCCGCCGCCAACCGCTCGGTCGAGGAAGCGGCGGAGAATCTCGGCACGCCGCCGGTCGCCTGCTTCTTCAAAGTGACGCTGCCGCTGATCTTCCCGGCGCTGAGTTCCAGCGCGCTGCTGACCTTCGTGCTGTCGATCGCCGATTACGGCACCCCGGCGGTGATCGGGCGCAACTTCCATGTGCTGGCGACCGAAGCTTACATGCAGTTCTCCAGCGAGCTCGGCGGCAATCTCGGCATGGCGTCGACGATCAGCATTGTGCTGATGGCGATCTCGCTGCTGTTCGTGGCGCTGCAGCGCCGGCTGGCCAGCCGCGACCGCTACGGCGGGGCGATGATGAACCGGCCGATCGTCAAGCATCTGACCGGCGGGCGATGGCTGCTGTCGCATGTGGTCTGCTACGCGATCGTGTTCATCGCGACACTGCCGTCGGCGGTGGTGGTGTATTACTCGTTCCGCAAAACCCGCGGGCCGGTGTTTCAGCCGGGCTTCGGGCTGGGCTCCTATGAACGCGTGCTGCACAACGTGTCGGATGCGATCGTCAACAGCCTGATCTTTTCGGTCTCGTCGGTGGCGTTCATCGTGGTGCTCGGCACGCTGATCGGCTACCTGCTGGTGCGGCGCGGTGGGATATTCGCCTCGTGGCTCGATAATGTGCTGATGATCCCCTACATCGTGCCGGGGATCGTCATGGGGATCGGCTTCCTGGCGGCGTTCAACCAGCCGCCGCTGGCGATCACCGGCACCGGGCTGATCATCGTGCTGGTGATCTTCATCCGGCGGCTGCCCTATGCGGTCAGGTCCACCGCCGCCATTCTCGGGCAGTTGAGCCGCAGCAGCGAGGAGGCGGCGATCAGCCTGGGCTGCTCGCCAGCGCAGGCGTTTCTCCGGGTGACGCTGTGGCTGATCCTGCCGGGGGTGTTCGCCGGGGCGTTGATGAGCTTCGTGACCGCGATCAACGAGTTGTCGTCGTCGCTGGTGCTGTATGTCGGCTCGACGATGACGATGCCGGTGCGGATCTATCTTTCGGTGCTTGATGGCGACTACGGCACCGCCTCGGCGCTGGCCACGATTCTGCTCGCGGTGACCGCCATTGCCGTGGTGGCGGCCTTGAAACTGACCAAGCAGGGCGGCCGCTCGATCATCTGAGCAACAATGGACCGACCGACTGCGGTTGATCGGGCATGGCTGGTTGGCCGATCGCAGACCGATTAATATTGGCCGTCAGCATCAGCGTGGAGACCGTCACACCGTGGATCAGCGTTTACCGTCCAACTCCGACCCCGACACGCATCAGTCCAGGCTTGCCTGCCTGGCGGATGTCGCGGTGCATGTCGGGCTGAATTTGCAGGCCGGCCAGGAGTTGGTGATGACCGCGCCGATCGCCGCCTTGCCGCTGGCCCGGTTGATCACCGATGCCGCCTATCGGGCCGGGGCCACTGTGGTCACGACGCTGTTTGCCGACGATCAGCAGACCCTGTCGCGCTTCCGGCACGCACCGGCGGAGAGCTTCGATCACGCGGCCGGCTGGTTGTACGGCGGGATGGCCGAGGCCTTCCGTCGCGGTGCGGCACGGCTTGCCATCGTGGGTGACGATCCGAACCTGCTGGCGGGGCAGGATGCCGGGTTGATCGCCAGGGCCAATCGCGCGCGGATGGAGGCCTATCGCCCGGCGCTCGACCTCATCACCAGCTCGGCGATCAACTGGAGTCTGGTGCCCTATGCGGTGCCGGCCTGGGCGCGGGCGGTGTTCCCGGATGCGCCGGAAGCCGAGGCGCTGGCACTGCTTTGGCAGGCGATATTCGCGGCAACACGGGTGGACACGGCGGACCCGGTGGCGGCGTGGGCGGCGCATAATGCCGCGCTGATGACCCGCCGGCGGATGCTCACCGAGCGCCGCTACGCCGCATTGCGGTTCCGCGGGCCGGGCACCGACCTCACCGTGGGCCTGGCGGATCAGCATGCCTGGATGGGCGGCCAGTCCAGGGCGCGGAACGGGGTGACCGGCAACCCGAATATTCCGACCGAGGAGGTGTTCACCACGCCGCACGCCGCCCGCACCAGCGGGCATGTCGCTGCCACCAAGCCGCTGGCCTACCAGGGCACGCTGATCCGCGACATCCGGGTGCGCTTCGAGGGCGGCGCGATCGTCGAGGCCGCCGCCAGCACCGGCCAGCAGGTGCTGCAGCGGATGATCGATGCCGATGCCGGCGCCCGCCGGCTCGGCGAGGTGGCGCTGGTTCCCGCCTCCTCGCCGATCTCGGCCAGCGGGCTGCTGTTCCTCAACACGCTGTTCGACGAGAACGCGGCGAGCCATATCGCGCTGGGCCAGGCCTACCGGAAGTGCTTTGTCGACGGCGATGTGCTGGGCCAGGAGGATTTCACCGCCCGCGGCGGCAACAGCAGCCTGATCCATGTCGACTGGATGATCGGCTCGGCGCAGATCGATGTCGACGGGCTGGATGCGCAAGGCGCGGCGCAACCGGTGATGCGGGCGGGGGAATGGGCCGCGTGAGCGCCTTGGACGTGAAGGAGGCCGGGCCATGACACGAACGCACCAGACCAACGTCACCAGCCAGTTCGGCCCGCGTGCCGAGGCCTATGTCACCAGCGCGGTACACGCCGGTGGCGACGACCTCGACGCGTTGAGCGACATCGCCCGCGCCGCCGCGCCGCAGATGGCGCTCGATCTCGGTTCCGGCGGCGGGCATGTCGCCTACCGGCTGGCAGCGCACGCCGCACGCGTGGTGGCGAGCGACCTGTCCGACGAGATGATGGCGGCGGTGGCGGCGACCGCGCGCGACAAGGGGCTGGCCAATATCGCGACCCGCACGGCGGCGGCCGAACACCTGCCGTTCGACGATGGCGCGTTCGATTTCCTCGGCTGCCGGTTCTCGGCGCATCACTGGCATGATTTCGAGGCCGGGCTGCGTCAGGCGAGGCGGGTGCTGGCGGCCGGCAGCACGGCGGTGTTCATCGATGCGGTGGCGCCGGGCAGGCCGCTGCTCGACAGCCATCTGCAGGCGGTGGAACTGCTGCGCGACACCTCGCATGTGCGCGACTACAGCGCCGCCGAATGGCTGGCGGCGCTCGGCCGGGCCGGCTTCACGCTGCACGCCACCCGCAGTTGGCGGCTGCGGATGGATTTTCCGGTGTGGATTGCGCGCATGCGCACACCGCCGCTGCACGCCGAGGCGATCCGCGCGTTGCAGCTTGCCGCCAGCGCCGAGGTCGCCGCGCATTTCGCCATCGAGCCGGATGGCTCGTTCCTGCTCGACACCCTGCTGATGCAGGTGGTTGCCGCCTGAGCGCACCGCGCGGCGCTATGCCGGCCGCAGTTCCTGATGCGCCAGCAGATACGGTGCCGCCGCATCCAGCGCCGGCTCGGCGCCGAGGCCGGGGCCGTCGGGCAAGGCGAACCGGCCGCCGGCCACGCGCGGGAACGGCTGGGCAAGCGGTTCGCGCAGCGGGTTCTCCATCACATCGTGCTCCAGCAGGCCCGGCCCGCCGACCGCCGCCAGCACCTGCGCCGCCGCCAGCAGGCCAAGGCCAGAGCCGAGCCAGTGCGGGCAATAGGCCAGACCACGCGCCACCGCGGCGCGGCCGACACCCAGGCAGCCGGTCACCCCGCCCCATTTCAACAGGTCGGGCTGCACCACCTGATGGCTGCCCGCTGAGATCAGCGCCTGAAAAGCGGAAAAACCGGCGACATTCTCGCCGCCGGCCAGTTTCGCGCGCGACAGCATGGCGAGTTCCGCCCAGTGCTCCGGCGGGCTATCGGCCGGGATCGGCTCCTCGATCCAGCGCAGATCATACTCCGCCAGCCGCGGCACGGCGCGGCGGGCGTCCTCGATGTCCCAGCCCTGATTGGCATCGACCATCAGTTGCTCGCCGGCCTGCAGTGCGGCACGCGCCCGGTCGAGCGCCTGCACGTCCTGTTCGAGCCCGAAGCCGACCTTGACCTTGAACGCCGCGAAACCGGCCGCCCTGGCGCGCGCCATCGTCTCAACGGCGCTGTCCGGGTTGAGGCCGCTGGCGTAGGTGGGAACATGGCTGCGGCCGGCCGGTGCACCGAGCAGGGAACGTAGCGTCACGCCCTGCCGGCGCGCGGTCATATCCCACAGCGCGAGGTCGAGCCCAGCCAGGCAGGCGGCGATCGGGCCGGGTTCGCCGCTCTGAATCGCCCAGCGGCGGGTTGCGGCGACCAGCCGGTGCCAGGCGTCGGCGGGGTCGGCGAAGGTGCTGCGCATCGCCGCCGGGGCGATGACGGTCTCCAGCATGCGCTGCTTGTTGTCGGCCGAGTACGGCGGGAAGTTGCACCAGACCTCGCCCCAGCCATGGGCGCCGTCGGCATCCTCGACCCGCAGCAGCAGGGCGGACCGTCGTGGGATGGTGCCGAACGAGGTCCGGATCGGCTCGCGGATGGTGGCGCGGTACAGAAAGGTCTCGATCCGTGCGATGCGGATGGTCACGGTGTCCCCCGGTGCGGGTTATTGTCTGGCCTGCGGATCATGCGCCGCCGGCGGAACCGGGACCAGACCGGCCCGCCCTGCCGGGTCATGCTTTTGCGTGCCGGCGGCGAGCGGCGCTGGTAGGATAGGCGCCTGAAGCGACTAAAGAAGGGTGTGCCATGAGTCCGCGCGATCGCCTGAACGAACGGCTTCCGGAGATGACCGCCTGGCGCCGCGATTTTCATGCCCACCCGGAGATCGGCTTCGAGGAACATCGCACCAGCGAGATCGTCGCGGCGAAGCTGGCGGAATGGGGCATCGAGGTGCATCGCGGGCTCGGCGGCACCGGCGTGGTGGGGGTGCTGCGCGGCCGCAAGGGGAAGGGTGGCGGCAATCGGGCGATCGGGCTGCGGGCGGATATGGACGCGCTGCCGATGCAGGAGGCTAACGATTTCGCGTACCGCTCGCAGAACCCCGGCCGGATGCACGCCTGCGGCCATGACGGCCACACCACGATGCTGCTCGGGGCGGCGAAATACCTGGCTGAGACCGGCAATTTCTCCGGCACCGTGCATCTGATCTTCCAACCCGCCGAGGAGGGTTTGGCCGGGGCCAAGGCGATGCTCGATGACGGGCTGTTCGAGCGGTTTCCCTGCGACGCGATCTACGGCATCCATAACAGCCCCGGCCTGCCGCTGGGCACCGCCAAGGCACTCACCGGCACCGCGCTGGCGGCGATCGACTATTTCAGCGTGGTGCTGCGCGGCCGCTCGGCACATGGCGCGCAACCGCACCAGGGCGTCGATGCGGTGTCGATCGCGGCCGCCGTGGTGAGCGTGCTGAACGCGCTGCCGTCGCGCCATATCGACGCACTGGAATCGGCGATCATCAGCATCGGCCAGATCCACGGCGGCACCTCGGACATCGTGCTGCCCGAGACGGTGGAACTGCGCGGCTCGGTGCGCACGCTGAAGCCGGAGATGCGCGACCGGGTGGAGGCGCTGTTCCATCCCGCCGTGGAGCATACCGCGCTGGCCCAGGGCGGCACCGCCGAGATCGTCTATCGCCGCGCCTATCCGGCCACCATCAACACCGCACGCGAAACCGAGCGCGCGGCGCAGTGCGCGGCTGCGGTGCTGGGCCAGGACCGCGTGATCCGCGACGGTGCGCCGCTGCTCGCCGGCGAGGATTTCGCCTTCATGCTGGAACGCGCGCCGGGCGCCTTTCTGCTGTTCGGCCAACACGGCGCCGAGCGCGGCGGCACCCCGGTGCACAACCCCGGCTACGACTTCAACGACGACCTGCTGCCGATCGGCGCCAGCTATCTGGCCGGCATGGTCGAGCAGGAACTGGGCTGAGCGTATGGCCGATACAGGCGAGCCCGGCCTCACACCGGAACAGGCAGTGGACCGGCTGGAGGCGATCCATGATGCGGCGGTGCGCGCCCAGGGCGAGGCGCTGGCGCGGTTCGCCGCCGGCGGCCCGCCGCCCTCCGAGGACGAACGCCGCGGCTTCCGCTACCCCGAGTTGCGGCTGGACTGGGAGCCGACCGGCCCGGTGCGTTTCACCAGGCGGGCCTGGGCCAAGTTCCAGACCCCCGGCGCCTATGCCACCACCATCACCCAGCCGGGCTTCTTCCGCCGCTACCTGCTGGAACAACTGCGCCCGCTGGTGGCCGAATACGCCGCCAGCATCAGCGTGCGGGTCAGCGAGCAGGAAATCCCCTACCCCTACGTGCTGGAGCGCGGCGACGAATTCACCGACGGAACGCCCACCCCGGCCGAACTGGCGCGGCATTTCCCCACCCCGCTGCTGGCGACGGTCGGCGACGAGGTGCCGGACGGGCTGTGGGAGTTCGCGCCCGGCCAGCCGCGCCCGCTGGCGCTGTTCGATGCGGTGCGCGTGGATTACTCGCTGCGCCGCCTGCTGCACTACACCGGCAGCGACTGGCGCTGCATCCAGCCGTGGATTCTGCTGACCAACTACCAGCGCTATATCGACCAGTTCGTCGAATGGGGCCTGGCCGAGCTTGCCGACCCGGCCAGCCCGTACGACCGGCTGACCGCCCCCGGCCCCACCATCGCCAGCCGCGGCGACGATCCGGCCGAGGCGGCGGCGCGGATTGCCGCGGCACCCTGGCACCGCTTCCAGATGCCGGCCTATCACCTGTCGCGCCGCGACGGGCAAGGCGGTGTGACCATCGTCAATATCGGCGTCGGCCCATCCAACGCCAAGACCATCACCGACCACTTGGCGGTGCTGCGGCCGCATTGCTGGCTGATGATCGGCCATTGCGGTGGGCTGCGGCAGTCGCAGGCGATCGGCGACTACGTGCTGGCGCATGGCTATCTGCGGCGCGACAAGATCCTCGACGACCTGGTGCCGCCGGAGGTGCCGGTGCCGGCGCTGGCCGAGGTGCAGGTGGCGTTGCAGGAAGCGGCCGCCCAGGTCACCGGCGAACGTGGCGACGCGCTGAAGCAGCGGCTGCGCACCGGCACCGTGGTCTCCTACGACGACCGCAACTGGGAACTGCGCTGGTCCAAGGAGCGGCGGCGCATCAACCTGTCGCGCGCCATCGCGGTGGACATGGAGAGCGGCACGCTGGCCACCCAGGGCTATCGCCTGCGGGTGCCCTATGGCACGCTGCTCTGCGTCTCGGACAAGCCGCTGCACGGCGAGATCAAGCTGCCCGGCTCGGCCGGCGCGTTCTACCAGCGGGCGGTCAGCGAGCATCTGCGCATCGGCATCGCCGCACTTGGCCTGCTGCGCGACGGGCCCGGCGTGCTGCACTCGCGCAAGCTGCGCAGCTTCGACGAGCCGCCGTTCCGATAGACGCCGTTCCGATAGACGCCGTTCCGATAGACGCCGTTCCGATAGACGGGGAGCCGGCCATGGCAGACAAGCCGAACTTCGTGATGATCCTCGAGGAGCCCGAACCCGAGCCGGAGCCGCCGCCGCCCGGCCCCGGCCCGCTGGCGCTTCTGCGGCAGGCGGCCGATCGGCTCTCCACCGCGGTCGCCGCTGCGTTCAGCAACCTGCCGGCGGCCTTCCGCCATGCCGAGCCGCCGGCCGAGACCGAGGCTGTGGAACGCCCACGGCTGGTGTTCGCGGTCGACGCCACCGCCTCGCGCGAGCCGGCCTGGGCCGCTGCAAGGCAGGCCACCGACGCGCTGTTCCAGGCGCTGCCCGGCGAGCTGGACGTGGCGCTGGCGGTGCATGGCGGCTCGCGGGTGCACATCTTCACCGGCTTCACCAGCAACGCCGCCACGCTGCGCGACCGCGCCGCCGGGGTTGCCTGCCAGGCCGGGATGACCCGGCTGCTGCCGATCCTGTCGGCCAGCCTGAAGCGGCCGGGGGTGCGGGTGGTGGTCTATATCGGCGACGTGTTCGAGGAGAGCCTCGCCCAGGGCCGCCGGCTGGCCGATGCGATGGCGGCGAACGGCACCAGGCTGATCGTGCTGCACGACACCGCCGACCCGGCGGCGCGGCGCGATGCCGAGCTGTTCTGGGACCTCGCCAAACGCACCGGCGGCTGCGTGCTGCCGTTCGATGCCGCGGCGCCCAGCCGGCTGCGCGACCAGTTGGGCGCGGTGGCCGCCTATGCGGTCGGCGGCGAGGAACTGCTGGAGGCGCGCCGGAGCGATCTGCCCGGCGCCGTGGCACTGCTGGAACAACTCGGCCGCGACGGTTGAGCATCGCGCACTGACCTCCCCCGGAAACTTCCGGCCGTGCTCGGCCATCCTTCAGGAATCGCCGATATTCGAGGGTAGCTCGACCACAGTTCGATAGCGTCACGCCGCACGGAATAGACATGGGAGCATCAACGGCGCCTCAAAGAACTGCCGCTTCCTTTCGTTCGAACCGATATGGCGAAGCCCCGGCGACCAGCGGGTCCAGCGCCAGGCGATGTTCCAGTGGCGGGAAGGCGCGGCTGCGGCAGCCCTGGCGGTCGCACAGGCGGCAGGACAGGCCGATGCCGACCGCCGCGCGTTCCAGGTCCAGGCCGTCGGCATAGACCAGTGCGGGGGCGTGGCCGATATCGCACCCCATGGCGATGATACGCACCGCCGGCGGGTCGCCCCAGGCCGATGATGGGGCAGTGATGGCGCGGGCAAAGCACAGGAAGGTGGCGCCATCGGGCAGGCGGGCGACCTGCACCCGCGTGGTGTCGGGGGTGGCCAGCACGGTGTGCACGATCCAGCGCGGGCAGGAGCCGCCGTAGCGGGCGAACGGGAAGCCGGCGGCGGAGAACCGCTTGGTGACGTTGCCGGCCGGGTCGACGCGCAGGAAGAAGAACGGGGTGCCGCGGGCGCCCGGACGCTGCAGGCTGGCCAGGCGTTGGCAGGCCTGTTCGAAGCTGACGCCGAAGCGGGCGGCGAGCAGGTCCACGTCGTGGCGCAATTCGGCGGCGGCGGCCTGGAACGGGGCATAGGGCATCAGCAGCGCGGCGGCCAGGTAGTTGAGCAGTCCGATGCGGATGAGGCCGGCGGCTTCCGGCGAGGAGGGGGTGGCGCGGGTGATCTCGGCCTCGGCGGAGGCGCGCAGCTCAAGCAGGGCGAGCTGGAAGGCGAGGTGGAAGCCGCGGCTTTCGCGCGGCAGCAATTCCGAGAGTCGCAGCAGGCGAGCGGCGGGATCGTAGCTGCGCAGCGCGCCGTCTTCCAGCGCGGTGACACGGATCGACAGGCCGTGGGCGCGGCGCAACCGCTCGGCGATGGCGTGGTTGGTCTCGGACGGGGCGGTCGGGCCGATGTCGGCGACCAGCGCCTCGGCGGCCGCTTCGAGCGCGGCGAAGTGGTTGGCCCGCTCGGTGAAGAAGTCGCGCGCCTCCTCGGTGGGCAGCGCGATCCGGCGGCCGGAGGGCAGCGCGATGCCGCTGGCATCCTCCTGGGCGACCCGCCAGGCGCGGTAGAGCGCCAGCACGGCGCGGGCGGCGGCGGGGCTGCCGGCGGCGAGTGCCGTGGCCTCCGCCTCGGGCACGCGGTCGAGGCCGAGCTGGGGGTCGGCGAAGGCTTCGCGCAGGTTGGATTCGAGCTGGCGCTCGGCGCTGCCGGACAGCGCCGCGAGATCGACCCGCAGGATCTCGGCCAGCTTGATCAGCAGGCTGGCGGTGACCGCGCGCTGGTCGTGTTCGATGAGGTTGAGATAGCTGGCGGAGATGCCGAGGCTGGTGGCGAGAGCGGCCTGGGTCAGGCCGTGTTCCAGGCGCAGGCGGCGGATGGTGCGGCCGATTGGCGGGGACGCCATATTGACAACCTTTACGAATTTACAGCGCGGCACGTTAAGAATATTGCCGCATTTCACGTCGTAGCGCATTTTTAGCATATTTCTCGCGGGTGCAATGTGAATAATTCACTCATCACATCGCACCCAGGAGACACCGATATGCGCCCGAACCCGACCATCACCCGCCAGCCCGACGGCGCCACCGGCCCCGGCTTCGACCCCGAGCGCTTCGCCGGCATTCGTCGCGACTACAGCGAGGCCGATGTCGCCCGGCTGGCCGGCAGCTTCCGCATTCGCCACACGCTGGCCGAGCAGGGTGCGCGGCGGCTCTGGCAGTTGCTGAAGACCGAGCCGTTCGTGCCGACGCTGGGCGCGCTCACCGGCAACCAGGCGGTGCAGCAGGTGAAGGCGGGACTGAAGGCGATCTATCTGTCCGGCTGGCAGGTGGCGGCCGATGCCAATTCGGCCGGCCAGATGTATCCGGATCAGTCGCTCTATCCGGTCGATTCGGTGCCGGCCGTGGTCAAGCGGATCAACGCGGCGCTGCGCCGCTGCGACCAGATCGCCACCATGGAAGGCGATACCTCCACGCATTGGATGGCGCCGGTGATCGCCGATGCCGAGGCGGGCTTCGGCGGCGCGCTAAACGCCTACGAGCTGATGCGGGCGATGATCGAGGCGGGTGCCGCGGGCGCGCATTTCGAGGACCAGCTGGCCAGCGAGAAGAAATGCGGCCATCTCGGCGGCAAGGTGCTGGTGCCGATCAGCCAGCACATCCGCACGCTGAACGCGGCCAGGCTGGCGGCCGATGTGGAAGGCGTGCCGACCGTGCTGCTGTGCCGCACCGACAGCCATTCGGCGCAGTTGCTGACCGCCGATGTTGACGAGCGCGACCAGCCGTTCATCACCGGCGAGCGCACTGCCGAGGGGTTCTTCCGCATCCGACCGCACATGGGGGTGCAATACGCGATCGCGCGCAGCCTGGCCTATGCGCCCTATGCCGATTTGCTATGGTGGGAAACCAGCGAGCCGAACCTGGACGAGGCGCGGCAATTTGCCGAGGCGGTGCATCGCGAGTTCCCCGGCAAGATGCTGGCCTATAACTGCTCGCCGTCGTTCAACTGGACGAAGAAGCTGTCACCGGAGAAAATCGCCAGCTTCCAGCGCGAGATCGGGGCGATGGGCTACAAATACCAGTTCGTGACCCTGGCCGGCTTCCACAGCCTGAACCATTCGATGTTCCGCCTGGCGCGCGGCTACGCGGAGCGCGGGATGCAAGCCTACTCGGAACTGCAGCAGGCGGAATTCGCCAGCGAAGCCGAGGGCTACACCGCGACCCGCCATCAACGCGAAGTGGGGGTGAGCTATTTCGACGCGGTGGCGATGGCGATCTCCGGCGGACAGTCCAGCACCACGGCGTTCGCTGGCAGCACCGAGGCCGCGCAGTTCCATGACGCACCAGCGCCGGCGGCAGCGCACGAGCATGATGACGGGCTGGTGCACGGGCATGAATGGGCAGCGAGCGCGCCATCCTGGAAGTAGCCCGGCACGCCCAGGCGACGTCTGGATTGTAACTGGGATCAATGGGTTGGCGCGCCGAACGGTGCGCCAACCGCACGCCGATCGAAGGAGCTGGGGCAAAATCCGAGGTATCGCGCCGCGGCAGAAATGGATATCGCCCAGACAGCGCCGCCATCACGGTCATCGATGCTGGTCACATGCGCGATGGCAGGCATCAGCCGGCCCTGGGTATCGACCACGGCCTGCCGCTTGCTGCCGCCTCGTCTTGCGCCCGGGGAACTCCGCCGTGGCCGCAGCCGATCCCTCGTCGGTCAGGTCGCCGGGGTAGCGCGGCTGGCTCCGGTCGTGGCGAGGCGCAGCGAGACCGAGAAGCGCCGTCGCTCGCCCGGCGCCAGCACCGGCAGCGGCGCGCCCGGCGGCGCCGTGCAGGGTTCGATGCCGAGCACGCCGACATTGCGGCGCAGGTTTCGCCAGAGTTGCAGGCAGGGCAGGGTGTCGGCATCGAACGCCACCTCCAGGCGGGCGGCGTGGCCGGGTGCGGCCACCGTGCAGCACGGCCGGCTCTGCGCCAGCAGCTGCCAGCTGGGCGGCGGCACCTCGGCCTCGGGTGACGCCAGCGGGCCGAGCAGCGGCCGGCCGTCAAGCGCCACCATGGTGCCGGTATCGACCAGCGGATAGCCGGGGTTGACGTGGTAGAGCAGTGCGAAGGGTTGCGGGTCCGGGCCGATATTCTCCAGCACGTCATGGATGCGCAGCGTGTCGCCGCCGATCGGCGCCTCGATCCGCCGGGTCAG
Organism: Rhodospirillales bacterium; assembly: GCA_041691815.1. Taxonomy (GTDB): domain Bacteria; phylum Pseudomonadota; class Alphaproteobacteria; order Acetobacterales; family Acetobacteraceae; genus 70-18. Next base: position 26,911 of record JBEPTZ010000012.1, on the reverse strand, counting down.
ACGCAGCGCCTCGCCGCCCAGCCGCCATTGCGTCATCTCGCCCTGGCAGAATAGTACCGACTCGGCCGCCGCCCAGTCCTCGCCATGCGCCAGCAGCCGGCCGGGGGTGAACGGCAGGCGGCCATGCAGCGGGTGTTCGGCGTCGGGGCGGCGGATATGCTCCAGGCCGCAGGTGACCAGCATGCCGGAGAAGCCGCGCTCCATGCCGCGGCCGGCATCGTCCCAGCGGTCGGTCAGCATCGGGTGGCGGAAACCGGCCGGAGCCTGCCAGCCAAGCTGCGCGCCGCGCCACCAGAGCGGGCCGATATCGAAGCTGCGGTCGCACAGCACCCAGAAATCCAGCCCGCCGCCGGTGGAGAAGGCCAGCGCCCGCACCCCCCGCTCGGCGCCGTCATCCAGCACGATCTGCCGCACCGAGGCGTATTGCCGCGGATCGCCGAGCAGATGGCGCGGCGGCGGCCCACTCACGGTGCCGGCAGCCCAAGCCGGGCGAAGGCTTCGGCGGGCGCGCTGTTGGCGGCCATCAGCCGCGCCATCAACCGGGTCAGTTCGGCCTCCACCGGGTGGTCACGCAGCGGATGCGCCTGGCCGGGATCGGCGGCCAGGTCGTAGAGCCTGGTCTCGTCTTCCAGCAGCGCGCCGGGGCCGTAGACGTCATACATCGGCGAGCGGCGCGTCACCGGGACGCGCAGCAATGGCGCGCCCTTGGTGAAGGCGAAGGGGCCGGCCAGGCTCGCCGCCGACAACTCCTCCGGGGTGAACGGGGCGAAGATATGGGTGGGCATCAGCGTGTACTGGAAGATCTCCTGGCGATGCAGATCGGCCGGGAAGCGGTGGTAGCTGTGGCGCCCATCGGTCACGTTCACCGCGCCGCCGAAATAGCCGAACAGCAGCCCGTCGCGCGCCGCGTCCTCGGCGGCGAACAGCGAATGGCCCTGCATCTCGGCGGGCGCGGCGACGCCGAACAGATCGAGGAAACTCGGCGCCAGATCGATGGTCTGGGTCAGCCGGGCGCTGCGGGTGCCGCCGGCGGGATGGCGTGGATCATGCGCGAAAAGTGGGATGTGAGCGACCTCCTGGTACAGATTCATGCGGTTTTTCGCCCAAAAATCATGCTCTCCGAGTAAAAAACCGTGGTCGGTGGTGACGACCAGCGCGGTATCCCGCCACATGTCGTGCCGGTCGAATTCGTCCAGCAATTCGCCGAGCAGCGAGTCGCACAGCGCCACCACCGCGTAGTAGTTGGCGCGCAGTTCCTCGCATTCCTCCGGCAGTTCATCCACCCGGCCGTAGCGCGGCCAGTCGCGCACCTTGCCGGTCCAGCCGGTATCGAACGCATCGCGGAAGCGGGCAGGGGCGCTGAATGGTTCGTGCGGGTCGAAGGTTTCCAATTGCAGCAGCCAGTTATCGGCGGTGCGGTTCTGCTCCAGGAAGGCCATGCCGTGGGCGAAGCACTGCACCGCCGGAAAATCCGCCTCCTCGCGGATGAATTCACGATTGACGATGTTCTGCCGCATGTAGCTGCGCGGCTCCGTCGAGAACTGGCGGGCGTGGTATTTCTCGCGCAGCCGCTCCCAGTGCGGCTGCACCATCGCCTTCCAGCGGTCGCCCTCCTGGCCGCGGACGAATTCATGGCTGTCGTAGCGGGTGTGGTAGGTGGCGCCGCCATCCTCCCAGTAGTGGAAATGGTCGGTAATCAGATGGCTGTAGGTGCCGCAAGTGGCCAGTAGTTCGGGAAACGCGTTGTCGAACGGTTCCAGCGGCCCCCAGCTGCGGTGCAGGAAGGACAGGCGGCCGGTCAGCAGGTCGCGGCGGGCCGGCATGCACGGTAGGCTGCCGACATAGTGGTTGTCGTAGGTAACGCAGCGGCGCGCCAGGCGGTCGAAATTCGGGGTGGCAATGCGCTGGCCGCCATAGGCGCCGAGCAGATGGCGGTTGAGCGAGTCGAACAGCACGAAGACGGTCTTCATCGGCGTTTCCCCTTATTTCAGCGCGCCCGCGGTGAGCCCGCGGACGATCAGCCGCTGCGCGCCGAGCAGCAGCAGCACCGCCGGAACCGTGGCCAGCACCGCGGCGGCGGCCATGCCGGTGTAGTCGATGGTATTCTGCTGGGCGTATTTGCCGATGGCGATCGGCACCGTCGCGGTTTGCTGCTGGGAGAGCAGCAAGGTCACCAGGAATTCGTTCCAGGAGAAAATGAACGCCAGGATGCCGGCTGCGGCCAGCCCCGGGCGGACCAGCGGCACCACCACGCGGGCGAACACCTGGCGGCTGGAGGCGCCGTCGAGCCGGGCCGCTTCCAGCAATTCGCCGGGCACGTCGCGCACGAAGGCCAGCATCATCCACAGCACCATCGGCAGGTTCAGCGTGGCATGCGCCAGCACCAGGCCGAGATAGGTGTTGTCCAGCCCGGCGAAGCGGAACATTTCGTACCAGGCGCCGGCCACGGTGATCGGCGGCAGCATCTGGAACAGCGCCGACCAGCCGAGCAGGCTGTGCCCCACCCAGCGCGGCCACGCCATGTGGCGCAACGCATAGGCCGCCAGCGTGCCGACCAGCAGCACCAGCGCGGTGCTGGCGGTGGCGATGACCAGCGAATTGGCGAAGTTGCGGCTGTAATCCGACGAGGTCGGGTCCAGCACCGAGGCGAAATTGCGCAGCGTCGGGGTGAACAGCAACTGCCCGGTGAGCAGCGCGATCTGCCGCTTGAAGGCGGCCGCGGTGATCCAGGCGAACGGGAACAGCACCACCAGCGCCGCCAGCAGCAGGGTCGCGTGGATCGCCAGACGGCGGGGCTTCATCGCGGCCATCTCATCGTGCCCGGCGGCGTGCGGCCAGCATGGCCCCGCTGGCGAGCACGGCGATCAGCACGAAGATCGCCAGCGCCATCGCGGCGCCATAACCGGCTCGGTCTTCGGTAAAAAAGCGGCGATAGACGGTGAAACTCAGCACCTCGGTCGCGGTGCCCGGGCCACCGCCGGTGAGCAGGTAGATTTCGTCGAACACCTTGAACGCCAGGATGGCGCGGAACACGAAAGTGACCGCCAGCGTCGGCGCCAGCAGCGGCAGGGTGACGTGGCGGAAGGTGGACCACGCCCCGGCGCCGTCGATCGCGGCGGCTTCGTAGACGTCGCGCGGCAATGCCTCTAGCCCGGCCAGCAGCAGCAGGTAGCAGAACGGCGTCCAGTGCCAGACATCCACCGCCACCACCGAGCCCAGCGCCAGGGCCGGCTCGCCCAGCCAGTCCTGCGGCGTGATGCCGAGCCCCGCCAGGGCGATGTTGATGATGCCGAAATCGAAGCTGTACATCAGCTTCCAGATCGCGCCGATAACGATGCCGGGCAGCAGGATCGGCAGCATGAACACCACCCGGTAGGTGGTGCGCCCGCGCACCACGGCGCCGGTGAGCAGCGCCAGCCCCAGCCCCAGCAACATCTGCAGCGTCACCGCCGAGAGCGCGAAGATCAGCGTGTTGCGCAGGCTGGCCTGCAACAGCGCGTCGGCGCCCAGGGCGACGAAGTTGCGCAGGCCGACAAATGACCAGATCGCGTGCCCGCCGCTCCATTGGATGCGGTTGAGGCTGAGGGCGACCAGCAGCACGATCGGCAGCACGGTCAGCAGTGCGAACAACGCCACCGCCGGGCCAAGTGCGGCACACCGCCACCAGAACTCGCCGCGCGGCCTGGTGGCCGCGCGCCGGGCCAGCGTGACCATGCCTCGGGTCAGCCGGTCGGCAGGTCGGGCAGGCGTGGCGCGTTGACGCCGGCGCTGGCCATCACCTTGCCGATCTCGGCGGCCATGGTGTTCAGCGCCTGCGCCGGGCCCAACTCGCCGCCGATCGCCTGGTTGAAGCGCAGTTCGGTTACCGCCAGGATTTCGGCGGCCTGCGGGATGACGAAACACAGCCGGGCAAACGGCAGCGCGTCGGCCAGCGGCTTCATCCAGCGGAACCGCTCCTCCTTCGCCAACTCGGATTGCAGCACGTCGCGCCGCACCGGGGGAGAGCCATTGCGGGCATATTCCATTTGCGCCGCCTTGCTCTGGAACCAGTCCAGGAAAGCCAGCGCCGCGCGCTGTCGCTCCGGCGGCGTGTTGCGCGGGATGCCGCCCAGCCAGTGCCCCAGCGGCGGCGAGGTCTGGAAGCCCGGCGCATGCGGCGGCGGCGCGAAGGCGACCTTGTCGACCACGATCGACTGGTCCGGATTGTCGAAGGTGCCGGCGGCCAGCACGGCGATGATATGCCCGGCATGGCCGGTCGCCATCGCCTGGATCACGTCGGCCTGGGTCTCGGCGGCGGTGTGCGGGTGGCCGACTACTTTTGCCAGCTTCAGATAGGTCTGCAGCCCCGCCAGCGTGGGCTTGCTGTTGATGGTGATGGTGAAATCGCCGCCCTTCTGGTCGCGGAAGAAATCGCCGCCGTGGCTCCACAGATACGGCAGCACGTCATAGGTGACGTTGAACGCGCCGCGGTCGCCGCGCTGCACGATGCCATACATCCGCGGCGGGCTGTGCAGCACCCGGGCATTGGCCAGCAACTCGTCCCAGGTTTCGGCGACCTTCAGCCCCTTGGCCTTGTACAGATCGCTGCGGTAGTGCAGCAGTGGGATATAGGGGTTGATCGGTACCGTCAGCAGTTGGCCGCCGGCGGCCGGGCCGATCTTGTGGGTGGCGGCATTCCACCACGGCGAGCCGTCGAAGGTGTAGACATCCGGCTCCAGGGTGAAGCCCGGCCGGATGGCGGTGAGCGGCTGCAGGAAACCGCCGACATACATCTCGACGAAGAATCCGGCATTGATCACCAGCACGTCGAACGGGCTCTGGCCGGAGCGCACAGCGGTGCGCTGCTTCTCCAGGCTGCCGGCGAACGGGTTCACGTCCAGCGTCACCTTGTTGCCGGTCTGCTTGGTGTAAAGTTCGACGGTTTTGCGGAACCCGGCGAACCAGGGCGACTGGTTGATGACGATGGTGATCGGCGCCACCGCTTCCGGCGCGGCGCGCGCGGTGGCGGCCAGCATCGTGGTGCCGGCGAGTGTGGCGACCGCCTGGCGTCGCGTCAGCCGTGGACCGCGCATGCGTTGCATGGCCTGCCTCCCCCTGGGTTGATCTTGCGGTCAGCGTGGCATGCCGGGTCCATGCCAACAACTAGATAATCGGCCGGTATCCATAGCCAACAGGCATGGCGTCAGTTGCGCGGATCCTCGGCGCAGATCTGCCGCAACGCGGTGATCACCACCTGGGTCGCCGGCGTCACGAAGGCGGCGCGGCGCTGCATGATGCCGGCGCGGCGGGCGGCATGCAGCGCCGGCACATCCAGCACCTGCAGGCCGGCGGTATCCGGCAGGCACATTGTGGCCGCCGTGGTGTAGGTCAGCGCCGGCATCTCGGCCAGCAGCGCCATCAGAAACTGCATCGACTCGCTCTCCACCGCCGGGACCGGCGGCGGCAGCCCGGCGCTGATGAACAGCGCCTCCAGCCGATGCCGCGCCCGGGTCGCCGGCGGCGGCAGCACCCAGGGGTGGCCCAGCAGGTCGGTGAGGGTCAGGCCCTGCCGGCCGGCCAGCGGATGGTCGCGCGCGCAGCACACCCGCAGTTCGTCCTCGGTGAGCGAGGTGACCTCCAGGTCGGCCACCGCATTCTCGTCGGGCAATTCGGCGACCACGAAATCCAGTTCACCCTGGCGCAGCGCGCGCAGTAGCGCATCGTCGAACCCGCCGACCACCCGCACCCGTAGCAACGGATGCGTCGCCAGCGCGCGGGCCACCGCCAGCGGCAGGTGCCGCCGCAGCCAGGCCGGCCCGGCGCCGGCCACCACCTGGCCAAGCCGGCCGCCGCGCAGCGCATCCAGTTCGCCCAGCGCGTCGCGCATCTGCAGGCGCATCTGCTCGGCATGGTGCAGCAGGCTGCTGCCATAGGCGGTCAGTTCCACGCCGCGCGGCAGCCGCACGAACAACGCCACGCCGAGTTCGGTTTCCAGCAGATGCAGGCTTTTGGAGACAGTCGGTTGGGCCACACGCAACGCCATCGCCGCGGCGGTGATGCTGCGGTGGCGGGCAATGGCGACGAAGTATTCCAGCTGGCGCAGGTCCATGCGGCGGTCAGCTTCGGCCATCACACCGCAGGCGGCAAGGAGCGTGTTATGCACTTTAGCGAAGGTCAGAAAGGAAGAGTCTTCTTTTTGTGAACAAAAAGAAGCAAAAAAACTTTTCATCCGCGCTACGCGGCTGCGCGCGCTGGCATCATGGTGCCAGCGCGGGCGAAGCCCAGGACGAAGGTTTTTTGGTTCTTTTTTGAAAAAAGAACGTTCTTCTCTTCCTTCCGCTTCGATCCAGCGTCAACCAAGTTCATGACACGCTCTAGGCGGATTTCAACGAGCGTCGGCCGCCGTCACGGCACGCGGAACCGCTCCAGCGCCGCGCGGTCGATCTCGATGCCCAGCCCCGGCCCCTGCGGCACCTCCACCCAGCCGTCGCGCTGCACGATCGGCGCCTGCAGCACCGCCATCCGCACCGGATGCTCCGAGCAGTCGAATTCCAGCAGCGGCTCCTGCGGCAGCAGTCCCGGCGCGTTGTGCGGCAAGGTCGCCAGCAGTTGCAGCGAGGCCGCCAACCCCACCCCGGTGCCCCAGACATGCGGGTTGACCCGGATGCCGAACGCGCTGGCCATGTCGGCGATCTTCTTGCATTCCGAGATGCCGCCGGCGGCGCACACATCCGGTTGCAGGATGTCCATCGTCCGCTCGGCGACCAGTGCCCGGAAGCCCCAGCGGGTGAACTCCGCCTCGCCGCCGGCGATCGGGATATCGAGTGCGGCCGCCACCTGGCGATAGCCGCCGAGGTCCTCCGGCGGCACCGGCTCCTCGAACCAGGTGATGTCGAGCTCCTGGATGCGCCGCCCCAGCCGGATCGCCGCGACCGCGTCATAGGCGTGGTTGGCGTCGACCATGATCATCACCTGATCGCCCAGCGCGCGGCGCACCGCGTGGCACAGCCGCACGTCGTCATCGAGCCCGAAGCCGAGCTTCAGCTTGATGCCGCTGAAGCCCTCGGCGATGCGCTGCTGCGCCTCGGCCAGCAGGTAATGCATCGGATCGCCAGTCCGCTTGCGATAGAAGCCGGTGGCATAGGTCTGCACCCGGCTGCGCAGCGGGCCACCCATCAGGCAATGCACCGGCAGGCCGAGATGCCGGCCCTTGAGGTCCCACAGCGCGATGTCCACGGCACTCAGCGCCTCGATCGGCAGGCCTTTCTGGCCGTGGTCGCGCAGCATGTTGTACAGCGCCTGCCACAGCGCCTCAGTCGCCAGCGCGTCGGCGCCGAGCAGCAGCGGGCGGTAATGCTGGACGATGGCGGCGGTGAGCCGCGGCGGGCCGAACGCCTCGCCCCAGCCGCTGTTGCCGTCCTCGCCGACAATCTCCACCAGCAGCGCGCCGCGCCGCTCGTACCACGCCTGGGAATAGGCGAACGGCTCGGCGAGCGCCGCCTCCAGCACGTAGGTGCGGACCTCGATGATCTTCATGCCGTTGCTCCCTGCCGGTCGCTCACCACAGCGTATAGCCGCCATCGATCACCAGCGCCGCGCCGGTCATGTAGCGTGAGGCGTCGCTGGCCAGATATACCGCCAGCGGCCCCAGGTCTTCCGGCTGCCCGAAATCGCCGCTCGGGATCTGGGTCTTGCTGGCGGCGATCATCGCCGGGTTGTCGCGCGCCCAGCGCTGGTTCGGCTCGGTCATGAACATGCCGGGCAGGATGGCGTTCACCGTGATGCCGCGCGGCGCCCAGTCGGCCGCCACCGCGCGGGTGAACTGGATCACCGCGGCCTTCGCGGTCTCGTAATGCCGGCCGCCGATGCCGCGATTGGCGATCAGGCCGCTGATCGAGGCGGTATTGATCACCCGGCCGCCGGCGCCGCGGGCGAGCAACGCGCCGCCGATCAGCTTGGTGCAGAGAAACGTGCTGGTCAGGTTGAGGTCGAGCATCTCGCGCCAGACCTCCAGCGGCTCGTCCTCGATCGGCACGTTGACCCGCCGCCCGCCGATATTGTTGAGCAGGATGTCGATCGGCCCCAGCGCCAACGCCTGCTCGCAGGCGCGGGTGCAGCCATCCGGGGTGCCGGCATCGGCCTGGATGGTCCAGCATTGCCGGCCGAGGGCGCGGATATCGGCCGCCGTGTGCGCGAGGCTGTCGCCATCGCGGCCGACCAGCACCGCGTCGGCCCCGGCGCCTGCCATTGCCAACGCCATCTCGCGGCCCAGGCCACGGCTGCCGCCGGTGATGAAGAAGCGTTTGCGGTCGAGCCGGAAGCGGTCGAGGACGGACATGGCGGCGGCTTTCATGCAGGGCGCGTGAAGCGACCGCGCAGCCTCGCACCGACCGACGGCGATGAGAACCCCGCTGCCGCCATCGCGGTGAAACACCACCGGTCGCCGGCGCCGGCACTTGACGCGGGTCGAATGAATGCGCTTTCATTGATGCATCTGCACCGCACGCGCCCCACTGGCGCGGGCCAGCAACGCGGGACTGCCGATGCAAAATCGGCCGCCCGCCAGGGAGGCGGCATGCAACGCACGCGGATCACGACCCCGATCACCCGGCGCCGGCTGGGCGGCCTGATCGCAGCCGCCGCGGTCGCCGGCGGCGGCTGGCGCCCGGCCCGCGCGGCCACCGGCGCCGACGTCGCCAAGGCCAAGGCCGAGGGCAAGGTGATGCTCTACACCAGCCTCGACACCAAGATCGTCGACGCCGTCATCAAGCCGTTCACCGCGCAGTACGGCATCAAGGTGGAATATTATCGCGGCGGCTCGGCTGACGTGACCGCCAAGCTGCTGGCCGAGGCCGATGCCGGGCAGGTGCGCGCCGACATTGTCGATGCCTCGGATATCGGCGCCTTCCTCGCCATGAAGCAGCGCAAGCTGCTGCGCGCCTATGATTCGCCGGCCACCGCAACCGTCGCCGCCAACCTCAAAGACCCCGACGGCATGTGGGTGGCCGACCGGCTGACCCAGGCGGTGATCCAGTGGAACACCGCCAACGCGGTGCCGACGCCGGCGCACTGGGAAGACCTCGCCGACCCGCGCTTCATGGGCAAGCTGGCGTTCTTCTCGTCGAGCAACGGCGACGGCGCGCCGCGGCTCTACACGCTGGCCACCGCGTTCGGCTGGAAGCTGCTGGAACGCTACGCGGCGCTCAAGCCGCTGCGGCTGACCTCGCCGCAGGTGATGACCCAGATCATCGAAAGCGGTGAGCGCAGCGCCGGGTTTCTTACCAACGACAACATCGCCTGGCGCTCGAAACTGCAGGGCAAGGCCACCGATTACTGCTTCCCCGCCGAAGGTGTGCCCACCGAACTCGGCGCGGTCGGGCTGCCGGCCGCCGCCCCGCACCCGAACGCCGGCGCGCTGTTCTACGACTGGTGGATGGGGGCGGCCGGGCAGGCGCTGCTGGCCGATGGCGGCAAGTATTCCAGCCGTGCCGACGTGGCGCCGCCGAAGGGCAATCCGCCGCTCTCCAGCCTCAAGCTGATCGTGCCGGACAACCAGAAGCTGTTCACCCAGCGCGCCGACATTCTCGACCGGTTGACCAGCATCTTCGGCGGCGAGTGGGGCGGCTGATCCTGACGCCGGCCGCACCGATCGCGCGGCGCGCCCGGCTGAACCCGCAGCGCCTGGTGCTCGGCCTGGGGGTGGCGGCGCTGCTGCTGTTCGTCGCCTACCCGCTGCTGTGGCTGGTGCTGGGCGCCTTCGGCCTGCCGCGCGGCTTCGGGCTGGCCGGTTTCACCCGCAGCTTCACCCGCGCGGCCAACGTGATGCCGATGGTCAATACCGTCGTGCTGGCGCTGGGCGTCGGGGTGTGCAGCCTGCTGATCGCGGTGCCGCTGGCCTTCGCCACGGCGCGCACCGATGTGGCGCTGCGCCGGGTGCTGAACGCGCTGGCCGGGCTGGCCTATGTGTTGCCGCCCTATCTCACGGCGGTCGCCTATATCATCCTGCTCGGCCCCAACGCCGGCCACATCAACCGGGCGCTGGCCTGGGCCGGGCTGCCCGGTTTCAACATCTTCACCGGCTACGGCGTGGTGTTCGTCATCTCGCTGCATGTGTTCGCGATCCCGTATTTCCTCATCAGCGAGGCGCTGGCCTCGGTGGACGGCGCGATGGAGGAGGCGGCCCGGATGCTCGGCGGCAGCCGCTGGGCGGTGCTGCGGCGCGTCACCCTGCCGCTGGTCGCCCCGGCGATCACCGGCGGCGGGCTGCTCGCCGGGGTCGCCTCGATGGCGCTGTTCGGCCCGCAGGCCATCCTCGGGCTGCCGGCGCAACTGGTCTACCTGCCCACCCGCATCTTCGGCGCCATCAGTTCCTATCCGCCCCGCTACGCCGAGGCTTCGGCGATGTCGCTGGTGCTGGTGGTGCTGACCGTCGCCGGGCTGGCCGCCCAACGACTCTACCTCGGCCGCCGCAGCTACGTCACGGTCGGCGGCAAGGGCGTGCGGCCGGCCCGCTGGGCGCTCGGCGCCTGGCGCTGGCCGCTCGGCCTGCTGTTGCTGCTGCCGCTGCTGCTGGCCGCCGTCGCCCCGGTGGCGGTGCTGGCGCTGGCCGCCGTCAGCAAGGTATGGACCCAGGCGCCAACGCTGGACAACCTGACGCTGGCGCATTTCCAGGCCGCGCTGTTCGACAACCAGACGGCGGTGCGCGGCCTGCTCAACAGCCTGAAACTCGCCACCGCCGCCGCCACTGTCGCAGTGCTGATCGGCGTCACGGTCGCCTATCTCGACCTGCGCACCAGACTGCGCGGCCGCACCGCGCTCGACTTCCTGGCCATCCTGCCGCTCGGCCTGCCCGGCACGGTGCTGGCGGTGGCGCTGCTGCAGGCCTTCATCCATCCGCCGCTGGTGCTCTACGGCACCATCTGGATTCTGCTGGTCGCCTATATCGCCCGCGCCATTCCGCTGGCCGCCCGCAGCGCCAACGTCGCGTTGCGCCAGGTCGATGCCTCGCTGGAGGAGGCCGCCCGCATCACCGGCGCCGGCTGGGTGGCGTCAATCCGCCGTATCCTGCTGCCGCTGATCCGGCCGAGCCTGCTGCTCGGCTGGCTGCTGGTGTTCATCCCGTCGCTGTCCGAACTCTCCTCGACCATCCTGCTGTATTCCAGCGGCACCGAGACGATCTCGGTGGCGATCTACCGTCTCAACGACCTGGGGCAGCTTGAAGTGGTGGCGGCGCTGTCGGTGGTGCTGATCGGCATCATCCTGGTCGCCCTGCTGCTGCTGCAGGCGCTGTCGGCGCGCAGCCGCACCAGCGTCGGCACCGCATCGGCAACCGGCTGAGGGAGCAGGCATGGCGCGGATCGACATCACTGGCCTTGGCAAGGACTTCGCCGGCATCGCCGCCCTGCAGGCGCTCGACCTGGTCATCGAGGACGGCCAGTTCGTCACCCTGCTCGGCCCCTCCGGCTGCGGCAAAACCACCACCCTGCGCCTGCTCGCCGGCTTCATGACCCCCGACCGCGGCCGCATCACCGTCGACGGCGCCACCCTCTCGACCCCGCAAGACTGCGTGGTGCCGGAACGCCGCGGTATGGCGATGGTGTTCCAGACCTACGCGCTGTGGCCGCATATGAGCGTGTTCGACAACGTCGCGTTCGGCCTGTCGATGCAGCGCGTCGCCGCCGCCGAAACCAGGCGGCGGGTCGAGGAGATGCTGGCCATCGTCGGCCTGGAAGGCGCCGGCCCGCGTTCCCCCTCAGCCCTGTCCGGCGGCCAGCAGCAACGCGTGGCACTGGCCCGCTCGCTGGTGATCCGCCCCGGCATCCTGCTGCTCGACGAACCGCTGTCCAACCTGGACGCCAAGCTGCGCGAACGCATGCGCCGCGAGTTGAAAGACCTGCAGCAGCGCACCGGCATCACCTTCGTCTACGTCACCCACGACCAGGGCGAGGCGCTGGCGATGTCCGACCGCATCGCCGTCATGCAGGGCGGCACGCTGCAACAATACGGCCCGCCGCTCGACATCTACGAGCGCCCGGCCAACCGCTTCGTCGCCGACTTCATGGGCGCCGCCAACCTGCTGGAGGCGCGTGTCGAGCAGGTACAGGGCGACCAGTGCCAGGTTCTGCTGGCCGACGGCGCCCGCTTCACCGCCGGCCTGCACCACGCCGCCCAACCCGGCGATCGGGTAACCCTGATGCTGCGCCCGGAAGATCTCGCGATCCTGCCCGCCGCCCCCGCCGCCGCCGGCAACAGCCTGTGCGCCACCGTGCTGGACAGCACCCTGCTCGGCAGCGTGCTGGAATACCGCCTGCAAGCCGGCCCGGTGGTGCTGCGCGCCCAGGCGCCGCGCGGCACCAGCTTCGCCGCCGGCGCCACGGTGTGGCTCGCTGCCGCCCCGAACCGCTGTATCGCCCTCGCCTGACGCAACCCCGGAGAATGCCATGAGTGACGCTCTGCCCCCGCGCAACCTGCTGTTCATCATGTCCGACGAGCACAACCGCCGCGTGCTCGGCCGCCACGGCCACCCGATGATCAAGACCCCCAATCTCGACCGGCTGGCGGCGCGCGGCGTGGACTTCACCGACGCCTACTGCAACTCGCCGATCTGCGTGCCATCGCGCGCCAGCTTCGCCACCGGCCGCTGGGTGCACCAGGCGCGCTTCTGGGACAACGCTATCCCCTATGACGGCTCGCTGCCAAGCTGGGGCCACCGGCTGCAGCAGGCCGGCCACCACGCCACCTCGATCGGCAAGCTGCATTTCCGCAGCGCCGACGATCGCAACGGCTTCGACGAGGAGATCATGCCGCTGCATGTGGTGGACGGCGTCGGCGACCTGCTTGGCCTGCTGCGCGACGAACTGCCGGTGCGCGAGGCGGCCCTCAAGCTGGCCCAGGAAGCCGGGCGCGGCGACAGCTCCTACCAGGGCTACGACGACCGCATCACCAGCGCCGCCGCCGACTGGCTGCGCGCGCGCGCCACGGCCGCCGGCGGCAAGCCCTGGGTGCTGTTCGTCTCGCTGGTCTGCCCGCATTTCCCGCTGATCGCCCGGCCGGAATGGTACGATCTCTACCCCGAAGCCGACATCCCCTGGCCCGACCAGTACGCCACCGCCGACCGGCCCGACCATCCGTTCATCGCCGCCATTCGCGAATGCATGGTCTACGACAAGGCATTCGACGAACCCCGCCTGCGCCGCGCCATCGCCGCCTATTTCGGCCTGGTCTCCTTCCTCGACCATAATGTCGGCCGCATCCTGGCTGCATTGGAGGAAACCGGATTATTCGCCACCACCCGGGTGATCTACACCTCCGATCACGGCGATAATCTCGGCGCCCGTGGCCTGTGGGGCAAATCGACCATGTATGAAGACTCCGCCGGCGTGCCGCTGATCATGGCCGGCCCGGAGATCCCGGCGGGCCATGTCTGCCGCGCGCCGGTCTCGCTGGTCGACGGCTTCCCGACCATCCTGCACGGCGTCGGCGCCGCCCCCAACCCCGACGATGCCGGCCTGCCCGGCCATTCCCTGTTCGACGTGATCAAGGGCACCCAGCCGGCCCGCACCGTGATGAGCGAATACCACGCCGCCGGCGCCGCCACCGGCGCCTTCATGATCCGCCACGGCGACTTCAAATACGTGCATTACGTCGGCATGCGGCCGCAACTGTTCGACCTCGCCGCCGACCCGCTGGAGGCGCACGACCTCGGCACCCATCCCGGCTATGCCGGCGTGGTGGCCGATTGCGAGGCGCAGCTTCGCCGCGTGGTCAACCCCGAGGCGGTCGACCGGCTGGCCCGCAGCGACCAGGCCGAACGGATCGCAGCGCATGGTGGCCGCGCCGCGATCATCGCCAAGGGCAGCTTCGGGTTTTCGCCGGTGCCGGGTACCAAGCCAGTGTACAGCTAAGCGAAGTCTTCTTTTTGTGAACAAAAAGAAGCAAAAAAACTTCATCCATTTGGTCTCGGTGGCGCCGCGTCTCCGAGTCCCAAGGGATGAAGTTTTTTGCGCGCTTTTTTGCAAAAAAGCGCTGCTTCCTTGACTCGCCGCCCCCGCCCAGCCTCCGGCCGCCCGCGCCTGGAAGAACTCGCCGCCGCCGCCGGCGTCTCCCCGGCCACCGTCTCGCGTGCCCTGCGCCAGCCCGCCCTGGTGGCGCCGGCCACCCGCGCGGCGGTGCAGGCGGTGGCGGCGCGGCTGGGCTACATCCCCGACCTGGTTGCCGGCAGCCTCGCCTCGGTGCGCACCGGCCAGGTGGCCATCGTCGTACCGTCGCTGGCGACGCCGGCCTTCATGGGCACCATTCGCGGCATTTCCGACACGCTGCTGACTGCCGGCCTGCACTGCGTGCTGGGCGACCGCAACCTGTCCGGCGACAACGAAACCGCGCTGCTCACCTCGCTGCTCGGCCGCCGCGCCGATGCGGTGATCCTGGCCGACATCGTGGACGCGCCGGCCTCGCGCGCGCTGCTGCAGCGTTGCGGCGTGCCGGTGGTGGAAACCTGGACGCTGACCCGCCGCCCGGTGGACATGAATGTCGGCTTCGACAACCGCGCCGCCGCCCGCGCCGCCACCGCCCATCTGGTGGCCACCGGCCGGCGCCGCATCGGCATGATCTGCGGCCCGCTCAGCGGCAATGCGCGCGGTCGGCGGCGGCGCAGCGGCTTTCTCGACGCGGTGCGCGCCGCCGGGCTGGCCGACGACCTGTTCGTCGAACTGCCGTTTCCCACCAGCCTCGCCGACGTCGACGCGGCGCTGGCCAGCCTGATGGCCCGCGCCGCCGATCTGGACGCGGTGTTCTGCAGCGGCGACACCTTCGCGGTCGGCGCGCTGTTCGCCGCCCAGCGGCGCGGCTGGCATGTCCCTGGCCGGCTGGCGATCGCCGGGCTGGGCGACCTGGAACTGGCCGACCAGGCGGTGCCGGCGATCTCCGGCGCGCGCATCCCCGGCTACCGCATGGGCCAGCTGGCCGCCCAACTGGTGCTGCGTCGGCTGGCCGGCGAGGCGGTGGCGACGCGCAGCATCGATGTCGGTTTCACCCTCGCCGAGCGCGCCAGCACCGCCGGGCCGCCGCCGGCGAAACTCAGCGGCGCAGTTCGTCCTGATGCGCCTTCACCATCGCCGCCAGGCTGGTGAAGCGGAAATCATAGCCCGCCGCGTCCGGCGCCGGCGGTGTCGCCCCCCAGCCTTCCAGGTCGTGCCGCCGATCGATCCAGGCGCCGGACAGCCCGAACTTGCGCGCCTGGCTGTGGTCGTGAAACAGGCTCTGCGCGGTGTGCAGAATATCGGCGCGGCCAAACCCCAATGCGCCAAGATGGTCCAGCAGATACTGGAAGTTCGCCGGGTTCGGCTTGTAGCTGCCGATATCCTGCGCGGTGTAGACGGCGTCGAACTCCACCCCCAGCCGCCGGTTGCTGCCGGCGAAGCTGGCGCGATCGACATTCGAGAGGATCACCAGCTTGTAGTATTTCTTCAGGTATTGCAGCGCGCCCTGGCTGTCGGCGAAGGCCGGCCAGTCCGGCACCGAGGCGCCGAACGCGGCATCCTGCGCCGGCGTGGTCGCCGCCCCCCATTCCGCCGCCAGCCGCCGATGCACCACCGCGAGCAACTCGGAATAAATCATGCCGGGCGTCTCGTCCTCCTGCGCCGCCTCGTGGCCGGCGTACACCGCCAGCGCCGCCTCGCGCCCCAATCCACATCCGCTGCGGCTCAGCAGCGGTTGCAGGGCGGTGTAGATGCCGCTCTCCCAGTCGATCAACGTGCCGTAGCAGTCGAAGGTGAGAACGCGGAAATCGGTAAGCTTCATGGCTGGTCTCCCTGGAGTGCGTGATGTCGCGCAGCCTGGCGCTGATTGCGCCGCATGATGTAGCGAAGCCGACGCCGCGACGGCAGCTTCTGTCGTTCCGCCCCGGCCGCGCGGCAGATTTCGCCGCCTTCCGCCAACCGCCCGCCACCGCCGCCCGCGCCACCAGCCAGCCCGCACCTATGAAATTCCTATGCCGCGCGGCGTCCGGCGATATCGCATTCCTATGCCCTGATCCGCACTCTGCCTCCAGGTGACACGCACCGGAGGCACCACGCCATGCACGACATCCTCTACCTCGCCCTTGGCCTCGGCGGATTCGCCGCCTGCCTCGGCTACGTCCTGCTCTGCGAGAAGCTGTAGCCCGCCATGACCCTCGATCTCGCGCTCGGCGCCGCGGTCACGCTCGGCATCCTCGGCTACCTGATCTATGCGCTGGTCCGCCCGGAGCGCTTCTAGCATGACCCTCACCGGCTGGGCGCAGATCGCCCTGTTCAGTGCCCTCATCCTCGCCCTCACCCGCCCGCTCGGCGGCTACCTCACCCGCGTCGTGCAAGGCGAGATCAGCTTCCTGCGCCCGCTCGAGCGCGCCATCTACGCGCTCTGCGGCATCGACCCGCGGCACGAGCAAAGCTGGCAGGCCTACGCGCTCGCCATGCTGTGCTTCAAGGCCGCCTGCTTCGCCGCCCTCTACGCGCTGCTGCGGCTGCAGGCGGTGCTGCCGCTCAACCCCGCCGGCCAGCCCGCCCTCAGTCCGGACCTCGCCTACAACACCGCGATCAGCTTCCTCACCAACACCAACTGGCAGAGCTATGCCGGCGAAACCACCATGGGCAACCTCGCCCAGATGGCCGGCCTCACCGTGCAGAACTTCCTCTCCGCCGCCGCCGGCATCGCCATCGCCGTCGCCGTGGTGCGCGGCTTCGCCCGCCGATCCGCCAAATCCCTCGGCAACTACTGGGTCGATCTCACCCGCATCACCCTTTATGTGCTGCTACCTGCCAGCATCCTGGTCGCCCTGTTCTTCGTCTGGCAGGGCGTGCCGCAAACCCTCGCCGCCACCATCCACGCCACCACCCTGCAAGGTGCCGCGCAAACTCTCGCCATCGGCCCGGTCGCCTCGCAGGAAGCCATCAAGATGCTCGGCACCAATGGCGGCGGCTTCTTCAACGCCAACTCCGCCCACCCGTTCGAGAACCCCACTGCCCTCACCAACCTGGTGCAGATGCTCTGCATCTTCTCGCTTGGCGCCGCCCTCACCAACATGTTCGGCCGCATGGTCGGCAACCCGCGCCAGGGCTGGGCGATCTTCGCCGCCATGGCCCTGCTGTTCCTGCTCGGCACCGCCACCCTCTACCACGCCGAGGCCCAACCCAATCCCGCTTTGGTCGCCGCCGGCATGTCCCCCACCATGGGCAACATGGAGGGCAAGGAACTCCGCTTCGGCATTGCCGCCAGCGCGCTGTTCGCCACCGTCACCACCGACGCCTCCTGCGGCGCGGTCAACGCCATGCATGACAGCTTCATGCCGCTCGGCGGCCTGGTGCCGATGGTCAACATCATGCTCGGCGAGATCATCTTCGGCGGCGTCGGCTCCGGCCTCTACGGCTTCCTGCTGTTCGCCCTCATCGCGGTGTTCGTCGCCGGCCTGATGGTCGGCCGCACCCCGGAATATCTCGGCAAGAAGATCGAGGCCCGCGAAATCAAGCTGACCATGCTCGCGATTCTCTGCCTGCCGCTGGCCATCCTCGGCTTCACCGCGCTGGCCGCAATCCTCCCCGCAGGCACCTCCGCACTTGCCAGTGCCGGCCCGCACGGCTTCTCCGAGGCGCTGTACGCCTACACCTCGGCCGCTGGCAACAACGGCAGCGCCTTCGCCGGCCTCTCCGCCAACACGCCATACTGGAACACCACCCTTGGCATCGCCATGCTGATCGGCCGCTTCTTCGTCATCATCCCGGCACTGGCCATCGCCGGCAGCCTCGCCGCCAAAACCGCCGCCCCCGCCTCGGCCGGCAGCTTCCCCACCGACACCGGCCTGTTCGCCGGCCTGGTGATCGGCGTCATCCTGATCGTCGGCGGCCTCACCTTCTTCCCGGCCCTCGCCCTCGGCCCGCTGGTCGAGCACCTGGCGATGCACGCCGGCACCCTGTTCTGAGCGAGACCTCCCATGCCCCGCCAATCCGCCGCCATGCTCGACCCCGCCATCCTGCTCCCCGCCTTCACCCAGGCAATCCGCAAGCTCGACCCGCGCCTGTTGTGGCGCAGCCCGGTGATGTTCGTCGTCGAGATCGTCACCATCCTCACCACCATCCTGCTGATCCGCGACCTGCTCGAAGCCCGCCCGCACCCCGGTTTCGCCATCCAGATCAACCTCTGGCTCTGGTTCACCCTGATCTTCGCCACCTTTGCCGAAGCAGTCGCCGAAGGCCGCGGCCGCGCCCAGGCCGCCAGCCTGCGCCACGCCCGCAGCGAAACCCAGGCCACCCGCCTGCGCCCCGATGGCAGCACCGAAACCGTCCCCGCCGCCGCGTTGCGCCAGGGCGACATCGTGCAAGTCGCCGCCGGCGCCATCATCCCCAGCGACGGCGAAGTCATCGAGGGCGTCGCCGCCGTCAACGAAGCCGCCATCACCGGCGAATCCGCCCCCGTCATCCGCGAGGCCGGCGGCGACCGCTCGGCCGTCACCGGCGGCACCCAGGTGGTCTCCGACCATCTGCGCATCCGCATCACCGCAGCCCAGGGCAACACTTTTCTCGACCGCATGATCGCCCTGGTCGAAGGCGCCTCGCGCCAGAAAACCCCCAACGAGATCGCGCTCAACATCCTGCTCGCCGGCCTCACGCTGATCTTCGTGCTGGCGGTCGCCACCCTGCCGGCGTTCGCCGCCTATGCCGGCGGCCAACTCTCGGTGCTGGTGCTGGTGGCGCTGTTCGTCACCCTCATCCCCACCACCATCGGCGCCCTGCTCTCAGCCATCGGCATCGCCGGCATGGACCGCCTGGTGCGCTTCAACGTGCTGGCAATGTCCGGCCGCGCGGTGGAAGCCGCCGGCGATGTCGACACCCTGCTGCTCGACAAAACCGGCACCATCACCCTGGGCAACCGCCAGGCCAGCGAATTTCTCCCCCTCGCCGGCATCACCGAAGCCGCCCTGGCCGAAGCCGCCCAACGCTCCTCCCTGGCCGACGAAACCCCCGAAGGCCGCTCCATCACCGTCCTCGCCAAGGACCGCTACCAGTTGCGCGCCACCGCCAGCCCCGCCGCAAGCTTCATCCCGTTCACCGCGCAAACCCGCATGAGCGGCATCGACCTGCCCAACCGTCAGATCCGCAAAGGTGCTGTCGACGCCGTGCTCGCCCACGTCCAAACACTCAACCCCGCCACCCCCGCCGCCGCCCTGGCCGAAGCCGCCGCCATCGCCGAGCGCATCGGCAAGGCCGGCGGCACCCCGCTCGCGGTCGCCGACGGCGCCACCCTGCTCGGCATCATCCACCTGAAGGACATCGTCAAAGGCGGCATCCGCGAACGCTTCGCCGAGCTGCGCCGCATGGGCATCCGCACCGTGATGATCACCGGCGACAACCCCAACACCGCCGCCGCCATCGCCGCCGAGGCCGGCGTCGACGACTTCCTCGCCCAGGCCACCCCGGAAGCCAAACTCGCCCTGATCCGCGCCGAACAATCCCAAGGCAAGCTGGTCGCCATGTGCGGCGACGGCACCAACGACGCCCCCGCCCTCGCCCAGGCCGATGTCGGCGTGGCGATGAACACCGGCACCGTCGCCGCCCGCGAGGCCGGCAACATGGTCGACCTCGACAGCGATCCCACCAAACTCATCGAGATCGTCGAGATCGGCAAACAACTGCTGATGACCCGCGGCGCACTGACCACCTTCTCGATCGCCAACGACGTCGCCAAATACTTCGCCATCATCCCCGCCATGTTCCTCGCCTTCTACCCGCAACTGGCCGCCCTGAACGTGATGCACCTGGCCACCCCGCAAAGCGCCATCCTCTCCGCCATCATCTTCAACGCCCTGATCATCATCGCGCTGATCCCACTCGCCCTGCGCGGCGTGCCCTACCGCGCCATCGGCGCCGCCGCACTCCTCCGCCGCAACCTGCTGATCTACGGACTTGGGGGCCTCGCCGCGCCGTTTATCGGCATCAAGTTGATTGATCTGGCGATCAGCGGGTTGGGGTTGGCGTGAAAAGCAAGCCGGGGCTCTGCCCCGCGCCCCGCCAGGGTCCGAGACCCTGGACCTCATGGATGGGTTCCAAGGGCCCGGCCCTTGGCGGGGTGCGGGGCAGCGCCCCGCTCTTCCTGTCCTTCTTTCCTTTGTGCTAAAAAGACCATCAGATGCTCAAATATATCCGCCCCGCCGTGATGATGGTCGTGCTGATGACCCTGCTCACCGGGCTGGCCTATCCGCTGGCCATTACCGGCCTTGCCCAGGTGCTGTTTCCCGATCAGGCCACTGGCAGCCTGGTGATCCAGGGCGGCCGGGTGATCGGTTCGCGGCTGATCGGCCAGGACTTCACCGCGCCGGGCTATTTCCACCCCCGCCCTTCGGCGACCACCGCACCGGACCCGAAGGACGCTAGCAAGACGGTCGACGCGCCGTACAACGCCGATAATTCCGGCGGCTCCAATCTCGGCCCCACCTCGAAGGCGCTGGTCGCCCGCGTCACCGCCGACATTGCCCGCCTGCGCGCCGAGAACCCCGAGGCAGTGCAGGCCGGCCTGCCGATCCCCGCCGATCTGGTCACCACCTCGGCCAGCGGCCTGGACCCGGACATCTCGCCGGCGGCGGCGCTGTTCCAGGTGGCGCGGGTGGCCAAGGCCCGCCACCTGTCCGATGCCGCGGTGCAGGCATTGGTGCAAGGCGAGGTCCGGCAACCGCTGTTCGGCCTCTACGGCGAACCCCGTGTCAACGTGCTGGCGCTGAACATGGCGCTGGACAAGCTGGCGGGCGGATAACCCATGGCCGACCGCGACGGCCGCCCCTCGCCCGAAGCGCTGCTGAAGCAGGCGGCGCTTGAGTCGCGGCAAGGCCGTCTGAAGATCTTCCTCGGCGCCGCCCCCGGCGTTGGCAAAACCTGGGCGATGCTGTCCGCCGCCCAGGCCCGCAGGCGGGAAGGCGGGGAAGTGGTGATCGGTGTGGTCGAAACCCACGGCCGCGCCGAAACCGCCGCCCTCACCGAGGGCCTGGAAACCATCCCCCGCCGCCCCGCCGCGCAGGGCGACCCGGCGCTGGCGGAGATGGACCTCGACGCCATCCTGGCCCGTCACCCGGCCCTGGTGCTGGTGGACGAACTGGCCCACAGCAATGCCGAAGGCAGCCGCCACCCGAAGCGCTACATGGACGTGGCCGAGCTGCTCGCCGCCGGCATCGAGGTGTGGACCACGCTGAACATCCAGCACGTCGAAAGCCTCAACGACGTCATCGCCGGCATCACCCGCATCCGCGTCCGCGAGACGGTGCCGGACGGCATCATCGACGCCGCCGACGAGATCGAACTGATCGACCTCACGCCGCAGGACCTGCTCCAGCGCCTGCGCGAAGGCCGCATCTACCTGCCGAAAACCGCCAGCCGGGCGCTGGCCAACTACTTCTCCATCGGCAACCTCACCGCCCTGCGCGAACTGGCGCTGCGCCGCACCGCCCAGCGTGTCGACGCGCAACTGCTCGACCACATGCAGGCGCACGCCATCAGCGGCCCCTGGGCGGCTGGCGAGCGGGTGCTGGTCTGCATCACCAGGCGCGGCGCCGGCGAACCCCTGGTCCGCTACGCCAGCCGCCTGGCCGCCGGCCTGCGCGCCCCATGGACCGCGCTGCATGTCGAAACCGCCGCCGCCCTGCGCGCGCCGGAAGCCGAACTCACCCGCATCGCCGCCAGCATGCGCCTCGCGCAAAGCCTCGGCGCCGAAGCGGTCACCATCCCCGGCCGCGATGTCGCCGCCGACATCCTGGCCTATGCCCGCGAACACAACGCCACCCAGATCGTGCTCGGCAACCCCGGCCCGACCCACTGGTGGCGACCCTCCCTCGCCACCCGCCTCACCGCGGCGGCCGGCGACCTACCGATCCACATCGCACCAGTGGCGCCGCACGCCTCGCCCGGCGAACGCCGCACCCGCCCAGAACTTTCGGCCCGCCCCTATCTGGCGGCGGTGCTGCTGGTGGCGGCGGCGACGCTGGTCGGCGTGGCGCTGCAACAGGTGCTGGCGGTCGGTAACATCGCGCTGGCCTTCCTTACCGCGGTGCTGGCGACGGCGATTATCGGCGGATTGCTGCCATCGCTGTTCGCCTGTTTGCTGTCAGTTATGAGTTATAACTTCCTGTTCCTGCCGCCGCTCTACACCTTCACCATCGCCGCACCCGAGAACGTGGTGGCGCTGTTCTTCTTCGCGGTCACCGCGATCCTGGCCAGCAACCTCGCCGCCGCGGTCCGCGCCCAGGCGCTCGCCGCCCGCCAGCGTGCCCGCACCACCGAGCAACTCTACGGCTTCAGTCGCAAGCTGGCCGGCATCGGCTCGCTCGATGACCTGCTCTGGGCCACCGCCTACCAGATCGCCGCGATGCTGAAGCTGCGGGTGATGCTGCTGCTGCCCGACGACGACCGCAGCCGCGTCACCCCGCGCGCCGGCTATCCCCCTGAAGATGCTCTCGATTCGGCCGATCTCGCCGCCGCGCAATGGTGCTGGAGCCACGACCGCGCCGCCGGCCACGGCTCCGATACGCTGCCCGGCGCGCGGCGCCTGTTCCTGCCGCTGCGCACCGGCCGCGGCATCCTCGGCGTGCTCGGCCTCGATGGCCCGCGCCTGACCCCCGACCAGCACCGCCTGCTGGACGCGCTGGCCGACCAGGCGGCGGTGTCGATCGAGCGCGTGCTGCTGGTCGAGGACCTCGACCGCATTCGAATGCACGCCGAAGCCGATCGTCTCCGCGCCGCGTTGCTGACCTCGGTGTCGCATGATCTGCGCACCCCGCTGGCGGCGATCCACGGCGCCGCCGACACACTTTTTACCTACGGATCGACACTTTCTGCCGAGAATCAGCGCGATTTAACCGCCATAATCGCCACTGAATCCGCCCGTATGGGCCGCTTCGTCGGCAATCTGCTGGACATGACCCGCCTCGAATCCGGCGCCATCACCCCCTCCCGCGAGCCGGTTGATATCGGCGAGGCGATCGGCAGCGTGCTGGCCCGCGCCGCCGATATGCTGGCCGGACACGAGGTGATCCTTGACCTGCAGCCCGACCTGCCGCTGCCCCGGCTGGACCCGGTGCTGTTCGAGCAGGTGCTGTTCAACCTGCTGGACAACGCCGCCAAATACGCCCCCGCCGCTAGCGCGATCACCGTGCAGGCAGTGGCCGAAAACGGCGTCACCCTGCGCGTGATGGATCGCGGCCCCGGCATCCCGAAAGCCGAGATGGAACGGGTTTTCGAGCCTTTTCATCGAGTTGCCGCAAGCTCCGCCGATGGCCGCCCGGCCGGCACCGGCCTCGGCCTGGCGATCTGCCGCGGCTTCCTGGCGGCGATGGGCGGGCGGATCACCGCCGGCGCCCGGCCCGGTGGCGGCGCGGTGTTCACCCTGGTGCTGCCGACATGACCCTGGCGCCGCTGGTATTGATCGTCGACGACGAGACCGCGATCCGCCGCCTGTTGCGCACCAGCCTGCAGGCCGAGGGCTACCGCACCGAGGAGGCCGCCACCGGCGCCGAGGCGCTGGACCGCGCGCAAGCTGCTGATATCATTGTGCTCGATCTTGGCCTGCCGGATATCGACGGGCTGGAGGTGATCCGCCGGTTGCGCGAGAACTCGGCGGTGCCGATCGTCGTGCTCTCCTCGCGCGAAACCGAGGGCGGCAAGGTGGCGGCACTCGACCTCGGCGCGGACGACTACGTCACCAAACCGTTCGGCATCGCCGAGTTGATGGCCCGGCTGCGCGCCGCCCTGCGCCATCGGTTGCAGGCCGAGAACACCCCGCCGCTGTTCCGCAGCGGCGATCTCAGCGTCGATCTGGTGCGGCGGATCGTGCGGCTGGGCGAGGCGGAGGTGCATCTGTCGCCGCGTGAATACGATATCCTGACCCTGCTGGTGGCGCATGCCGGCAAGGTGCTGACGCATCGGATGGTGCTGGGTAAATTATGGGGCGCCAGCGGCGACGTGCAGCAATTGCGCGTCTATGTCCGCCAACTGCGGCAGAAGATCGAGGCCGACCCCGAGCGTCCCCGGCATATCCTCACCGAAACCGGCGTCGGCTACCGGCTGGCGCTGCATGATGGACCACCGCCATGACCCAGTTGCTGACCGGCCTGCGCGCCGCTGACAAGGCCGCACTGCTGGCCGAACTCGCCCGCCATGCGGCGGCGGCGCTGGGCCGCGACGGTGCGGAGATCGGCCGCCGGCTGGCGGCGCGCGAGGCGCTGGGCTCCACCGGCACCGGCGGCGGGCATCGCGGTGCCGCATGCGCGGCTGCCGGGGCTGGCGGAACCGGCCGGGTTTTTCGCGCGGCTCGACCGGCCGATCGCCTTCGATGCCATCGACGGGCGGCCGGTGGACCTGGTGTTCCTGCTGCTCAGCCCGGAGGGTGCCGACGCGGTGCATCTGGCCCGGCTGGCCGCCGCCTCGCGTCGGCTGCGGGACCCGGCCGTGCTGGCCGCGATCAGGGCCGCGCGCACACCAGCGGCGCTGATCGCGGCGTTGGGCAACCTGTCGCCCCCTGAACCACCGCAGCGGTAGCCGCACCGGCAGCAAGCACAGGGGGCGGCAGGCTTGCCTCAGGCGGCCTTCGGGTTGGGGCCGGGCGGCTGGTTCTCCATGCCGGTGAGCCGGGCCATCAGGATGCTCAGCGTCGGGACCAGGATCGCATCGAGCCGTCCGGCCAGGTGTGTGGCCTGGTCCCTGGCGCCGCGCCTGACGGCGTCCGCCAGCGCCTCGAGGCACTCGCTGAGCGCCACCGCGCCGAGCGTGGCCGCCACCCCGTCGAGGTCGTGGCAGATCGTGGTGATCGAGGCGGCTTCCCAGGCTGGCAGCAGTTCCTGCAACTGGCGGCTGCGCGCCATCGCATCGCGGCCGAAGGTCTGCACCAGCATGCGGGCGCGTGTGAGGCCGACATCGGCAACCAGGCATTCGAGGAACGCATCGGAGACCTCGACGGCCTCTTCGTCGTCGTCCTCGTCGGCGAGCGCGGCGGCGTCGTCCTCGGCTGGCGTGGGGGATGCTTCGCCCTGGGCGATCCAGCCGCGCTGGATATGGCCCAGCCATTTGGCATTCTCGCGATCCTGGAAGGCGATGGCGTCCTTCGCCGCCGGCGGCTGCGGCACGCCGCCCTGGGCGATCCAGGTATGCAGCATATGGCCCAGCCGTTCGGCGTTGATCGGCTTCTCGGCAAGCGCGGTGACCCCGGCTGCCTCGCAGCGTTGGCGGAGCAGACCGCCGCTGAGTGCGGTCAGCGCGATGATCGGGATGGCGCGCGATGGGGTGTCGGCGGCGCGGATGCGGCGGGTGGTCTCCAGCCCGTCGATTCCTGGGATCTGGATGTCCATCAGCACGGCGTCGAACCCGCCGGGAGCGAGGATACGGATGGCATCCTCGCCATTATCGGCGACGAAGGTGGTGAAGCCCTGCCGCGCCAGGGCGGCGCTCAGCAGCGCCTGGTTGATCTTGTTGTCCTCGACGATCAGCACGCGCTTGCCGACCGCCTCCGCCATGCCGGCTTCCAGCGCCGCCAGCGGCGAGCGGTCGGCGACCATCCGGCCGGCGGCGCGCGCGATTTCCGCCGAGCCGATCTCCGCCGGGATGGATGCGTCGACAATATCCGCCAGCCCGGCGGTGTCGCCGGTCTCGGGGATGACGGCGAGGATCCGCGCGGTGCGGGCGAAGGCGGCCGCCTGCAGCCGGCGGGCGAGGCCGGCCGGGTCCATGCCGGCCAGTGCGCCGTCCAGCACCACCAGATCGAGCATGCCACGCTGGGTGGCGGTGCGCTCGGCGAGGCCGAAGCCGATGAAGCCGTCCGGCGCATACTCGACCGCGAAGCCGAGGGCGGCGAGGCGCTCGGACAGCCGCTGCTGCAGTTCGCCGGCAAAGCCGATGACGACGCAGCTGTGGCCGGCATACGGCATCTGCTGGTAGCGGTCGGGCACCCGTTCGGCGGGGATGGCGAAGGTGAACTCGCTGCCGACGTCGCGCGTGCTCTCCACGGTCAGCGTGCCGCCCATCAGGCCGGCGATGTCGCGGCACAGCGCCAGGCCGAGGCCAAGGCCGCCATGCTGGCGCTCGCCCTCGCCGCGGCGGAAACGGTCGAAGATCCGCGCCCGCTCCTCCGGCGCGATGCCGGGGCCGCTGTCGGTGACGGTGATGCGGAGCGAGGTCTGCCCGTCGGCGCCGGACAGCACTGCGCTGCGGACCTCCACCTTGCCGCTGGCGGTGTATTTGATCGCGTTGTCGACCAGGTTGAACAGGATCTGGCGCAGCCTGGTCGGGTCGGTCAGCCACAGCCCGGCCAGCGCCTCGTCCTGGCGCACCGCCAGCGCGAGGCCCTTGTCGGTGGCCTGCGGGGTCAGCGTCTGGGTCACTTCGCGCACCAGGTCGGCGACATCGACCTCGCCGAGATGCAGCGTGGCGGTGCCGGAATCGAGGCTGGCGATCTCCAGCAGGCCGTTCAGCATCGCCAGCAGCGTTTCGCAACTGGCGCGGATGCGGGTGATCCAGCTTCGCTGCTCGTCCTCCAGCGCGCCTTCCAGCAGCAGCGAGCAGATGCCGAGGATGCTGCTCATCGGCGTGCGCACGTCATGGCCGACCGCCGACAGCACGCGGTCGCGCTCCAGCACCAGCTCGGCGAGGCGTTGGCGGGCGCGTTCAAGGGCGTGTTCGGCGGCTTCGGCGCGGGCGACGGCTTCGGTCTCGGCGGTGATATCGCGGCCGCTGCCGTGCCAGCCGCCACCGGCTCGCGGGTTGAGCCGGATGCGATGCAGCTGTGTTCCGCCGCCATCGGCCAGCCGCAGCACGACGCCGCCGGCCTCGCCTTCGCCGCGCAGTAGGCCGGCGATGGCTTCGGGCCGCTCGGGGTCGCCGAGTGCGGCCAGCGGTTGGCCGGCTGCCTGCCGCACGGCGGCGGGTGCCGC
>JBEPTZ010000011.1:0-61482 GCA_041691815.1 Rhodospirillales bacterium | reverse complement strand
GCAAACTATATCCGGCACGCCGGATATGAGCCAAGGTGACCCGGACATGCTCTAGCATAGGTGTAGGTCCGTTGTGGCGGGCGTCGCCTCGGACTCAGGTTCGCTGGGCTGCTCAGGCTGTGCGTCTTTCAGCGCCGGCGCGGATGACATCATGATGGCCTTCGTCATGGTACCTGCCAGCGCCAGATTTTCGCGGCTGAACGTATCGACGATTACCGACGAACAGGGCCTAACCGCGGATGTCAGACATCCCAGGATGGTGAGGCCCCGCCCCGGTGTCGCGCCGGCGCGGAGATGGCTCTCAAGGGAGAGTAATTAGGCCCAACGCGCGGGCCTCTGTGGTCTCGAACACAAGGGCGCACGCGAAATCCGGATCACGCCAGTGGATTGGCCCGTCGTCATCCGGTGTCCATCCTTCCGAGTACATCACATACGCGAACTGGTAGGTGACACCATAGTCTTCCAGGTATAGTTCCAAGTCCAGGTCAAGCGCCGGCGCTGTCGTTCCTTGCACTTGCTGTAGATGCTTATCATAGTCCAGGACTATGATAAGCGGGTCAGGCGGGACCATCGATGCGGCCAGGGCGTAGAGATAGGCGTCTGTGGCGAACAGCCAATTCCGACCTCTGTCCGGTTCTGATGGAGTCGGAGGGCGCGCGCGGGTGATCACGAGGCCGAACTCGCCCATCTTGGAAAGCGGCAA
This sequence comes from Rhodospirillales bacterium, assembly GCA_041691815.1. Lineage (GTDB taxonomy): Bacteria > Pseudomonadota > Alphaproteobacteria > Acetobacterales > Acetobacteraceae > 70-18. The sequence goes on along the minus strand of JBEPTZ010000011.1, from coordinate 60,779 downwards.
CGAGACGGAAGGGAGGTCGTCGCCCAGGTAATATATCTCCCGAGAGCAGCTAAAAAGGTCATATGTAATATTAAAAATACTACGGAAGATATTTTTTTGGTAGTAATATTATCTATTATTTGAACGATGTTATTTAAATCTAATATCATTATTATATTTCTTTCAATGTGTGAATATATTTGGTGGAATCGAATATTGTATTACCCAATTCGGTAGAAATGCCGCGTTTTGGCCGCCCCGGCGACCACACAGCGGGATTCATGTCGCGGACAAGATGCTTTGAATCCGCGCTGATAACCGTGCGCTCTCGCTCGCGCTTTACCCATGCCAGCACGTCCCTCTCCGACCAATATCGCCGGCCCGTCTCAGTATGGCGGCAGGGGGTGGGGAACGGATTCTGATCGGCGGAGCGCTTCAGATAGCGGTGGAGGGTGGTTCGGCTACTGATGATCTTGCGAAGTCGAAGCGAAGTGTAGTCCAGCAGCGCAGTGCTGCCGTCGGGGTTGGAATTGGCACTCACAGGCTTCCTTGCGCGGCGCATAGGCCGCATCCAAGGTTTCAGGAGCCTCGCGGCTCCGACGTCGTTGCCTCCATATGAACGCCCTGCGCTCACTGGATTTGATGGCGTCCCGCCAGAGTAATCTCCGGCTTTTAATCCTGGACCATTAGAGATTTCGCATCAACCACGGGGGTTGATGGGGACCAACGCAAGAGCAGAATACCGGACGCGCCGCACCGGAGTCTATTTCATTCGTCGTGTCAAAGAATTTTTTTCCGAGGGTATCATCCCGATCACCATCGCTACTGCGCTGCGGCGGCGGGTCTCTTCTGCGCTGACCGCTTCCATTAAAAGTGCCTCCCACTTGGTCAGCGTCGCGAGCATCGGGAGGCAACGACTGCTGCGATCATAGATCGCGGTAACGCCGAGCTTCGCTTCAGGCGAGTGATGTAGAAGGCGAGCGATTACAAGGGCGTCGGCATCAAGGATGTTCCCCATTGCTGTGACGATAGCGGTCCGGAAGAGATGCACGTTCCATCCGAGGGGGAGATCGGGACAACGCGCGCGAATCCGCTCGACGACGTTGGGCCAGCCAGCGAAGGAGGTTCGGCCCGCGCTGACACTGAACACGTATTGCCCATCCGCGCCGTGGCGGTTGCGCAATTCTTGCAGCATCGTCACCGCTCGTGGCGGGAGGGGAACGGTCTGCCTCTACCGCCCCTTCATGCGAGCCGGCGGCAGATCAAGGCGCGGCCCATCGAACGTCGTGCGATCCAGGCTGACCACGGGCTTCTCATCTGCCAGATCGATGACTTCGGGCCATGAGAGGGCAGTTATCTCCTGTCGGCGCGATGGCAGGAGTAGCAGCAGTCGCACCAGATGACGGACGTGCAGCCGCTCCTCCGCCACCGCGAGCCAGATTTGCGCCAGATGTTCGAGACGCAACACGATTTTGGTGCCGTCTCGTTCGCGCCGTTGGCTCGGTTCGACCCCGATAGGGCGCTCAAGCATCAGCATGGTGCCGTCTGGCAGATGGCCCTTCCTTGCCGCCCAGTTTAGAAGCGCAACAATCTGCACATGAACCCTGTTCGGCAGCGTGGTGACCGTGCGCTCGGCCGTCCTGGTCTTGTTCGACTTCTTTTTTCCGATGGCCTCGTAGAGATCGGTGACATCGGTCCGGATCAGATCGATCAGGCGCTTCCGGCCGATGTCGGGCAACACGTGGTTGGCGAACATGCTACGAACGTTGGCAAGATATGCGGGAGACCTGCCCTTCCGTTCCAGCGATTTCAAGTAGAGCGGCACAGCGTCGGCCACCGTCAACGATGTCGCCTGCGAGTGAGCGGCCGGCATCGCCCGAGGATCGCGGCCGATTGCACGGCCACTCCGTGCCGCCAATGCCTGTTTGCGCGCTTCGTCAAGGGTTGACGCCTTCAGTTTGATGCGATTGATCGTTCCGCCACCCCGCCAACGAAAGAAATAGCTGACTGTTCCCGATGGGCGGACGCGCGCCACAAGGCCGGTCACGGTGCTATCCGAGCAGTCGATGGGAGTCACGAGGCGCTGCCGGGCGAGGTCATCCAGTTTCCGCTGGGTCAACGCCTGTTTGCGCACCTGCCGGGGCAGCCGAGCGCCCGGCACAGAGCGCGCACCTTTGGCCTTGCCTGCGGCAACAGCGGATTTCCATGGAACCGAGACCGGGTCAGCGGCGGGAACGGGCGTGTCGAGAGGCGGTAGCTCTGGCATCTGAAATATCTCCTAAAATGGACTGGTTGTCCCCCGCGTGGCACATGCCGTGGCACATGCGAGTGCAAGCGACCAGTCGCGTTGCACCTGCATTCTACCTGCGCCAGAATGTTGAAATCCGTATCTAAATCTGCGCAACGTGCGGATCGTGGAACGTGGGCGGAACGCCGCCGAGCGGTGTTTTTTCGGTCTCCCAGACGTGAAGCCTCCCTGTACCCTTGACCCCTCCGCGCAAGCCGGGGGGTTTCTTTTTGCCCGCCCCCATGGCGCCGGCCGCCAAACTCGGGCTTGATGCCGGCATGACCCTGCGCCCCCGCTTGCCCGCCACCAGCCTGCTGAATAATCGCCGCGCCCTGCAAATCGCCATCGCCATCGGCGGCCTGGTGCCGGTCGGCGCCGGCCTGGCCGGGGTGCTGCTCGGCCCGGCGATGGCGCAGCACGGTTTTGCCGGCGCCCCGGCGCTGGACAGCCATTTCCGCTATCTGTCCGGCCTGTTGCTCGGCATCGGCCTGGCCTACTGGGCGCTGATCCCCGGCATCGAGCGGCGCGGCGGCGCCTTCCGCCTGCTCACCGCGATCGTGTTCGCCGGCGGCCTCGGCCGGGCGATCGGCATCGAGGTGCATGGCGCGCCGCCGCTGCCGATGCTGTTCGGCCTGTGCATGGAACTGGCGGTCACCCCGGCGCTGTGCTTCTGGCAGTGGCGGGTCAGCCGCCAGCCGCCAGCCGCCGGCCTGACCCGCGCCTAGGAGTCGCCGTTGCCGCCCGGCGCCTCGGCCGTCACCGGCGCCGCCGGGTGCCGCCCCATCGGGAAGAAGGTGATCCGCTGCCGTTCCTCCACCTGCCGCCGGGTGCGCACCCGCATCAGGTCCTTCCAGCCCACATAGCCCACCAGCTTCTGCCCCTCGCGCGACACCACCGGCATATGCGCCACGTTCAGCGTCGTCATCCGGTCCGCCAGGCTGTCGAGAAACTCGTCGGGATAGGCCAGCGGCACTTTGGTCGGCCCCACCTTGGTCGGCCCCAATATGCTGCCGATGCTGGTGCCGCGATGGATCCCCCGCCGCCGCCAGCGCAGCACCGCCGGCGGGTCCAGCACCCCCAGCACCCGCCCCGCGGCGTCCACCACCGGAAAGCTCGGATGCCGGGTCGCCGGGTCGGTCAGCAGTGCGGCCGCGCCGTGCAGCGTCAATTCCGCTGCCACCGTGTCCACCTTGGTGGTCATCACCTGCTCCACCTTGGTCAGTGCGAACGGGTCGATGCGGTATTCGCGGATGATATGGTGCCCGCGCCGCGCCACCTTCTCGGTCAGAATCGAGCGCCGCATCAGCAGCACCGTCACCACATGCGCGGTGCTGCAGGCGGCGATCAGCGGCAGCAGCACATGGCTGTTGCCGGTCAGCTCGGCGGCGAAAAACGTCGCGGTCAGCGGCGAGCGCATGGTGCCGCCCATCGTCGCCGCCATCGCCAGCAGCGCCCAGAACCCGGTGCTGCCCATCGGCATGTAGCCGGCCAGCAGCGTGCCCATGGCGCCGCCGATGATCAGCAGCGGCGCCAATATGCCGCCCGAGGTGCCGGAGCCCAGCGCCACCGCCCAGATCACGCATTTCACCACCAGCAGCAGCACCGCCGCGGTGATCAGCATATGGCCCTGCAGCATCTGTGCGATGTTGTCGTAGCCGACCCCCAGCGCATCCGGCGCCAGCAGCCCGCCCAGCCCGACCACCAGGCCGCCGATCGCCGGCCACCACATCCAATGGATCGGCAGCTTCAGGAATACGTCCTCGCAGGCATACACCAGCTGCGTCAGCAGCCCGGAGAGCAGCCCGCCCATCAACCCCATGAACGCCCAGCAGGCCAGCGCCAGCAGCGAGATATCCACCGTGCCGGTGAACGGAAACAGCGGCGAGGGCATATGCAGCGCGTGCCGCTCCACCGCCGCCAGAATCGAGGCCACCGCCACCGGCACGAAGCTGCGCGGCGACCATTCGAACAGCAGCAGTTCCACCGCCAGCATGATCGCGGCGATCGGGGTGCCGAACACCGTGGTCATGCCGGCCGCCGCGCCGGCCACCAGCAGCGTCTTGCGCTCGCTGTCGCTCACCGGCAGCAACTGCGCGATCAGCGAGCCGATCGCCCCGCCGGTCATGATGATCGGCCCTTCGGCGCCGAACGGACCGCCGGTGCCGATCACGATCGCCGAAGACAGCGGCTTCAAAATCGCCACCCGCACATCCAGCCGTGACCGCCCGAGCAGGATCGCCTCGATCGCCTCCGGAATGCCGTGGCCACGGATCTTCTCGCTGCCATAGCGCGCCATGAAGCCGATGATCAGCGCGCCGGCCACCGGGATCAGCACCACCCACAGCCCGAACGGCGAGGTGCCGAGCTTCTGGTCGGCCAGGGTGAACTGGCCAAAATAGGAGAAATTGGTCACCAGCCGGATCAGCTTCAGCAGCACCACGCCGGCCGCCACCGCGGCAGTGCCCACCACCACCGCCATCAGCGAGATCAGCAGCACACGCGGGCTGACCGAGAAATCGCCCAGGTAGTGCACCGGTGGGTGTCGCGGTTCCGCGCCGGTATCGGTGACGGCAAGCTTGACTGGTTTCATCGGCGGGACTTCTGAACAGGTGCCTTCCGGCGCGGGACGCATTAGGAAGGGCGGCAGGGCGCTAGGCGCGGCGCACGCGGCCGGCTATATCGCACTACGATATATGAATCGCAAGCTGGAGCATGGCATCATGGCTGGCAAACCTGCCCCGCGCGCCGCACAAGGGCCCGCTTCGCCAACCTTGGCAGAACCGTCGCCGGCCAGCGCGGAGCCGCCGCCGCACCCCACCCAGGCGGATTACCGGGCGCTGGCGGAATTCCGCTACCTGATCCGCAGCTTCCTCGATTTCAGCCAGAACGAGGCCCGCACCGCCGGCATCACGCCGCGCCAGCACCAGGCGCTGCTGCAACTGAAGGGCCTGCCGGCCGACACCCCGGCCACCATCGGCGCGCTGGCCGAGCGCCTGCGCATCCGCCACCACAGCGCCGCCGAACTGGCCGACCGGCTCACCGAATCCGGCCTGGTGCTGCGCCGCCACGACCCCGCCGACCAGCGCCGCGTGCTGCTCGACCTCACCGAACTCGCCGAACGCCACCTCGCCGACCTGTCCGCCGTCCACCTCGATGAACTGCACAAGATGACCGGCGTGCTCGACACCATCGTCCAACTGGCCCGCCAGCACGCCGCCAAGGGCTGAAGCGCCGCTCTGCCGCCGTCAGTGCCGCGCCGCCAGCCGCGCCTCATACGCCGCCCGCGCCGCCGCCACCTCGGCGCGCTCGGAGACCGCCGGCACCGCCACCTCCCACCACGCGCCGCCGGCCTCGGTGCTATCCGCCGGGTCGGTGCGTAGCACGATCACGCTGCTGCGCTCTGTCGCCAGTGCGGTGGCCAGCGCGGTCTCCAGTTCGGTGGTGCCGGCGACCGTCATCGCCACCGCCCCCAGCGCCGCCGCCTGGGCAGCGAAATCGATCATCGGCGGTGTGGTCTGCCGGGCGGTGGCCAGCAGATTGTTGAAACTGGCGCCGCCGGTGGCGCGTTGCAGCCGGTCGATGCAGCCGAAGCCGCCATTGTCCAGCAGCACCACGATCAGCTTTAGCCCCAGCATCACCGCACTGGCCAACTCGCTGTGCAGCATCATCCAGCTGCCATCGCCGAGCAGCACCACCACCTCACGCCGCGGCAGCGCCAGCTTCACCCCGAGCCCGCCGGCCACCTCGTAGCCCATGCAGGAATAGCCGTATTCCAGGTGATAGCCGCCGCCACGCGGCACCTGCCATAATTTATGCAACTCGCCCGGCAACCCGCCGGCGGCGGCGACGATCACCGCATCGGCCGGCAGCGCCCGCTGCACCGCGCCGATCACCTGGGCATCGGTCGGCGTCGCATTGTTGCCGGGCGCGGTCGCCGCCCGCACTGCCTCCCGCCAGCCAGGCAGCGCCTCCTGGCACCCTGCGGTCCAGGCCACCGGCGCCCGATGCCCGGCCAGTGCGGCGGCCAGCCCGGCCAGCCCTTCCAGCGCATCGCAAACCAGCGGCGCGGCGCGCGGCCGCACGGTGTCGAACGGCTGCACGTTGAGCAGCACCATCCGCGCGTCGGCGGCGAACAGTGCCGCGGAGCCGGTGGTGAAATCGGCCAGCCTGGTGCCCACCGCCAGCACCAGGTCGGCGGCAGCGGCGGCCTGGTTGGCCGCCGAACTGCCGGTCACCCCGATCGCCCCCAGATTGAGCGGATGGTCATGCGCCAGCGCCCCCTTGCCGGCCTGGGTCTCGGCCACCGGGATGCCGTGGGCGGCAGCAAAATCCGCCAGCCCGGCACTGGCGCCGGCGTAATGCACGCCGCCGCCGCAGACGATCAGCGGCGCCTTGGCCGCCCGCAGCCACCCCGCCGCCTGCTCCAACTCGTCGCAATCCGGGCGCGGCCGGCGGATGCGCCACACATGCGGCGCGAAAAATTCCTCCGGCCAGTCGAACGCCTCGGCCTGGGTGTCCTGGCACAGCGCCAGCGTCACCGGCCCGCAGCCGGCTGGGTCGGTCAGCACCGCCATGGCGCGCGGCAACGCCACCAGCAGTTGCTCCGGCCGGCTGATGCGGTCGAACAGCCGGCTGACCGGCCGGAAGCAGTCATTGGCGGAGACCGTCAGATCGGCAAAATCCTGCACCTGCTGCAACACCGGGTCGGCCGCCCGCGCCGCGAACACGTCGCCGGGCAGCAGCAGCAGTGGCAGCCGGTTGACATGCGCCACCGCGGCCGCGGTCACCATATTGGTCGCCCCCGGCCCGATCGAACTGGTGCAGGCCATCATCCGCCGCCGCCGCATCGCCTTGGCATAGGCCACCGCGGCCAGCGCCATGCCCTGCTCGTTATGGCCGCGAAAGGTCGGCAGCGCCTCGCCGGCCTGCTGCAACGCCTCGCCCAAAGCCGCGACATTGCCATGCCCGAAAATCGCCCACACGCCGGCGAACAGCGCCACCTCGGCGCCATCCACCTCCGATCGCTGGGCGGCCAGATAGCGCACCAGCGCCTGCGCGGCAGTGAGGCGGATGTTCGGCATGCTGTGGCCCTCCGGCGCGAAATCGTCGGCATATTGTCACGCCAGTCGGGCCGGGTGACAAATGCCGCCGTACACGAGGAATCCAGCATGCTCAATATCGCCGTCATCGGCGCCGGACGGATCGGCCGCATCCACGCCGGCAACATCGCAGCCCATCCCGCAGCACACCTCGTCGGCATCGCCGACCCGGTCGCCGAAGCAGCCGAATCGCTGGCCGCCGCCTGCAACAGCCAGGCGATCACGCTCGATGATGCGTTCAGCGCCGACGCGGTGCTGATCGCCTCGCCGACCCCCACCCATGCCGACTACATCGAGCGCGCCGCCGCCGCCGGTTGCGCGATCTTCTGCGAAAAACCGATCGACCTGTCCGCCGACCGGGTGCGCGCCTGCCTCGCCGCGGTGCAGCGCGCCGGCACACGGCTGATGGTCGGCTTCAACCGCCGGTTCGATCCGCATTTCGCCGGCCTGAAGCAGCGGCTGGCGGCGGGCGCCATCGGCCGACCTGAACTGCTGGTCATCACCAGCCGCGACCCGCAGCCGCCGCCGCCCTCGTATGTTGCGGCGTCAGGCGGATTGTTCCGCGACATGATGATCCACGATCTCGACATGGCCCGCTTCCTGCTCGGCGAGGAGCCGGCCGAGTTGTTCGCCGCCGCCTCCTGCCTGGTCGATCCCGGCATCGGCGCCGCCGGCGATGTCGACACCGCGACGGTGACACTTAAGACCGGATCGGGACTGTTATGCGTCATAACAAACTCCCGCCGCGCCACCTATGGCTACGACCAGCGGATCGAGATTCACGGCGAAAAAGGTCTGCTGCAAGCCGGCAATGTGACCCCGAGCACACTGGTTTTTGCCGATTCCAGGGGGTTTTTAACCGATCCGGCGCTGCCTTTTTTCCTCGAACGCTATGCTGCGGCCTACCGCGCGGAGCTCGATTCGTTCATTTCCGGCGCCACCACCCCCAGCGGCGAAGACGGTCTCGCCGCGCTGCTGCTGGCCGATGCGGCCACCGAATCGGCCCGCAGCGGCCACGCGATCAGGCTCGGCTGATGCGTATCGGTCTGGTCACCGACAGCCTCGGCCACCTGAAGCTGGATCGCCTGCTCGCCAGCGCCGCCGAGCAAGGCATTGAAATGCTTGAGTTCGGCTGCGGCAACTGGTCCAGCGCACCGCATCTGCACCTGGATTCGCTGCTGGCCGACCCGGCTGCCCGCAGCACATTCCTGGCCCAACTAGCCGACCATGGTCTGGCGATCAGCGCGCTGAACTGCTCCGGCAACCCGCTGCACCCCGGCCCATCCGGCGCGCAACACCATGATATCACACTGAAAACCATCCGCCTCGCCGGATTGCTCGGGGTGCAGCGGGTGGTGCTGATGTCCGGCTGCCCCGGTGGCCCGGGCGACGCCAACGCCAACTGGATCACCACCGCCTGGCCGCCGGAAACCGCCACTGTGCTGCAATGGCAATGGGATCAGATACTTATCCCGTACTGGCGCAATCTGGCCGCCGAAGCCGCGCGCCACGGCGTGCAAAAACTCTGCCTGGAACTGCACGGCCAGCAGAACGTCTACAACACCGCCACCCTGCACCGCCTTCGCGATGCCGTCGGCCCGGTGATCGGCGCCAATTTCGACCCCAGCCATCTGTTCTGGATGGGCGCCGACCCGCTGGCGGCGATCGCAGCACTTGCCGGTGCGATCCATCATGTGCATGCCAAGGACACCCTGATGAACGCCGCCAACCTGGCGGTGAACTCGGCGATCGACGCCACGCCGATGGCCGATCTGGCGCATCGCTCCTGGGCCTATGTGACGCTCGGAGACGGCCATCCCATTGATTGGTGGGCAAAATTCGTCGCCGCCCTGCGCGCGGCCGGGTATGACGACGTGCTGTCGATCGAGCATGAGGACGTCGCCCGCACGCCGGAGGAGGGGGTGCGGCGCTCGGTTGATCTGCTGCGCCGGGTGATCGCCGGCTGAGTGTTGCCGTCCGGCGGCGCGGCGCGGATACTCGGCGCCAACAGGGGAGACACCGCGATGGGCATGTTCGATCTCAGCGGCAAGGTGGCGATTGTCACCGGCGGCAATGGCGGCATCGGGCTCGGCATGGCGACCGGGCTGGCCGAGGCCGGGGCCTCGGTGGTGCTTGCCGGACGCAATGCCGCCAAGGGCGACAAGGCGGCGAAAGGGCTGGGCGCCAAGGCCGCGTTCATCGCCGCCGATGTGGCGAAAAAGGCCGATTGCGAGCGGCTGGTGGCCGAGACGGTGGCGAAGTTCGGCCGGCTGGATATCGTGGTGAACAACGCCGGCATCGCCATCCGCAAATGGCCGCAGGACTACACCGAGGCCGAATGGCACCAGGTGATGAACACCAACATGACCAGCGCCTTCCTGATGTGCCAGGCGGCGTATCCGCATATGCTGAAGGCAGGCGGCGGCAAGATCGTCAATATCGGCTCGGTGATGACGCTGATGGGCGCGCCGCACGCCGCCCCCTACGCCGCCAGCAAGGGCGCCATCGTGCAGTACACCCGCGCCATCGCCACCGCCTGGGCGAAGGACAACATCCAGGCCAATTCCATCCTGCCCGGCTGGATCGACACCGAACTGACCGAGGGCGCCCGCGCGCAGGTGCCGGGACTGAACGAATCGGTGCTGGCCCGCACCCCGGCCGGGCGCTGGGGCCGACCCGCCGATCTGGCCGGGATGGCGGTGTTCCTGTGCTCGGCAGCGTCCGATTTCGTCACCGGCACCGCGATGCCGTGCGACGGCGGTTATACGATCCGGGCGTAGCCAGCAAGACTCACAAAGAGCCGTAGAGGCGAAGGGAGATTCTGTTCGTCGCCTCTACGGCTCTTTGTGAATCTAATTTTCTTGCAGGTGCGCAAAGCCATCCAGCGCCGCGGTCACGGCGTCGGCCATGCCGGGGTCGCGGCCGTCATGGCCGGCGGTCTCAATCACCTGCAACCGGCTGCCGGGCCAGGCGCGGGCGAGGCGCCAAGGGGTGTGCAGTGGGCCGCTGAAGTCCAGGCGGCCGTGGATCAGCGTGCCGGGGATGTCGGCAAGGCGGGGGGCGTCGCGGAGCAACTGGTCCGGCTGCAGCCAGGCGCGATGGCTCCAGTAATGCGTGACGATGCGGGCGAAGCCGAGGCGGAAATCCGGGTCGGCATAACGCGGATGCGGGGCGTGGCCGGGGATGACTGCGACGATTGCCTGTTCCCAGTCGCACCAGTCACGCGCTGCTTTGGCATGGATGGCCGAGTCCGGGTGCATCAGCAGGCGGTGGAAGGCGGTGGCGAGATCAGCGTCGCGTTCGGCCGCTGGCACGCTGGCGCGGAAGCGTTCCCATGCCTCAGGGAAGAAGGCGCCGACGCCGCGTGTGATCCAGGCGATCTCGGCCGGCGAGGTGGTGGCGATGCTGGCCAGCACCATCGCGCGCGCAAGCTGCGGATGGCGCTGGGCGTAGGCGAGCGCCAGGGTTGAACCCCAGGAGCCGCCGAAAATCACCCAGCGCTCGACGCCGAGATGGCGGCGCAGGCGCTCGATATCATCCAGCAGATGCGCCGTGGTGTTGGCGGCGAGATCGACGCCGGGTGTGCTGGCATGCGGCAGGCTGCGGCCGCTGTTGCGCTGGTCGAACAGAATGATGCGATAGCAAGCCGGGTCGAACGGGCGGCGCGCATTGGCCGTGCAGCCACTGCCAGGACCGCCATGCAGCACCAGGGCTGGCACACCCTCGGGGTTGCCGCAGCATTCCCAGTAAAGCTGGTGGCCGCCGCCGACATCGAGCAGGCCGGTGGCGTGGGGTTCGAGTGGTGGATACATTCAGTTATTTTGAAGGAAGGTCTTCTTTTTGTGAACAAAAAGAAGCAAAAAAACTTTTCATCCATTGGAGTGTACGGGATCTCCGCCCCTCCAATGGATGAAGTTTTTTGCGCGCTTTTTTTCAAAAAAGCGCTGCTTCCTTATGCTTCGGTCCAGTTGCCGTTCTGCGCCCGTGACCGCAGTGCCGCCTCGATGAATTCCAGCCCATCCACGCCGTCATCGGCGGTGGGGAACACCGCCAGCGGGTCGGCGGGCGTGCCGGTGATACGGCCGGCGATGGCTTCGGCGGAGTCGCGGTAGAGATTGGCGAAGGCTTCCAGGAAGCCTTCCGGGTGGCCGCGGGCGATGCGGACCAGGCGCTTGGCGGGCGGCAGCAGGTCGGCGTCGCCGCGGGCGAGGATTTGCAGCGGGCGGTTTTGCAGCGCGAGTGTCAGGTGGTTGTGGCGGGCGTGGGTCCATTCCAGGTGACCGTCGGCGCCGAAGATGCGCAGCGTGATGGCGTTCTCGGTGCCGGCCAGGGCCTGGGAGACGGTCATCGTGCCGCGGACGTTGCCTTCGAAGTGCAGCAGGAAGGCGCCGTAGTCGTCGACGGTGCGGCCGGGGACCAGGGCGCCGAGGTCGGCGGCCAGGCGTTGCAGCCGGCGGCCGCCGACCATGCGGACCAGGTGGAAGGCGTGGGTGCCGATATCGCCCAGCACCAGCGAGGCGCCGCCACGCGCCGGGTCGAGCTTCCAGCGGAGTTTGGCGGTGGAGGGGCCGTCCTCGACGCGGGCCGCCATGCCGGCTTGCAGGTATTCCACCTGGATGGCGCGGAGTTGGCCGAGCGCGCCGGCTGCGACCATGGCGGCGGCCTGGCGGAGCATCGGGTAGCCGGCATAGACATGGGTGAGGCAGAACACGTGGCCGGCGGCGGCGGCCTGCATGGCGCGGGCGTCGGCCAGGGTGTTGGCCAGCGGCTTGTCACAGATGACGTCGAGGCCGGCGGCCAGCGCGGCCAGACATTCCGGCAGATGGCGGTGGTTCGGGGTCATGATGGCGACGGCGTCGAGCTGGTGCTCGCCTGCGAGCATCTCGGCGAGGCTGGCGTGGCCGGCGATGCCGAGCGCGGCCGGCGGCGGCGGCGCGGGCGGTCTCGGGGTGGGAGGAGAGCACGCCAGCGACCAGTTCGAAGCGGTCGTCGAGGCGTGCTGCGGCGCGGTGGATCGGGCCGATGAAGCTGCCGGGGCCGCCGCCGAGCAGGCCGAGGCGCAGGCGGCGGCCGAGTTTGGCGAAGGCGGTCATGGCATGGCTCCGGTTGCGCGTGGGAGCCTATTATGCCGCTTGACGCTGGGCCGGGAAGGGTGCGGGCGCCGCCCGGTCAGTTCACCCGCCGGGCGCCGCCTTCTGCCACATGATCCAGGCCGACATTCTCCACCAGCGTGAGCCGCGGCGGACCGGAGAGCGCCGGCAGCGACTCGGCCACCGCGAAGGCCGGCAGCCGGCGGATGCTGGGGCGGGCGGGCCGCAGCCCGGTGCGCATCAGGGCGGCCACGAAGGAGCGGCCCCACAGCACCGGGGTGCGATGCTCGATCGCCTGCCACAGCGCCAGCCAGCGCTCTCGCCGCTCGCTGACGCCCATGCGCAGTGCGGTGTCCATGGCGTCGGCCATTGCGTCGGGGTCGTGCGGGTTGACCAGCAGCGCCGCGGTGAGCTGCCGCGCGGCGCCGGCGAAGCGGGACAGCACCAGCACACCGGGGTCCTGCGGGTCCTGGGCGGCGACGAATTCCTTGGCCACCAGGTTCATGCCGTCGCGCAGCGGGGTGACCAGTCCGACCCGGGCCAGGCGCATGTAGCCGGCGACGGTTGCGCGATCGGCGGCGTGCGAGACCATGCGCAGCGGCTGCCAGTCGGCCTCGCCGAGGTCGGCATTGAGGCTGCCGGCCTCGCTGTCGAGTGCCGCGCGCAGGTTGCGGTAGCTGGCGACATCGGTGCGGGATTCCGCGGCGACCTGCAGCATGGTCACCTCGCGCCGCAGGTCCGGCCGGGTCTCCAGCAGATAGCGGAAGCCGGCGATGCGCTGGATCAGGCCCTTGGTGGGGTCCAGCCGATCGATGCCGAGCACCAGCTTCTGGCCGTCCAGGCTGCGGCGCAGGCGCTCGGCGCCGTGGCCGTGCACGGTGCGGGCGGCGGTGCGGGCGAAGCTCTGCGCCTCGATCTCCACCGGGAACACGCCGAGCTTGATCCGCCGGCCGCCGAATTGCAGCGCACCGCCATGCAGCCTGGTGGCGCCGGCGAAGCCATGCGCGGCGGCGGTGAAGTTGGCCATGTCATTGTCGGTCTGGAAGCCGATCAGGTCGGCGGCCAGCAGGTCGCGCACCAGGGCGGCCACCTCGGGCGCGGCGCCCAGCACGTCCGGTGCTGCGAACGGGATGTGCAGGAAGAAGCCGATCGGGTTGGCGACGCCGCGCGCGCGCAGCGCCGAGGCCAGCGGCATCAGGTGGTAGTCATGGATCCAGATCACGTCCGACGGCCGCAACAGCGGTTGCAGGCTGGCCGCCATGCGGGTGTTGACCTCGCGGTAGACCCGGGCGTCGCGGCGGTCGAACTTCATCAGCTCCGGCATGGTGTGCAGAAGTGGCCAGAGAACACCGTTCGAGAAGTTGTTGTAATAGCGGTCGTGTTCGTCCTGGGTCAGATCGATGGTGGCATAATCCACCATGTCGGCCTGCTCCACCGCGGCGAGCGCCGCCGGCGCGCCACTGCCCTGGGCGATGCGGCCGCTCCAGCCGAACCACAGCCCGCCGCGCTTCTCCATCAGCCCATCAAGCGCCACCGCCAAGCCGCCGGCCTTGACGCCGGATGATGGCAGCGGAACCCGGTTCGATACGACGACCAGGCGATTCATGGGACCTCCAGTAGAGCCAGGCAATGATCGGCGCGTGCCGCTTGGGAGGGACCATGATGGCGAGTCATGGCGAGATAACGGCAGAAAGCGGCAATTTGAAAATATTCTTCCGGTCGCCGACCGTTCGTGGCCAACCCCTGGCGCGTTGGCCCTATCGGTGGAATGCTGCGCGGATGGACAAGACCCTCGCCGAAAAGCTTGCCGGGTGGCGCCGGCATCTGCACGCCAACCCCGAATTGTCGAACCAGGAGACGAAGACCGCGGCGTTCGTCTGCGAGCGTCTGAAAGAGCTGCAAATTCCGTTCGTTGCCGGCGTCGGCGGAACCGGCGTGGTGGCCACGCTGAGCCGCGGCAGTTCCAACCGCAGCGTCGGCCTGCGCGCCGACATGGACGCGCTGCCGATCACCGAGACCACCGGGCTGGCCTATGCCTCGACCAATCCGGGCGTGATGCATGCCTGCGGCCATGACGGCCACACCACCAGCCTGCTCGGCGCCGCACATCTGTTGCTGGCCGATCCGGACTGGACCGGCACCGTGCATCTGGTGTTCCAGCCAGCCGAGGAGGGCGGCGGCGGGGCGAAGAAGATGATCGCCGACGGGCTGTTCAGCCGCTTCCCGATGGAGAGCATCTTCGGCTACCACAACTGGCCGGGCCTGGAAGCGGGCACCGTGATGCTGCATGACGGGCCGGTGATGGCCGGCGGCGGGCGGATCGAGATTGTCATGCAGGGCCATGCCGGGCACGCCGCGATGCCGCATCTGGCGCATGACCCGATGGTGGCGGCCGGGCATCTGCTGGTGGCGCTGCAATCGATCGTGGCGCGCAATATCGATCCGCTGGACCCGGCGGTGATCACCATCGGCGCCGTCGAGGGCGGCAAGGCTGCCAACCAGATTCCGGCCAGCGTTACGCTGCGCGGCACCCACCGCTTCTATCGCAACGAGGTGCGCGACCGGCTGGTGGAGCGCATCACCCAGGTGGCCAATGGCATCGCCGCCACCTTCGAGATGACCGCCAAACTCAACATCAGCCACGGCATTCCTACGGTGAACGACAAGGCGGCGGCGGCTTTGGGGGTGGCGGCGTGCGAGGAATACGGCTTGAAGGTGCGCACCGACATGCGGCCGGCGATGACCGGCGAGGATTTCGCCTGGTATCTGCAGGAGAAGCCGGGCGCGTTCGCCTGGATCGGCAACGGGCCGGCCGAGCCGGGGCGGGAGTTGCACAACGACGCTTACAACTTCAACGACGCGATCCTGCCGAGTGCGGCCGGGTTCCTGGCGGGGGTGGCGCGGCGGGCGCTGAAGGCCTGACCGCAGGGTTTGACACGAAGGCCACGAAGGCACGGAGACGCGAAGAAGAAAGGTAGGGAGAGCAGTCGGTCCTGAAGCCGCGCTTTCTTCTCCGCTTGCTTCTTCGTGCCTCTGTGGCGAATCTCGCTGGCTTGCTTCTACGCAGGCGCCAGGGCAGCCGCGCGCAGCCCCAGCGCGGCGATATCTGATGGCCGCAATGCGTCGCGGGGGGTGGCGAGCCAGGCCTGCACCCGCCGGCGCGACGCGGCCAACGCCGCCTGCCAGGTGCCGGGCGGCGGCACCCGCACCGGCGCGTCGGTGAGCAGCGGCGGGGTCCAGGCCAGGTAGTCGGTCCATTCCGCCCGCCGCCAGCGCATCCGGTCGCGCGGCGCCGCCGCCTCGCGCCGCAGGGCGATCCGCCGGTGATCGCTGATCTCGGCGTAGCGCGTGTCCAGATGGGCGCCATCGGGGCCGCGCCAGCGCAGCAGTTCCAGGCCCAGCAGGCGTGGCCGGCCGTCGCCGAGGCCGCACAGCGCCAGCAGCGACAGGCCGGCATCGGCCGGCACCATGAGCGCCAGCAGCGACAGGCCCTGCAACTCCATCAGCCGCAGCATCTGCGCACCTTCCGGCAGCAGCACCGATCCGCGTCCGGCCCAGGTCAGCGCCACCAGCCCGTCGTCACGCGGCAATAGCACCGGCGTCGGCACGGGCGGTGCCTCGGCGGCGATCAGCAGCGAGGCAGCGGGCAGCAGCGGGGCGGCGAGCAGCGCGCGGCGCGAGAGTTTCATGCCGGTAGACTGCGCCGCGCGGGTTAACCCTCCCTCACCAGAACCCTTCCGCTGGCATTTCTTCCCCGCCGAAGGTCTGTTCAATGCGGCGGATTGCGCTTAACCGGGGGATGGCATGAACGAAGCAACCGGCAAGGACGCCAGGCGGGTCGCCCGCGACTGGCTGCGCGTGCAGAGCCGGCTGGGCCGCCGCGCCGCCCTGCCGGTGGTGCTGCTCGGCCTGCTGAGCATGGTGCTGGCGATCGGCCAAGCCTGGTGCGTCGCCGCGGCGTTGCAGGCGGCGCTGACCGGCGGCAGCGCGCCGCTGGGCTGGCTGGCGCTGTTCGTGGTGCTGGCGGTGGTGCGGGCCGGGCTGTCGCTGCTCTCCGAGCGCGCCGGGTTCGAGGCCGGAGCCGCCGCCCGCCGCCGGCTGCGCAGCGACGCGTTGGGCCGCATGCTGGCCGCCGGCCCGGCGCTGCTGCGGCGCAGCCATTCCGGCGAGTTGACCGCCATTCTGATCGACCGGATCGAGGCGCTGGACGGCTTGTTCGGCCACTGGCTGCCGGCCGCCACGCTGGCGATGGTCGCCCCTGCGCTGGTGGTGCTGGCGCTGCTGCCGGTCGACTGGGTGGCCGCGCTGCTACTGCTCGCCACCGGGCTGCTGGTGCCGGTGGCGATGGCGCTGTCCGGCCTCGGCGCCGCCGCCGCCTCGCGCCGCCAGTTCGCCGCCATGACGCATCTGCAGGCACGGTTTCTCGACCGGATTCGCGGCATCGCCACCATCGTGCTGGCCGGCCGCGCCGAAGACGAGGCGCGGGCGCTCGGCCGCTCCGCCGACGAGTTGCGCCGCCGCACCATGCGGGTGCTGCGGGTCGCCTTCCTGTCCTCCGCCGCGCTGGATTGCGCCGCCGCCCTGGCGCTGGTGCTGCTGGCGCTGCGCTACGGCGCGGCCCTGGCGGCGGGCCACGGCAGCCCGGCCACGGCGCTGTTCGTGCTGCTGCTGGTGCCGGAATTCTTCGCCCCGCTGCGCGCCTTCTCGGCCGCCTATCAGGAGCGGATGCAGGCCAGCATCGCCGCCGAGGCGCTGACCGCGCTGCCGCCCGACGTGCCGGAGCAGCCGCCGCTGGCGGTGCGCACCGTTGCCGCGCGCGGCGTCACCGTGGCGTTCGAGGACGTGCATC
This sequence comes from Rhodospirillales bacterium, assembly GCA_041691815.1. Taxonomy (GTDB): domain Bacteria; phylum Pseudomonadota; class Alphaproteobacteria; order Acetobacterales; family Acetobacteraceae; genus 70-18. Next base: position 43,475 of record JBEPTZ010000011.1, on the reverse strand, counting down.
TTATTTGGGACGCGGCACGCGGCCCGGCGCTGGACGGCCTCAGCTTCAAGGTGCCGGCCGGCGAGGTGCTGGTGCTGGCCGGGCCGTCCGGCGCCGGCAAGTCCTCGGCGCTGGAAGTGCTGCTCGGTTTCGTGCGCCCCGATTCCGGCCGCGTCACCATCAACGGCGCCGACACCGCGACGCTGGTGCCGCAGGCGCTGGCCCGGCTGATCGCCTGGATCGGCCAGCGCCCGGTGCTGTTTGCCGGCTCGATCCGCGATAATATCCGCTTCGCCCGGCCCGACGCCACCGACGACGAAATCCTCGATGCCGCCCGCTTCGCCCGACTGGAAGCCGTCGCCGCCGCGCTGCCGCAAGGCCTCGACACCCAGGTCGGCGAGGGCGGCCACGGCCTCTCCGGCGGCCAGGCGCAACGCGTGGCGATCGCCCGCGCCTTCCTGAAAAACGCGCCGATCCTGCTGATGGACGAACCGACCGCCCACCTCGACCCGCTGACCGAGGCCGAAGTGCTGGACAGCCTGAAACGCCTGACCGTCGGCCGCACGGTGATCCTGGCCAGCCACTCGGCCGCCGCGCATGCGTTCGGCGGCCGGCGGCTGGATATCCGCGACGGCCGGGCCGTTTTGGCGCGGGGGGTGGCATGAGGGAAGCAAGGTCTTCTTTTTGTGAACAAAAAGAAGCAAAAAAACTTTTTATCCATTGGAGTGTACGGAGTCTCCCGCGCTCTACTGTTACAAGGCGGATGAGTTTTTTTGGTTCTTTTTTTGCAAAAAAAGAACTGCTTGCCTTGGTTGCTCTATGAAACCGCTGTTTCGCATCATCGGGTTATGGCGGCCGCGCTTTCCCTGGTTGGCGCTCGGCCTGCTGATTTCGCTGGTGGCGCTTGGCGCCGGTGTCGCGCTGATGGCGCAGTCGGGCGCCCTGGTCGGTGGTGTGCTGCTCGGTCTCGGCATGGCGGCGCCGGCGATGGCGCTGCGGATTCTTGGCCCGACCCGGGTGATCGGGCGCTACCTGGAGCGGCTGGTGAGCCACGACGCGCTGTTCCGGGCGCTGGCTGATTTGCGCGTGTGGTTCTTTCGTGGGTTGTCGGCGCGGGCGGCGGGGGGCTTGGGGTTTCGGCGGGCCGGGGATGTGCTGGCCAGGCTGGTTGGCGATGTGGAGGCGCTGGACGGGGTTTATTTGCGGCTGATGCTGCCGCTGGCCGGGGCGGTGCTGCTGTTGCCGGCGCTGCTGTGGTTGATCGGGCGGGATGATCCGGGGTTGGCGGCGGTGGTTGGGGTGTTGTTTGCGGCGGCGGCGTTCGGGCTGCCGTGGCTGGCCGGGCGCGGGGCGCTGGCGGCTGGCGGGCGGCTGGCGGCGACCCAGGCCGGGCTGCGGGTGGCGGCCTTGGATACGCTGACCGGGCTGCGCGAGGTGCGCGCCTATGGTGCCGAGGGGCGGATGATGGCGCTGGTGCAGGCCCGCGAGGCGGCGCTGTTCGCGGCACAGCATGACTTGGCGCGGCGCGGTGCGCTGGCCGGTGCCGGCAGTTTCCTGTGCGGCCAGGCGGCGATTCTGGCGGTGCTGCTGCTGGCCGGCGAGACCCCGGCCAGCGCCGTGCTGTTCGCCTTCCTGACGGTGGCGGCGTTCGAGGCGGTGGCGGCGTTGACCCGTGCCGGCACCTTGGCCGGCCGCGCCGCTACGGCTGCCGCGCGGGTGGTGGAGGCGGCCGAAGGGCCGGTGCCGGTGCCGGAACCGGCTGCCCCAGTCGCGTTGCCGCCGGGCAGCGGGCTGCGCTTCGAGGGCGTCAGCTTCCGCTGGCAGGCCGACCGGGCGCTGGTGCTGGACGGGCTGACGCTGGACGTGCCGCAAGGGGCGCGGGTGGCGGTGCTGGGCCCCTCGGGCGCCGGCAAATCGACGCTGGCGGCGCTGGCGCTGAAGGTGGTGGCGCCGCAGCAGGGCAGGGTGCTGCTCGGTGGCACCGACATCGCCACGCTGGCCGCCGGCGATCTGCGTTCCCGCATCGCCTGGCTCAGCCAGGCTACGCATCTGTTCGACGACACCATCCGCGCCAATCTGCTGCTTGGCCGCCCCGATGCGAGCGATGAGCAGCTTTGGGCGGCGCTGGAGGCGGCGCGGATCGCCGAGGTGGTGCGGGCGTTGCCGGAGGGGCTGGAGACTTATGTCGGCGAGGCCGGGGCGCGGTTTTCCGGCGGCCAGGGGCGGCGGCTGGCGCTCGCCCGGGCGCTGCTGTCGCCGGCGCCGCTGCTGATCCTCGATGAGCCGTGCGCCGGGCTGGACGCCGAGACCGAGCGGGATTTCTTCACCACGCTGAACACCGCCGCCGAGGGCCGCACCATCCTGTTGATCGCCCACCGGCTGACCGGCGCCGAGCGGCTGGACCGGATCTGGCGGCTCTCCGCCGGGCGTGCGGTGGCCGCGGCCGGTTGACCCCGACTCCATCGGTTGGGCATTTAGAGCCATGCCCGATCTCGCCATGCCGGAACTGGACGCCGACTCGCCGCTGGCGGTGTTGCGCCGGGTGTTCGGCTTCCCCAGCTTTCGCGGCCTGCAGCAGCAGGCGGTCGAGCGCATCACTGGCGGCGGCGACGCGCTGGTGCTGATGCCGACCGGGGCCGGCAAGAGCGTGTGCTACCAGGTGCCGGCTCTGTGCCGGCCGGGCACCGCCATCGTCATCTCGCCGCTGATCGCGCTGATGGACGACCAGGTGGCGGCGATGCGGCAGTTGGGGGTGGCGGCCGCGGCATTGCACTCCGAGCTGGACCCGCAGGAGCACCGCCGGATCGGACGGGAACTCGATGCCGGCATGCTCGACCTGCTCTACGTGTCGCCGGAGCGGCTGCTGAGTCCCGGCACCACCGAGCGGCTGCAGCGCCAGGAAATCGCGCTGGTGGCGATCGACGAGGCGCATTGCGTCAGCCAGTGGGGCCACGAATTCCGGCCGGAATACCGCGAACTGGCCTGCCTCGGCCGACTGTTCCCCGGCGTGCCGCGGGTGGCGCTGACCGCGACCGCTGATCCGCGCACCCGCGACGATATTCTGGCCGCACTGGATATGCCGCAGGCCGAGGTGTTCGCCGCCAGCTTCCATCGGCCGAACCTGTTCCTGTCGGCGGTGCCGAAGGCCGGCGAGACGGCGCAGTTGCTGGAATTGCTCGGCCGGCACAAGGACGAGGCCGGTATCGTCTATTGCGGCAGCCGGGCGAAGACCGAGCGGGTGACCGCCAGCCTGAACGCCAAGGGCATCGCCGCGGTGGCGTTCCATGCCGGCCTGCCGCCGGAGCAGAAGCGGGCGGCGGCGGCGCGGTTCCGCTCCGGCGAGGGGGTGGTGGTGGTGGCGACCATCGCCTTCGGCATGGGGATCGACCGGCCGGATGTGCGGTTTGTGGCGCATCTCGATATGCCGGACAGCCCGGAGGCCTATTACCAGCAGATCGGCCGCGCCGGGCGTGATGGCGAGGCGGCGGATACCCGCCTGCTGTATGGCGGCGAGGATATCGCCCGGGCGCGCTATTTTTTGCAGAACTCGGCGGCGCCGGAAAACCAGAAGCGGGTGATGCGGGCGCGGCTGGAGGCGATGATCCAGTTGACCGAGACGGTGGCGTGCAGAACCCGCGCGCTTCTGGCCTGTTTTGGCGAGGATTTGAGCGAAAACTGCGGCCATTGCGACAATTGCACCGCCCCGGCGACGGTATTTGACGGCACCGTGGCGGCGCAGAAGGCGTTGTCGGCGGTGTATCGCACCGGCCAGCGGTTCGGCGCGCTGCATGTGATCAATGTGCTGACCGGCAAGCTGAGCGAGGCGGTGACGAAATGGGGGCATGACCGGCTGCCGACCTTCGGCATCGGTGCCGACCATCCGGAGGGGTTCTGGCGCGGGGTGATCCGGCAGTTGATCGCGCATGGCGCGATCGCGGTGGATATGGGCGAATACAGCACGTTAAGCCTCGATCAGGAGCGGGCTCGGCCGATTCTGCGCGGCGAGCAGAAGATAATGCTAAGACACGATAATACGACACCGAAGGATCGCCACCGGCCGCGCACCGGGCGTGACCGGACGCCGGCGGCCGATCTTGGTGCCGCCGGCAACACGCTGTTTGATGCGCTGCGGCTGTGGCGGTCGGCGGAGGCCAAGGCGCAGGGCGTGCCGCCCTATGTGATCTTCCACGACTCGACGCTGCGCGAGATCGCCGCGGTACGGCCGGCCGGGCTGGAGGTGCTGGCGCAGATCAAGGGGGTGGGGGCGTCGAAGCTGGAGCGCTATGGGGCGGCGGTGCTGGCGGCGCTAGGAAGCGGATCGAACTGATCTCAGACTGTTTGAGTTACGTTTTGCAACTTGCTGACAACAAAAACTATTTGTAACTTTTCGGTGCTGGCACGTTCACACCGATTCTTCCATCCGCCCGGCCAACCGGCGGCATGGCTGGAGCATGCGGACCGCCAGCAGACTGTCCTCAAAAGGTTATTTTACAGGAGACTGCCTGGATGATCCGCAAGACCGCTCTCGTATTTGCCATCGCCGTGCTGGCCGCCACCGTGGTGCCGGTGCTGTTCGCCGCCAACCAGGCGCAGGCCGGTTGCACCCGCGTCTACACCACTTCCGGCTGGATCACCCGCTGCTCGTAATTTACCCGCCGCTCATGACCTGAGATTGTGAAGGAGCGCCCCGCGAGCGATCGCGGGGCGTTTTTTATGGCGCCGGGCACGCGGTTGGCTGGCCGTCCAGACCCTCGTGCAGATGCGTGAAGCTGGTGCTGGCGCCGGCCGCACTGCGGGTGATGCGCAGCACGTAGAGACTGTCGAAATCATCGCCGGGCCAGTGGCCCACCTGCTTCGGGTCACCGCCATTGGCGGCCAGCAGGGCGCGGGCGAGGGCGGTGATGTCGGTATGCTCCCAGGCCACCAGCACCAGGCTGGTGTGGTAGCGCGGTGCTAGCAGCGCCTGTTGCAGCGCCGCCAGCTTCGAGACGCCAAACTCGGCCTGGATCGGCAGGCCGAAGCGGATCGCGGTCGGCTCGATGGTCGCCAGCGGGCGGACATAGTCGTACGGCTGACCGGAATCGGGCTTCTGCTCGGCCGGATCGGGCGCAAAGATCGCGTCTGGCCGGCCGAACTGGCGCTGCAGCACCGCCGGCAACCGCAGCGCCCGGTTGAGGCCCTGGCAACTGAGTTGGCCCAGGCCGGCCGGCGGTTTTTCGCCGTGGCGCAGCAGGACGATGGTCTCGACGGTGTCGGCGGCCGGTGCCGGCGCGGCGGCGACGGTCAGCAACGCCGCCACGATGGCCAAGGCGCGCATCAGGGCGCCGCGGCCGGGGACAGCCCGGCGCCGGCCTGGAACACCAGCCGGTCATCGTGCAGCGCCGCCACCGCCGGGCGATGGGCGATGGAGACGATGGTGGTGTCCGGCAACTCGGCCTTCAGCGTGGCGTAAAGCTCGGTTTCGGCGGCCGGGTCGAGGCTGGCGGTGGCTTCGTCGAGGAACAGCCAGTCCGGCCGGGCCAGCAGCGCACGGGCCACCGCCAGGCGCTGCTGCTCGCCGCCGGAGAGCCGCTGGGTCCAGGCATCCTCCTCGTCCAGCCGTGGCTCCAGGTGGCCCAGCCCGGCGTTGCGCAGTGCCGCGCGCACCGCGGCGTCGGTGGCGCCGGAGCCGTCCGGATAGGTGATGGCGTGGCGCAGCGTGCCGAGCGGGATATACGGGCGCTGCGGCAGGAACAGCGCGCGGCCGGCCGGGCGGCGCACCGCGCCGTGGCCATACGGCCAGATGCCGGCCAGCGCGCGGAACAGCGTCGATTTGCCGGAGCCGGAGCGGCCGGAGATCACCACCGAGCGACCGGGCGGCAGGGTGAGTGCGGCGCCGTGCAGCAACTCGGTGCCGTCGGGCAGCGCCAGGTTCAGCCCGTCGACATGCCAGCCGCCATCGCTGGAGGGGGTGACCAGCAGGCCGGGTTCGGCGGCTTGGGCTGCCGCCATGGCGCGGCGGAAGAACACCAGGCGGTCGACGGTGGCGCGCCAGGAGGCGAGGTTGCCGTACGAGGTGACGAACCACGACATCGCCCCCTGCACCTGGCCGAACGCGCCGGCGGTCTGGGTCAGGCCGCCCAGGGTCATGGCGCCGGAGAAATAGCGCGGGGCGGCGACGATGATCGGGAACACGCTGGCGATCTGGCCGTAGCCGGCGACGATGGCGTTGAGGAACTTGGTGCGGATCATGATCAGCCACCAGTTGTCGATCAGCGCGCCGAACCGCTCGGCCAGCCGGCGATGCTCGTCGTCCTCGCCGTTGTGCAGCGCCACGCCCTCCATGTTCTCGCGCAGCCGGACCAGCGCGAAGCGGAAATCCGCCTCCACGCGCTGTTGGTTGAAATTCAGGAAGATCAGCGGTTTGCCGACCAGATGGGTGACCCAGGTGCCGAGCCCGGCATAGACCAGCGCGACCCAGACCATGTAGCCGGGGATGTTCCAGCCGAACAGCGTGAAGGCGCCGGACAGCGACCACAGGATGGCAACGAAGCTGAACAGCGTGACGATGTTGGACAGCAGGTCGAGGCCGAGGCCGAGGGTGTTGTTGACGAAGCTGCGCAGGTCTTCCGAGATGCGCTGGTCGGGGTTGTCGGTGCCGATGCTGGCGGCATTCGGCAACAGTGAGATCTTGTAGTAGGTCTTGTCGGCAAGCCATTGCGCCAGCATCTTTTCGGTCATCCAGCGCCGCCAGCGGATTTGCAACCATTGGTTGAGATAGGTGGAGTAGACCGCGACCACGATATAGACCGCGGCGATGCCGCAGAAGCCGGGCATGAAGCCCTTGTCGCCGCCGCGCCAGGTGAACAGCAGGTCGATGAAGGCGTGCCAGTCCTTGTCCTGCAGCGAGTTGTAGAAGGCGCGGTTCCAGAAGTTCAGCACCACGTTCATGCCGACCAGCGACAGGTTCAGGCCGACGATCACCGCCAGCAGGCCGCGCGCCTGCCAGCGCTCCTCGGAGCGGAAATACGGCAGCGACAGCCGCCAGACATCCTTCAGGAACGGAAGCACGCCACGCATCGGTCTACTCCGGCAGGGTCAAGCTTTGGGCAAGGCGCGGTCGAGGGCAGCCAGCCATGCGGCGAGTCGCGCCTTGTTCACCCCGAAATCGGAGCGGCCGTAGACGCTGCGCGACCAGAGGATCAGGTGTGAATCGGGGGTGACCTGGATGGTCACCAGGTCGGGGAAATTCAGCCAGTCGCTGCGCAGCACGTAATGCGCCTGCAGCCGCTCGGGATATTGCACTTGCAGGAAAATGCGCGGCTGGCTGGCGGCGATGCGCTGGATGGCGGCGAACAGCTGCTGCGGGGAGATTTTGTAGGCCGGGGTGACCAGGTCGGGCACGAGGTGGAAGCCGGCCGGGGCGGCCAGCGCGGTGTTTGGGGTGCCGGGGCGGTGCAGGGCGGCCAGGTTCATCAACGGCGGAATCGGCAGGCCGGTGGCGCCGGGCATGGCGCAGGCCGGGTAGAGCAGCGCCACCAGCATGCGCAGCAGCCACCTCATGCAGCGGACGCGGGGGGGCGCAGGCGCAGGCGGATCACCCCCTTGGCGGTGGCCGGCTCGACCGGCTTGCCCTTGCGCAGGATGTCGATTTCGCCGGCCAGCGCCAGCCGGATCGCCGCCCGGCGGACTGCCGAGAGCTTGCCGCGCCAGGCCTCGGACGGTGGTGGCGGTGACAGCGCGTGCGCCACGTCGCCGGGGCTGATCGACGCCTGGGCGCCGGCGGCTACGGTCTGGCGGCGGATTTCCGCTTCGATGTCACTGGGTTCGTTCACGCGCCTCTATGTGCCGGGCGGTGGCCCGGGCGCAAGCGGCAACGGCTGGATGAGGCGGTTTTAACTCGTCGTGCCACCCCGTCGCCCGCCCGGGCCGAGCATGTGGCCGAGCGGCGCCAGGAAGGGGATGCGGTCGCAGATGATCTTGGTGATCGCCAGCAGCGGCATCGACAGGAACGCCCCCGGCACCCCCCACAGCCAGGTCCAGAAGAACAGCGACAGGATCACCAGCAGCGGGCTCAGGGTGAAGCGGCGGGCCAGCAGCAGCGGGGTGACGAACTCGCCTTCGACGATATGCAGAGCCAGGTAGAGGGCGGCCGGAACCAGCGCCGGCAGCGCATGCTCGAAGGTGAGCAGGCCGACCAGGAACATCACGCCAACGCCGATCGCCGGGCCGATGATCGGGATGTAGTTGAGCAGGAAGGCGACCGTGCCCCACAGCAGCGGGTCGGCGATGCCGCTGGCCCAGATCGCCAGACCGACCAGCACGCCGAAGCCGAGATTGATCGCGGTGATGGTGAACAGATAGGCGGAAATATTGTCCTCGATCTCGCCGGCGATGAACACCACGTGCTTCTTCTCCTCCAGCCGCGGCACCACCTCCACCAGTTTGCGCAGCATGGTGTCGCCGGCCGCCAGCATGAAGAACAGGCTGACCAGCAGCACGAACAGCCGGCCGAAGAATTGCTGGGTGCCGAGCAGGATGCTGATGCCGATGCTGCCGAGGTCGAACGGCGAGGGGGCCGGCGGCGGTTCGGCTTTCGGGGCGGCGGGCGGCGGGGCGGCGGGCTCGGTGTAGGGGCCGCCGGGGACGATCATGCGCTCGGTGCCGTGCAGCATCTGCTGGGCGGCGGCCAGCGGCGCGCGCAGCACGCTGACCTGTTCCTGCAGGGTTTTGAGGCCGGCCGGCGCCTTGTCGACCCAGCCGGAGGCCGGCACCGCGATCGACAGGCCGATGGCGACCACCACCGCGGCGAGCGCCAGCATCACCAGCAGGGCGCTGACCGCCTCGGGCAGCCGCATCCGGCCGGACAGGGTGCGCATCACCGGTTGCAGCATCAGCTTCAGCATCATCGCCAGCACCAGCGGGATCACCAGGTCGGCGGTGACCGACAAGGCATAGAACACCGCGAGGCCGGCGAGGGTGAATAGCGCGATAGTCTGCGCGGTCTGCCGGGTGGTGGCGGGGGCGGCGTCGTCGGGTTGGTCATCGTCCGGCATCGAGGGGTCCTGGCGGGCTGAGTGGCGGGGCTTGTGCCGGTGGATGATGTCTTATCCGTGACCGCAATGGCCCGGGCGCGGCAAAGTTCCGGCCAGCCTGGCGCAGTTGGCCGGTGTTCTGGCCGCGCCCGCCCGACTGCGCTAGGCTGGGAGCGCCGGGTTGGCCGGCAGGGTGGTGGAGCGCGTGCATGGTCAAGGTGCGTTGATGAACCGCGTGGGCCTGCGGCGGCGGCATCTGTTGGCCGCAGCGGGAGCGGCGGCACTGCTGCTGCCGGTGGTTCGGGCGCGGGCGCAGACCGGGCCGCAGCCGGAATTGCCGAAGGAGACCCTGGTCATCGTCACCCATGATGGCCAGCGGCACGTATTCCATGTCGAGATGGCGATAACGCCCGAGCAGCAGACCGTCGGCCTGATGAACCGGCCGCAGGTGGCGGCCGATGGCGGCATGCTGTTCGACTGGGGTACGCCGCATGAATCGCAGATGTGGATGCGCAACACGGTGGCCTCGCTCGACATGCTGTTCATCAACGCCGACGGCAGGATTCGCAGCATCGCCGAGCATACCGTGCCGCAGAGCCTGGCGATCATCGACAGCCACGGCCCGGTGCGCGCGACGCTGGAACTGGCGGCCGGGACCGCCGAGCGGCTGGATATCCGGGTCGGCGACGAGGTATTGCAGCGGATTTTTGGCAACGACACGAAATAACCACGTGGGCGACTGGAAATTGTGCTGCGGCCCCGGATTGATCACGCTCGCGGATGATAGCGCCGTGCCGCTATCCAATTGAGATAAAAGGCTGCGCATTACGCAGATGAGCGTTGACGTGCGGGCAGGTTCCTGTTTGGCTCTGGCGGTTGATTGAGCGAGACAGCGGCCCATGCGAACGAGGCCGCTGCCGGTAATGAATCCCAGGGGGTTAAGATGGACGAACGCGAACTCAGGACGTTGGTAGGCCGTGTGAAGCAGGGGCGGCTGTCGCGCCGCGCGTTCTTCGGGCGAATGGCGGCGGTGGGCTTCACGGTGCCAATGGCGGCGCAGGTGCTGGCGATCGGCGGCGTGTCGATCGCCGCGGCACCGCTGGCGCATGCCGCCGGCAAGCGCGGCGGCAGCGGCGAGCTGAAGCTGTTGTGGTGGCAGGCGCCGACCTTGCTGAACCCGCATTTCGCCACCGGCACCAAGGACCAGGACGGCAGCCGGGTGTTCTACGAGCCGCTGGCCAACTGGAGCCAGGAAGGCGAACTGATCGCGGTGCTGGCCGAGGAGATCCCGTCGCTGGAGAATGGCGGGCTGGCCAAGGACGGCCTGTCGGTGACCTGGAAGATCAAGAAGGGCGTGACCTTCCACGACGGACAGCCGCTGACCGCCGATGATCTGGTGTTCAACTGGGAATACGCCAAGGACCCGGCCACCGCCGCGGTGACCTCGGGCAGCTATATCAATGTCAAGGTTGCCAAGGTTGATGACCATACCGTGAAGGTGAGCTTCGACAAGCCGACGCCGTTCTGGGCGGATGCCTTCGTCGGTGTCAACGGCATGATCATCCCTCAGCATCTGTTCAAGGATTATGCCGGCGCCAAGTCGCGCGATGCGCCGGTCAACCTGAAGCCGGTCGGCACCGGGCCGTTCAAGTTCAAGGAGTTCCGGCCCGGCGATCTGGTGCTCGGGGTGATCAACGAGACCTACCATGTGGCCGACCAGCCGCATTTCGACTCGGTGCAGATGAAGGGCGGCGGCGACGCGGTGTCGGCGGCGCGTGCAGTGTTGCAGACCGGCGAGTTCGATTTCGCCTGGAACCTGCAGGTCGAGGATAGCGTGCTGACCAAGCTGGAGGCCAGCGGCAAGGGCAAGGTGCAACTGAGCCCTGGCGGCAACTGCGAGCATATCCAGATCAACTTCACCGACCCGAACAAGGAAGTCGACGGCGAGCGGTCGAGCATCAAGACCAAGCATCCGTCGTTGCAATATATGCCGGTGCGCCAGGCGCTGGCGCTGCTGATCGACCGCAACGGGGTGCAGAAATACATCTATGGCCGCACCGCCAGGGCGACCGCGAACTATGTGAATGGCCCGGATCGCTACGTCTCGAAGAACAACCAGTTCGAGTTCGATATCGAGAAGGCCAAGGCGATCCTGGACAAGGATGGCTGGAAGCCGGGGGCGGACGGGATTCGCGAGAAGAACGGCGTGAAGCTCAGCTACGTCTATCAGACCTCGATCAATTCGCTGCGGCAGAAGAACCAGGCGATCGTCAAGCAGGCCTGCCAGAAGGCGGGGATCGCGATCGAGATCAAGTCGGTGGTGGCGTCGGTATACTTCTCGTCCGATGTCGCCAACCCCGATACCTACCCGCATTTCTATACCGACCTGCAGATGTACACCACCGGCCCGACCCAGCCGGACCCGCAGCAATGGATGCGGTCGTACCTGACCGAGGAAATTTCGCAGAAATCCAACAAATGGCAGGGACGCAACATCACCCGTTGGTCGAGCAAGGAGTTCGATGCCACCTGGACCGCCGCATCCACCGAGATCGATCCGATGAAGCGCACCGCGCTGCTGATCAAGGTGAACGATCTTCCGGTACAGGATATCGCGATAATCCCGGAATTGTTCCGCCTTGGCGCAACTGCGGCCGCGAATAATCTCAACGCCCGGCTCAGCGGTTGGGACAGCAATTGCGCGAATTTGAGGGAGTGGCACAGGGTCTGACGCGCGGCCAACGCATCTGCTTTCGCCGGGGTCGGTTGCCGACTCCGGCGGAAGCGGTGCTCAATTGGAATGATCCATGTCTCTAAGCTACGTCGTGCGGCGGCTGTTATTGGCTATCCCGAGCCTGCTCGGCATCAGCGTGGTGTTGTTTACGGTGCTGGCGCTGGCGCCTGGCGACCCGTTTGGCGAGTTGATGACCAACCCGAATGTGCCGGCCTCGGTGCAACTGGCGCTGCGGGCGCAATTCGGGCTCGATGACCCGGTCTACATCCGCTACTTCCATTGGCTGTTCTCGATGCTGCATGGCGACTGGGGATTTTCCTTCGCCAGCCGCATGGATGTCGCCACGCTGATCATGCAGCGGCTGGTGGTGACCCTGGCGGTGCTTGGCTCGGCGCAGCTGCTGGCGGTGCTGGTGGCCATACCGATCGGCATTCTGGCGGCCGCAAAGCCGTACTCGCTGTTCGACCAGGTGGCGAACACCTTTGCCTTCATCGGCTTCTCGCTGCCGACGTTCTTCACCGGGCTGCTGGCGATCCTGCTGTTCAGCATCACGCTCGACTGGCTGCCGTTCGTGTTCCAGAGCAACCTGAGCCAGACCGGGCTGGCCTGGTGGTGGGCGGAGTTCAAGCAGACCATCATGCCGATCTGCGTGCTCGGGCTGTTCCAGGGCGCGGCGCTGGTGCGCTATGTCCGGTCTTCCGTTCTGGATGTGATCCGGCTCGACTATGTTACGACCGCGCGCTCCAAAGGGATCGGCGAGCGCAAGGTATTGATGCGGCATGTGGTGCGCAACGCGCTGATCCCGGTGGTGACGATTGTGGCGCTGCAACTGCCGATCGTCTTCGGCGGCGCCATTGTCACCGAGCAGATTTTCCGCGTGCCGGGGATCGGGTCGCTGCTGATCTCCTCGATCCTGACCAACGATACGCCCGTCGTGATGGGCGTGACCTTCGTGTTCGCCGCCCTCGTCATCATCTTCAACCTGATAGCAGACCTGTTATATGGCCTCCTCGACCCCCGCATCACTTACCGCTGACGCGGCGCCGGTGCTGCCGGCGCCGGTCCTGGCGCCGCATGTGTCGCCGACGCGCGAGGCGTGGCGGCGGTTCCGCCGGCACAAGCTGGCGGTGTTCAGCCTAGTGGTGCTGACGCTGATCGCGATCGGGGTGGTATTCGGGCCATGGCTGTGGCCGGTGTCGATCAGCGACATCGATTTCAGCGCCATGCTGCAGGGGCCCAGCTGGGCGCACCCGTTTGGCACCGACGATCTCGGCCAGGACCTGCTGGCGCGGATCATCTATGGCGGGCGCATCTCGCTCGGCGTCGGCTTGGCCGCGATGTTCGTCGCGGTGTTCGTCGGCGTCACCATTGGTGCCATCTCCGGCATGGCGAGCGCGCGGGTGGATGCGGCGTTGATGTGGCTGACCGACATGTTCCTGGCGCTGCCGCAACTGCCGCTGCTGCTGCTGATCATCTATCTGTTCCGCGACCAGCTGAAAATGCTGCTGGGGGCGCAGGGCGGCGTGTTCGTGATGATCGTGGTGGTGATCGGCGGGCTGCGCTGGATGCCGCTGACGCGGCTGGTGCGGGCACAGTTCCTGTCGTTGCGCGAGAAGGAGTTCGTCGAGGCGGCACGGGCATTGGGCGCCTCGCGGATGCGGCTGATGATGCGCCATATCCTGCCCAATGCGCTCGGCCCGGTGATTGTCGCCGGCAGCATCGAGGTGGCCAACGCGATCATCGCCGAAAGCACGCTGTCGTTTCTCGGCCTGGGCTTTCCGCCGGATATTCCCAGCTGGGGGCGCATCCTGTTCGACGCCAAGGATCAGCTGGACAACGCGCCGCACTGGGCATTGTTCTCCGGGTCGGCGATCTTCCTCACCGTGCTGACCATCAATTACATCGGCGACGGCCTGCGCGATGCGCTCGACCCGCGCCGCGTGCTGTAGCCCTGGAGTGCCGATGCCCGACACGCTGCTAGAAATTCGCGACCTGAAGACCTGGTTCCGCACCGATGACGGCACGGTGCGGGCGGTGGACGGCGTCACCATGTCGATCCGCGCCGGGGAGACGCTGGCGGTGGTCGGCGAGTCCGGCTGCGGCAAGACGGTGACCGCGCGCAGCGTGCTGCAACTGATCGACATGCCGCCCGGCCGGTTCGCCGGTGGCAGCATCATCTGGCGCGGCCGCGACCTGCTGCCGCTGTCGGCCGCCGAGATGGACAAGATCCGCACCCGCGAGATCGCGATGGTGTTCCAGGAGCCGATGACCTCGCTCAATCCGGTCTATACGGTGGGCGAGCAGATCGCCGAGGCCCTGCTCACTCACACCAAACTGTCGCACAAGGCGGCGATCAGCGAGGCCGCGGAGATGCTGCGGCTGGTGCAGATCCCCAACCCGGAAAAGCGCGTGCACGACTATCCGCATCAGTTTTCCGGCGGCATGCGGCAGCGCGCAATGATTGCCATGGCGCTGGCCTGCAAGCCGCAACTGCTGATCGCCGATGAGCCGACCACCGCCCTGGATGTGACCATCCAGGCGCAGATCCTCGAACTGCTGGCGGAGATGAAGAACCGGCTCGGCATGGCGATCATGCTGATCACCCATGACATGGGGGTGGTGGCGGAGAACGCGCAGCGGGTGGTGGTGATGTATGCCGGCAAGGTGGTGGAGGAGGCGTCGGTCGAATCGCTGTTCGCCAACCCGCACCACCCCTATACGCAAGGGTTGATCCGTTCCATTCCGCGCGTCGATGCCAAGGTGCATGGCCGGGTTCGCCTGGCGCAGATTCCCGGCACCGTGCCCAATCTGCTGCATCCGCCGGAGGGGTGCCGCTTCGCCGCGCGCTGCGACTTCGTGACCCCTGCCTGCCTCGCCGCCGAACCGCCGCTGCGCGAAGTCGGCCCGGATCATCAGTCGGCCTGCATCCTTGACGGTTGGGACCACAGCGTGGCACGCACAGCATGAGTGACGCTCCCCCGCTGCTATCGGTCCGTGGGCTCAAGAAGCATTTTTCGATCCATGGCGGCCTGATGGGCCGTGAGGTCGATCGGGTTTATGCGGTGGACGGCGTCAGCCTCGATGTCGCTGCCGGCGAGACCCTGGGCGTGGTCGGCGAGTCGGGTTGTGGCAAGTCCACCACCGGCCGCTGCATCATGCGGCTGATCGAGCCCAGTTCCGGCGAGATCTGGTTCGAGGGCCGCGACGTTACCCGGATGGAGGGCGAGTCGCTGCGCGCCCTGCGGCGGGACATGCAGATCATCTTCCAGGACCCGTTCGCCTCGCTCAACCCGCGCCACACGGTGGGCGGCATCATCGGCGAGGCGCTGGTGATCCACAAGCTGGTCAAGTCGCGCCGCGCGCTCGACGAACGGGTGGTGGAGTTGCTGGAGACCGTGGGCCTCCGCCCCGATCACATGCGGCGTTTCCCGCACGAGTTCTCCGGGGGGCAGCGTCAGCGCATCGGCATCGCCCGCGCGCTGGCGGTGGAGCCCAAGCTGATCGTCTGCGACGAACCGGTATCCGCGCTCGACGTGTCGATCCAGGCCCAGGTGATCAACCTGCTGGAGGACCTGCAGGCCAAGTTCAACCTCACCTACATGTTCATCGCCCACGACCTGTCGGTGGTGGAGCATATCAGCACCCGGGTGGCGGTGATGTATCTCGGCCGGGTGGTCGAGATCGCCCCAGCGCGCGAACTGTACGACAACCCGCGTCACCCCTATACCGAGGCGCTGCTGTCCGCCGTGCCGATCCCGGACCCCACGGTGAAGCGCAGCCGCATCGTGCTGCAGGGCGACGTGCCGAACCCGATCCGCCCTCCCTCCGGGTGCCATTTCCACACCCGCTGCCCCATTGCCGAGCCGCGCTGCTCGGTTGATGTGCCGGTCCTCAAGCAGGGCAACCCCGGCCACTGGGTCTCCTGCCACCTGCGTGGCTGACATCGGGCGGCCGCCAGACCAACGGCGGCTTTTGGTTAAAGGTTTCAGCAAGCGGCGCCGTTGCTGATCGCTATCCTGAACGCCTTCTTATGATCCTGGTCCGGCAGCGGCGTGCCGCCATTCGCCTCGATCACCCGGCGTGAGGCGTTGTTGTCGGGGTCACAGGTGACATCGACCCAGGCGAGGCCGCTGGCGGCGGCGATCGGCAGCATCAGGCGTAGCGCCTGGGTGGCATAGCCGCGGCGCTGCTTCCAGGGCACCACGGCATAGCCGATATGGCCAGAGACGTGCGGCGGCAGGGTTTCGCTGCCGGCGACGTGGCGGAAGTTGATCGCGCCGCAGAATTCGCCATCCCACATCCAGCGGATGCAGCCGGGCAGGCGGGGTACCTCGGTGCCGTCGGCCAGGATGACCGGAGCGGTGGGGTTGCGCATCGATTCGACGAACCCGGTAGGGTCGGCGGTCAGGCGCGCCAACTCCTCGCCGGAGACGTCGCGGGTGGTATTGGCCGACCAGCCCTGGCGCAGCGCGGCCTCATAGCCGGCCACGGCGTGCGCGGCGGGGACGATCAGTTCGAACATCGACGCCTAGAGCGTGTCCGGTGATGATAGAATCACCGGACACGCTCTAGCTCCTTGTTTGATCGCGTGATTCACGTTTCCGGCGGTTCCGCCTGCAACGATCAACCGCTAGTGGTAATTGCGCAGCAGGCCGACCAGTCGGCCCTGGACCCGCACCCGGTCGGCCGGGAAGATGCGGGTTTCGTGGCGGGTATTGGCGGGTTCCAGCGCGATGGAGGCACCCTTCCGGCGCAGCCGCTTCAGGGTGACTTCGTTGTCATCGACCAATGCCACGACGATCTGGCCGTTATCGGCGGTGTCGGTACGACGGATGATGACGGTGTCGCCGTCCAGGATGCCAGCGTCGATCATCGAATCGCCGGCGACTTCCAGCGCGTAATGCTCGCCGGTGCCCAGCAGGGCGGTCGGCACCCCGATATGGTCTGGCGAGTCGCGCATTGCCTCGATCGGCAGGCCGGCGGCGATGCGGCCGTAGAGCGGCAATTGCACCGCGGTGGCGGCCTCGGCGGCGCGCACTCCGGGCAAGCGGGCGCTGAAATCGCCGCGGATGACGTTTGGCGCGAAGGCCGGCGCGGCGGCGGCGGGCTCGGCCATGCCTTCCGGCAGGCGGGTGACTTCCAGGGCGCGGGCGCGGTGATGGCGGCGTTGCAGGAAGCCGCGCTCCTCCAGCGCCGAGATCAGGCGGTGGATGCCGGATTTGGACCGCAGGTTCAGCGCGTCCTTCATCTCCTCGAAGCTCGGCGAGAAGCCGGTGGACTTGAGATGCCGGTCGATGAAGATCAGCAGCTCGTGCTGCTTGCGGGTCAGCATGCGGAAACCTCCCAGGTGTCAACCCGGTGCCGGCCCGTTCCGTGGTAATCCGTTCTGGCGTAAGCGGATTGGAACAAACCGGCAACCATGCCGATGTTCTAGATAGGTTCCGCGGCGCCGGTCAAGCCTTGTGTGGTAAAGTTTGGCTACAAACCGAGTGAATCCAGCCGGATCACCCGTACGATGGCGCCAGCCAGTGCTGCCGGGGCGTGCGGCGGGCGCAGGATCAGCGCGTCGGCGGCCTGCAGGCGGTGCAGCATCGCCGAGTCCTGGCTGGCGAAGGCGGTGGCGACCAGGGTGCCGTCGCCCGATTCGGTGAGGCTGGCGCGCAAATGGTCGGCGCGGTGGTCGTTCGCGGCGAGCGGGGCGGCCAGCGTGGCGGGCACGGTGGGCGGGGCGGCGGCCGGCTGGCCGGTGAGGCGGGCGAGGGCGGGCAGCAGGAAGAGTATGGCGCATACCAATGATGAGACAGGATTACCCGGCAGGCCCAACATTCCGACGCCGTTCAGATGGCCGAACATCAGCGGCTTGCCGGGGCGCATGGCGATCTTCCAGAAATCCACCACCAGCCCGCGGGCGGACAGCGCCGATTGCACCAGGTCGTGGTCGCCGACGCTGGCGCCGCCGCTGGTGACCAGCATCTCCATGCCGGCGGCGGCATCGGCGGCGGCCATGATCGCCTCGTTGTCGTCCGGCGCCACCGGCAGCACCACCGGCTCGCCGCCGCAGGCGCGCACCAGGGCGGCCAGGGCATGCGAGTTGGAGCTGACGATGCCGCCGGGGGGGATCGGCTCGCCGGGCAGCGCGATCTCGTCGCCGGTGGCCAGGATGGCGATGCGCGGGCGGCGATGCACGGCGATCCAGGGATGGTTGGCAGCGGCGGCGAGGCCGATGTCGCGGGCGTTGAGGCGCTTGCCGGCGGGGATCAGCAAGTCGCCGGCGGTGAAGTCCTGGCCGGCGCGGCGGATGTGGCGGGCGGCGCGGACCGCCTCGTTGACGGTGACGGTGTCGCCGTCGCGGCTGGCGTCTTCCTGCAGCAGGATGGCGTCCGCACCGTCGGGCACCAGGCTGCCGGTGAACAGCCGCAGCGCCTGGCCGCGGGCCAGCGTGCCCTGCCATGGGTGGCCGGCCGGGGCGCTGCCGACCACGGCGAGGCGGGCGCCGAGAGTGCCGTCCGCTGCACGCAGGGCGTAGCCGTCCATCGCCGAGACGTCGTGCGGCGGCTGGGTGAGGCGGGCGGCGATCGGGGCGGCGGTGACCCGGCCCCAGGCTTCGGCCAGGCCGACGGTTTCGGCCGGGGTGGGGCGGAGGGCGGCGAGGATCTGGGCGCGGGCGTCTTCGATGGCGATCATGGCGGGCATATTAGGGCGGGGGCGGGAGAAGGGAAGGCGGGGTTGCGGTGCGGGCGGCGGCGCGCGAGGCTCGCGGAATGAACGCACCGAGCGACTGGACCGAGGTTTCCCGGGTTATCGCCGCCGCCGAGGCTGGGGGCATGGTGCTGGGGGTGGCGGTGCGGGCGCCGGGTGGGGCGGCGTTCAACCATCGCGGCGGGCGGCGGTTTCGCGCTGCCAGCACGGTGAAGATCGCGGTGATGATCGAATTGTTCCGGCGGATCGATGCTGGCGCGGTGTCATTGGCCGATCTGCGGCAGGTGGCGGCGGGCGACAAGGTGGCGGGCAGCGGGGTGATCCGGCATCTGCATGACGGCATCGGCATGACGCTGGGAGACTTGCTCTATTTGATGATGAGCATCAGCGACAACACGGCGACCAATCTGCTGATCGACGTGGTGGGGATGGACGCGGTGAACCGGGTGATGGGCGAGCTCGGCATGGCCGGCTCGACGCTGGGGCGCAAGATGATGGGGGTGGCAAGCGAGCCGGGCCGGGAGAACTGGGCGGTGGCGGACGAGTTTGCCGGCATGGTGGCCGCACTGCTCGACGGGCGGGCGGCCTCGGCGGAGAGCTGCGCGCGGATGATCGGGGTGCTGGAGTTGCAGCAGAACGAGCGGCGGATCGCCCGCTTGCTGCCGCGCCAGGATCGGCCGCGCTGGGGCTCCAAGACCGGCAGTCTGGCGGGGGTGTGCAACGATGTGGGGTTCGTGATGACGCCGGACGGGCCGCTGGTGCTGGCGGTGTTCTGCGAGGCGGTGGACGACCCGCTGGAGGGCGAGCGGGTGATCGGCGAGGTGGCGGCGGCGGCGCTACGCTGCGTGGAGTAGCGGCAGCAGGCCGGTTTCGCGCAGGATGGCTTCGACCCGGGCGGCCTCGGCGTCGTTCAGCGCGCGTTGCGGCCGGGCCATCAGGTTGGTCTCGATGATGCCGAGGCGGCGCAACGCGGTCTTGAAGCCGCCGACGCCGGACGCGCCGGCCGAGGTGCGCGGCGTGCCTTGCCAGACGATTTCGAACAGCCGGCAGAGGCGCTGCTGCTCGGTGCGCGCGGCGTTCCAGTCGCCGCGCTGGGCGGCGTTCCACAGCCGCACATAGCCGGCCGGGTCGACGTTGCCGAGGCCGGGGACGACGCCGTGGGCGCCGATCGCCAGCATCGAATCGACGACGATTTCCGAGCCGGTCATCAGGAAGATGTCGGGGTGGTCGGCCAGATCGGCCAGCACGTAGCGGAAATTGCCGTCGTCGCCGCTGCTGTCCTTGAGGCCGGCGATGACGCCCTCGCGGGCCAGGCGGACGACCATCGCGCGGTCGAGCTTGCTGTGCACGCAGACCGGGATGTCGTAGGCGACCAGGGGCAGGGCGACGGCCTCGGCGATGTAGCGGAAATGATCCTCGGTCTCGGCGGCGCTGGTGCGGGCGTAGAACGGCGCGGTGGCGACGATGGCCGCGGCGCCGGCGTCGCGCGCCGCCTTGGCGTGGGCGATGACGCCGTCGGTCGCCGGGGCGATGGCGCCGGCCAGCACCGGCAGACGGCCGGCGGCGATGTGGACGGAATGCTCGATGACGCGGCGGCGGGTGGCGTCATCGTGGAACACCACCTCGCTGGTGGAGCCGAGCACGAACAGGCCGTGCACGCCGCCGGCGATCAGATGTTCCAGCACGCTGGTGTAGCTCGGCCAGTCCACCTGGAAGGCGGGCGTGAGGGGGACGAGGACGGGCGGGATGACGCCTTGGAAGCGGGGCATGCTGGGAACCTGGGTGGGGGGTTATTCCTGGCGGAAATCGCCGGATTTGCCGCCGGATTTGGCGACCACGCGCAGCGCCTCGATGCGCATGCCGCGATCGACGGCTTTCACCATGTCGTAGACGGTGAGGGCGGCGATCGAGGCGGCGGTGAGCGCTTCCATCTCGACGCCGGTACGGCCGGTGGTGCGCACGGTGGCTTCGATCTCGACCGCGTCCTCGCCGGTGGGGGTGAGGTCCAGCGTGACGGCGGTGAGCGGCAGCGGGTGGCAGAGCGGGATCAGCTCGGCGGTGCGCTTGGCGGCCATGATGCCGGCGAGGCGGGCGGTGCCGAGCACGTCGCCCTTTTCGGCGGTGCCGGCGCGGATCAGCGCCAGGGTGGCGGGCTGCATGGTGATGCGGGCGCGGGCGGTGGCCTCGCGCTGGGTTTCCGGCTTGGCGCCGACATCGACCATGACGGCGCGGCCCTGGGCGTCGAAATGGGTGAGGTCGCTCATTGGCCGAGCAACTCCAGGGTGGCGGCCTTGAGGTCGGGCTGGCGGAGCAGACTTTCGCCGACCAGATAGCGACGGGCGCCGACGGCCGCCATGCGTTGCAGGTCGGCGTGGGTGGCGAGGCCGGATTCGGCGACGATGACCCGGTCCGCAGGCACCAGGGCGGCGAGGCACTCGGTGGTGGCGAGGTCGGTCTTCATGCGCCGCAGGTCGCGGTTGTTGATGCCGATCAGCGGGGTTTTGAGGCGCAGCGCGCGTTCCAATTCGGCTTCGTCGTGCGATTCGGCCAGCACGTCCATGCCAAGGCCGGTGGCGATCTCCTCCAGTTCGGCGGCGGTGGCGTCGTCCAGCACCGCCAGGATCAGCAGGATGCAGTCCGCACCCATGGCGCGGCTTTCGTGGATCTGCCAGGGGTCGAGCATGAAATCCTTGCGCAGCACCGGCAGGTCGCAGGCGGCGCGGGCGGCGGTGAGGTCTTCGGCGCTGCCCTGGAAATAGGGGGCGTCGGTGAGGATCGACAGGCAGGCGGCGCCGCCGAACTGGTATTGCAGCGCGAGGTCAGCGGGGTCGAATTCCGGGCGGATGGCGCCGCCGGAGGGCGAGGCGCGCTTGATCTCGGCGATCAGGCCGTGGCCGGTGAGGGCGACACGGGCTTCCAGTTGGGCGGCGAAGCCGCGCGGCGGCGGGGCGCGGCCGACCAACGTGCGCAGGCGGGAGCGCGGGGTGTCTTGCTTGCGGCGGGCGAGTTCGGCGCGGGTGTCGGCGCAGATCCGAACCAGAACGTCCGGCATGTCCATTTTGGTCATGCGGTTTCGCGCTTCAGCGTGTCGAGCGCGTTGAGGGCGGCGCCGCCATCAATCACCGCTGCGGCCTGGGCGACGCCGTCCTTCAGGTCGGCCGCGCGGTGGGAGACGATGAGGGCGGCGGCGGCGTTCAGTAGCACAGTGTCGCGATACGGGCCGGTGGCACCGCGCAGCAGGGCGAGCAGGGCGGCGGCGTTGGTGGCGGCGTCACCGCCGCGGATCGCCGAGACCGGGGCACGCGGCAGGCCGGCATCCTCGGGGGTGACGGTGAATTCGCGGATGGTGCCGTCGGCGAGTGCCACCACGCTGTTGTCGCCGGCGACGGTGAGTTCGTCGAGGCCCTGGCCGTGCACCAGCCAGACGCTGGTGCTGCCGAGGTTCCGCAGGGTTTCCACCATCGGGCGGGCCCAGGACGGGGCGAACACGCCGGTGAGCTGGCCGCGCACCCGGCCGGGTTGGCCAGTGGGCCGAGCAGGTTGAAGATGGTGCGGGTGCCAAGCTCGACGCGCGGGCCGGCGGCGTGGCGCAGGGCGGCATGGTGGCGCGGCGCGAACAGGAAGGCGCAGCCGGCGGCGCGCAGGATGGCCGGCAGGCGTTCCAGCCGGACATCAACATCGACGCCGAGGGCGGTCAGCACGTCGGCACCGCCGGTGCGCGACGACAGCGCGCGGTTGCCGTGCTTGGCCACCGGCACGCCGCTGCCTGCCAGCACGAAGGTGACGGCGGTGGAGACGTTGAGGCTGCCGGACGCGTCGCCGCCGGTGCCGCAGACGTCGATCGCGCCCTCCGGGGCGTCGACGCGGTGCATGCGGGCGCGCATCGCACGAACCGCACCGGTGAGTTCGGCGACGGTCTCGCGGCGGACCCGCATCGCCATCACCAGGCCGGCGATCTGCGCCGGGGTGGCTTCGCCGGACATGATGGTGGAGAAGGCGGCTTCGGCCTCGGCCTCGTTCAGCGTCTCGCCGGCGGCGACGCGGGCGAGGACGGGTTTGAGATTGCTGCTCACAAAGGCTCCGGACCGGTCAGGCGGCGCGGGCCGGGCTGTTGCTGCCGCGGGCGAGTGCCAGGAAGTTCCGCAGCAGCGCGTGGCCGTGGGCGCTGGCGATGCTCTCGGGGTGGAACTGCACGCCGTAGATCGGCAGGGTGCGGTGCTGCAGGCCCATCACCACGCCGTCCTCGGTCCAGGCGTTGACCAGCAGCGTGTCGGGCACGGTGTCGCGCGCGACGGTGAGGCTGTGGTAGCGGGTGGCGCCGAACGGGCTGGGCAGACCGGCGAATACGCCGGTGGCGTCGTGGCTGATCGGGCTCACCTTGCCGTGCATCGGGGCGGGGGCGCGCACCACCTTGGCGCCGAACGCCTGGCCGATCGCCTGGTGGCCGAGGCAGACGCCGAGGATGGGGATGCGGCCGGCGGCGGTGGTGATGAGTTCCAGGCAGATGCCGGCCTCAGTGGGGGTGCAGGGGCCGGGCGAGAGCACGATGGCTTCCGGCGCCAGGGCGAGGGCCTGTTCGACAGTGAGCGCGTCGTTGCGGCGCACGTCGCAGCGCGCGCCGATATCGCCCAGGAAGTGCACCAGGTTGAAGGTAAAGCTGTCGTAGTTGTCGATGAGCAGGATCATGCCGGCATCCTGCGCGGGCGGCCGGTCGCGGTCAATCTTGCGGCATTGTGTGGCGTTCGCGCCGCAGCTGTGCCGAATCCGCCACGGTGGGCCGGGCGGTGTCTGATATACTGCGGCGAGTCCCCGCGCGTTGATGGATGAGGCGTAGATGTTTCCTTCGATACCAAGGCGCCTGATCCCCGCCCTGCTGGCATTGGCCTGGAGTGGCCGGCGGACGGCGTGTGCCGCGACCGCTGATGACGGTGCTGACGCAGCGGCCGAGTTGCCCGCGTGGCGGCGTTTCGCGATGCCGGCGCCTGCCGCCGAGGGGCGGCCAGTGCTGGTGTTCATCATCGACGATGTGGGGCTGAACCGGCCGCAATCGGCGCGCGCGGTGGCGCTGCCGGGGCCGTTGACGCTGTCCTGGATGCCGTATGCGCAGGACCTGCCGGAGCAGATCGCGCAGGGGCGGGCGCATGGCCACGAGACCATGCTGCATATGCCGATGGAGCCGCTGGGCCACACCAATCCGGGGCCGAACGCGCTGCGCACCTGGCTGCCGCCGGCGACCAATCTCGGCTATCTGCGGGCGGCGCTGGATTCTATCCCTGGCGCGGTGGCGTTGAACCAGCACGAGGCCAGCGTGGCCTCGCTGTCGGCGCCGCTGATGGACCTGGTGATGGGGGAGTTGCACACGCGCGGCATGGGGTTCGTCGACAGTGTGACGATCGCGCACAGCGTGGCGCTGCGCCGGGCGCTGGCCGATGGCGTGCCGGCGGTGGCGCGCGATGTGTTTCTGGACAATTCGCCCGAACCGGGTGCGATCCGCGCGCAACTGGCGCATGCCGAGGAGGTGGCGCGGCGCTACGGGCTGGCGATTTCGATCGGGCATCCGCGAACCACAACGATGGACGTGATGGAGCGCTACCTGCCGGGCCTGGCGCAACGCGGTTTCGTGCTCTGGCCGGTCTCGGCGGCGATCATGGCGAAGAACCCGGTGATGGTGTCGGGGGCGGCGGGACAATCGGGTGGCGTTGAGGGGAGTGCGGATCGGGGGGTGGCACGCTGACGCTGACGGAGCGGGACGGCGTAGGGGGTTCAAGGCTGGGGTCGAGGGCGGTAGCTCGGGCGAATTCGGTATTGGCCTCATCGTTGCGGCCGAGATCGCGAAGGAGAAGGCCGAGATTGCGGTGCGGGGTGGCGAGTTTGGGGTCGAGTTTGATGGCCGTCTGGTATTCGGCGATTGCCTCGTCGGATCGGTGAAGATCGGCGAGGGCGTTGCCCAGATTGTTGTGGGGAAGGGCGGATTTGGGGTCGAGTTTGATGGCCGTCTGGTATTCGGCGATTGCCTCGTTGGGTCGGTCGAGGAGATCGGCCAGGACGATGCCCAGGCCATTATGGGGTTCGGCGTATTTGGGGTCGAGCTTGATGGCGGCCTGGAATTCGGCGATTGCCTCGTTGGGTTGGTGCAACTGGGTGAGGACGGCGCCCAAGCCGTCATGGGGCCAGGCGAACCTGGGGTCGAGTTTGATGGCGGCCTGGAATGCGGCGGTTGCCTCGGCGAATCGGTGGAGATCGCGCAGGATGAACCCCTTAAGATTCAGCGCGAAAGCCGTTTGCTTGATGCCGGTTGATGAGTTCTGGATGATGGAGTCGACGACTGCCAGCGCGAGCGGCTTGTCGGTGTCCTGGACCAGTGCGGCGAAGATATAGGGCTGGGTCTGGCGCAGCGCCGCGCGGGCAGCGTCGGCGAACAACGTGCCGGGGTACTCAGGGTCGGCACCCGCAGCGGCGGGGCTGGCGAAGAATGGACTGCCGTTCAGGCGCAGAGCGAGGAAGAGTCGGTCGCCTTGGCGGGTGATCTCGCCAGAAAGGGTCTGATGCGAGGTGATGCCGAGGAAGTGGCGGAGCTGCGTTGCCAAGGTCTGCACCGAAATGCCGATGGTTGGGATGGTGATGTCCGGCAGGTCGGTGCTCTGGACCGTGGTGTGCGGGAGCAGGGTGGTTTTTGCGGTGCCGGCAAGGGTGGTGATGGCGTCGCGCAGCACCCGGGCAGCGACGGTGGCGGTGAAGCCCTGCTCGGCGAGGGTTTTGGGAACCGAGAGTGGCTCGATGGTGATCGAGCGGTCAGTCAGCGCGATGACGAAGAAGGCAATTACGACGGTCAAGGAGGCGGTGGCGGACAGGCGCAGCGAACCGGTCCAGGCGAGATCGGCGTAGCGGAGCAGCCGGTCCCAGAGTCGCGGTGCAGGGGTAGGCCGTTGCTGTTCGGCTTCTCGTCGGCGAAACGGTTGGCGTTCGCGGGCCGGGCGCATGCCAGCAACATTGCGCAGCTGTTGCCCGCGGCGCAAGTGCCGTCATGCCGTCGGTCCGGTCCTCGTATGGATGAAGTTTTTTACCTTTTTCTGTTCACAAAAAAGGATGCCTACTTCCTTGCCTCCTGGATCGCTGCCCAAACCTTCGCCGCGGTGGCCGGCATGTCGATATGGGTGATGCCGTATTCGCTCAGCGCGTCGACCACCGCGTTCATCACCGCCGGCAGGCCGCCGGCGCACCCGGCCTCGCCGCAGCCCTTGGCGCCGAGCTCGTTGGTGGTGGCCGGCACCGGGTGGCTCTTGAAGGTGAAGCTGGGGGCGTTGTCGGCGTGGGGGATGCAGTAGTCCATGTATGAGCCGGTGAGGAACTGGCCGTCCTCGTCATAGACGGTGGCTTCGTAGAGCGCCTGGCCGATCGCCTGGGTGACACCGCCATGCGCCTGGCCCTCGACCAGCATCGGGTTCAGCAGCACGCCGAAGTCGTTCACCATGCTGTATTTTACCACCTCGACCACGCCGGTCTCGGGGTCGATCTCGACCTCGCAGACGTGGCAGCCATTGGGGAAGGCGCTGGGCACGCCGGGGAACACCAGGCTGGCGTCCAGCGTGGCGGGGACGCCTTCGGGCAGCTTGGGGTCGCTGCGCAGTTGTTCGGCCAGTTCCATGATGCCGATGCCGCGATCGGTGCCGGCGATGCTGAAGCGGCCGCCACCGATGGCCTGGATGTTGAATTCGATGTCGGCAACGGCTGCTTCCAGGATATGGGCGGCGATCTTGCGGCCGCGTTCGATCACCAGGTCGCCGGCGGCATGGATGGCGCCGCCGCCGTTCATCGCCGAGCGTGAGCCGCCGGTGCCGCCGCCGGCCAGCAACTGGTCGCTGTCGCCCTGCACCAGGCGGATCTTGTCGAACGGGATGCCGAGCTTGGCGACCAGCACCTGGGCGAATGGCGTCCAGTGGCCCTGGCCGTAGTCGAGCGTGCCGGAGATCATCGTTACCGTGCCGTCGGTCTCGAAGCGGATGCCGCCCATCTCGTTGTTGGCAGGCGCTGTGACCTCCATGTAGTGGCCGATACCACGGCCGCGCAGCTTGCCGCGCTTGCGGGAGGCGATGCGGCGGGCCGGGAAGTTGTCCCAGTCGGCGGCGGCCAGGCCGTCGTCGAGTACGGCGGGGAAGTCGCCGCTGTCGTATTCCATGGTGGACGGCGCCTTGTACGGCATCATGTCCGGGGTGATCAGGTTGCGGCGGCGCAGTTCCAGCGTGTCGATGCCCATCTCGCGCGAGGCGAGGTCGATCAGGCGTTCCATGTAGTAGTTGCCCTCCGGCCGGCCGGCGCCGCGATAGGCGCCGACCGGGGAGGTGTTGGTGAACATGCATTTCACCGCGGCATGGATCAGTGGGGTTTTATACACGCCGATCATGTTCTTCACGACGTTCATGGTCGGCGGCAGGGTGGTGGCGTTGGACAGCACGGCGCCGACATTGCCGTAGCCGGTGACCCGCAAGGCGAGGATGTGGCCGTCCTGGTCGAGCGCCATTTCGGCGGTGTGGTCGTGGTCGCGGCCGTGGCTGTCGGACAGGAAGCTCTCGCTGCGCTCATCGGTCCATTTCACCGGCGCGCCGAGCATGCGGGCGGCCTGCAACAGGCAGATATATTCCGGGAAGCAACTGGCCTTCATGCCGAACGAGCCGCCGACATTGCCGGTCAGCACGCGCACCTGCTCGGCCGGCACGTCCATCACCCCGCGCACCGCATTGCGCAGGCCGAACACGCCCTGGCAGCCGACGCGCAGCACGAAGCGGCCCTCGGCGGCGTCGTATTCGCCCAGCGCCGAGCGCGGTTCCATGGCGGAGACGACGATGCGGCTGTTGCGGATATGGAGTTTGGTGATGTGGGCGGCGCGGGCGAAGGCGGCCTCGGTGGCGGCGGCGTCGCCGAATTTCCAGTCCAGCACCACGTTGTCCGGCGCCTCGTCGTAGAGCGCCTGGGCGCCGGGGGCGGCGGCCTGGGCGGCGGTGGTGACGGCGGGCAGGGTGTCGATCTCGGCGAACACCGCCTCGGCGGCGTCCTTGGCCTGCATGTGGGTTTCGGCGACCACGATGGCGATCGGATGGCCGACATAGCGCACCCGGTCGCTGGCCAGCGCCCATTGCGGCGGCTTGGGGATCGGCCGGCCATCGAAGTTGGCGCCGGTGACGTTGGCCGGCATCGGCTTGATGCCGGCGGCCTGCAGGTCGGCGGCGGTGAGCACGGCGCGGACACCGGGCATCGCCTTGGCCGCCTCGGTGTCGATCGAGCGGAGGAAGCCGTGGGCGTTGCGGCTGCGCACCATCACCGCGTAGAGCTGGCCCGGCAGGCTGATGTCGTCGCTGTAGCGGCCCTCGCCGCGCAGCAGCACCGGGTCTTCCAGGCGGGAGACCGGCTGGCCAACGGCGAAGCGGCCCGGTTGCAGGGCATCGGACGGGCTGACGATGTTCATCGGGCGCTTCTCCTTGGCGAGGTGCGGAGCGGTGGTCGTCCGGCGAGAATGGGGACGGGGTGCTGGCGTTAAAGTGCCGACCATCCGGGCATTGCGCAACCCGCCGATTCACGCGGCTGCCGGCGGCTCCCGCCAGGCGAGGACGGCGATGACCAGGGTGGCGCTCTCGACGGCGATGATGAGGCCGACCACGCCGGGCCAGCCGAGGGCATGGAACACCCAGCCCGGCACGATGCCGCCAAGTGCGCCGCCGATGTAATAGAGGGTGACGTAGACGCCGACGGCGGTGGATTTGGCGCGGCGGACGGCGACGCCGATATAGCCGATGCACAGCGCCTGGACCACGAACAGCCCGCCGGACAGCCCGGCCAGCCCGGCGATCGCCCAGGCGATGGTTGGCAGCAGGGTCAGCAGCAGGCCGCAGCAGGCCATGCCGATCGCCAGCGCCAGGGTCCACAGCCGGCCGATCCGCACCGCCAGGCGGGTGGCCACCGTGGTGGTGACGATGCCGAGCAGATAGACCAGGAAGACGAAGCCGAGGGCCGCCGGACTCAGCGAGTAGGGCGGTGCGGCGAGATGGAAGTTGACGAAGGTGAAGGTCGCCACGTTGGAGAACAGCATGCCGAAACCAACGGCACAGGTGGCCAGCAGGCGCGGGTTGGCGAGGTGGTCGCGGTAGGTGGCCAGCGTGCTGCGCAAGCCGCCCTGCACCGGCCGGAAGCGCTGCTCGCGCGGCAGCGCCCAGGCGATATACAGTCCGCCGGCCAGGGTGAGGGCGGCGATGGTCATGAAGGCGATCCGCCAGTTGGAGAGGTCCGAGACGATGCCGGCGATGAAGCGGCCGCCGAAACCGCCCAGGATGGCGCCGATGCTATAGATGCCGGCGGCGCGGATGCCCTCGGCACCTTCGCACTCGTCGCCGATATAGGCCACGGTGACGGCGAAGATGAACGGCAGCAGCAGGCCCTGCAGGAAGCGCCAGACCAGCATCGCCTCCAGGCTGCCGGAGCCGGCGACCAGCAGGGTCGGCAGCACCAGGATCAGGCAGGCGCCGACGATCAGCCGCTTGCGGCCGAGCCGGTCGGAAACCGAGCCGACGAACGGGGCGATCAGGGCGACGGCCAGCAACGGCGCGGTGATGGTCAGCCCGGTGCGCGCCGGCGAGACACCGAAGCTGTCGGTCAGCACCGGCAGGATCGCCTGCGGCGTATAGAGGTTAGTGAAGGTGCAGATGCCGGCCACCGCAACGGCAGCGGTGCGGCGGTCGAGCCAGGCCATGCCGATCAGCCTGGCGCCACGGCGGCTGTCATGGTGCGGCCATGATGGCGCGGCAGGCAGCCGGCAGCGGCGGTGGCGGCTTCGGCTTGCCGGGCGGCGCATCCAACTGGGTGAACCACCATTGCAGGGTCGCGTCGCAACTGTCGCCGGGCGGCGGCGGCGGCAGTTGCTGGCATTCCGGCTGGCCGGGCGGGCATTTGAAGCTGATGTGGAAATGCGCCGAATGCCCCCACCACGGGCGGATCAGGCGCAGCCAGGAGCGGTCGCCGGTGACGCTCTGGCACAGATGCCGCTTGATCGCCGGGTTGACCAGCACGCGGTCGACGCCGGGCAGTTCGGTGGCCAGCTTCAGCAGCGTGGCGGCGGCCGGGGTCCAGCGCGCCGGATCGATGTCGCGGCCATCGCGGCGGACCATGCTCGGTGGGTCCAGCGCATCGCGGGCGGCTGGAGGCAGCACCGGATGCGGCGGGATGACGTCGAGCCACACATCGGCGTCCAGGCCACGCTGATGGCTGGCATGGCCGCCACGCAGCGGGCCGCCGCGCGGACCGGAGAGGTCGCCGATATAGATATCGGGCAGACCGGCGGCGCGGGCGCGGCGGCCGAGCAGTTCCAGTGCCGCGATGGTCGAAGGCGCGCCCCAGTAGCTGCTGTGCGAGGGGCGGATGGTCTGCAGGCCCGGTGCGGTGTCTGGCAGGCGCTCAGCCCCGGCGATGCAGCCCATGCCACGGCCGATGATGCGCAGCGGACCGGGGGCCGGGGTGGTCGGTGCAGCTGCCCCGGTCAACAGTGCCGCGAATGCGATCAGCAGCAGGCGTCTGTTGCCCGGGTGCGCCATGTCAGCGGAACGCCACGGTGCGGGACAGGTGGAAGTTGAGGAACATCCCGGCCACCGAGCCGGCGGCGATCGCCAAAACCGGGTGGGCGTGGCAGAGCGGGCTGAAGAAGATCAGCGCGGCATAGGTGCCGCGATTGAGCACGAAGCCGCCGAGGTTGGTCAGCAGGAACAGCAGCCATTGCCGGTGCGCCGGTGCGCTGCCCTGGCCGCGGAAGGTCCAGGCCCGGTTGAGCGCGAAATTCCCCGAGCCGGCCACCACATAGGAGACCATGCCGGCGAGATAGAGCCCAAGCCAGCCGCGCAGGCTGTAGACGACCAGCGTATCCACCACAAAGCCGACCGCACCTACCGTGCCGAAGCGCAGGAACTGCATGCCGCGCAGCATCAGCTCGGGGGTGATCAAGCGGGTTGGCACCGTGTCGGCTTCGTCGGGCAAGGGCATGCAGCCTCGGTGTTGGCGGCGTTGCGGCCAGATAGCCGGTCCGCACTACCACGGCTGTCCTACGCTGCGCTACCGGCCGGCGGTTGCGCCCTCGGTGCACCGGTTTTCGGCGCACCCGACCAACCCCGGCCGCGCCACCCGCTGGCCTGTCGCCGACATAGCGTTGGCATGAATTTTGTAACAGCGCGGTGGCGCCGGGTGCTGCGGCCCCGGGGGGTAGCCTGCGGCACATCGCCGCTCTTGCCGTGGCGCCAGTGCAGTGCGCAAGCTGGACACCGGCGCAGGACTGGGTGCCAACTGGCGCATGGCTGGCCGGGTTTTGTAACATCGGTCACCGGCGCATGGCTCACACGGGTGTGATTGACGCTACGGGTTGTGATAAGGGCGTCGCGTCTGGCGCTCCGAGGTGGCGAGAAGGCCTGATCCGCCATTGGCGGGAACTGCGATAGGGAGAGGCCCAGGATATGTTCGCCTATGTCATCCGCCGGATCCTTGCGACCATCCCCGTGATGGCGACGGTCGCGCTGTTCGTGTTCAGCCTGCTGTATTTCGCGCCCGGCGACCCGGCGGCGATCATTGCCGGCGACCAGGCGACGCCCGCCGATGTGGAGCGGATACGCGAGTCCCTGGGGCTTGACCGGCCGTTCGTGGTCCGGTTTGGCGAGTGGTGCTGGCATATCATCCACGGCGACCTTGGCACCTCGATCTTCACCAACCTGCCGGTGTCGCACATGATCGAGCAGCGGCTGGAGCCGACCATCTCGCTGATGCTGCTGACCCTGGTGTTTGCCATCCTGCTGGCGATCCCGATGGGCGTGGTGGCCGCCTGGAAGCAGAACACCTGGATCGATCGCTCGGTGATGATCATCGCGGTGCTCGGCTTCTCGGTTCCGGTGTTCGTGATCGGCTATGTGCTGGCATACGTGTTCGCGTTGCAGCTCGACTGGTTTCCGGTGCAGGGCTACACGCCGATCGCCCGCGGTGTCCTGCCATGGCTTTCCAACCTGGCGCTGCCATCCTTCGCGCTGGGGGCGATCTACCTGGCGCTGATCGCCCGCTTCACCAGGGCCACCATGATGGACGTGCTGAGCCTGGATTATATCCGCACCGCCCGGGCCAAGGGGCTGGGGCAGCAGAAAATTCTCTACATCCACGCGCTGAAGAACGCCGCGGTGCCGATCGTGACGGTGATCGGTATCGGCTTCGCGGCGCTGATCGGCGGCGCGGTGGTGACCGAAAGCGTGTTCGCGATCCCGGGCCTCGGCCGGCTGACGGTGGATGCCATCCTGCGGCGCGACTATCCGGTGATCCAGGGCGTGGTGCTGCTGTTCAGCTTCTCCTACGTCATCGTCAATCTGCTCGTCGATCTGCTTTATACCCTGTTCGACCCAAGGATTCGTTACTGATGAGCACAGCAATCATGCAGCGTGCCGAGTTGACCGCGTCGGAGGTGACGGCCGCCCCGGTGCTGCCCGATGTGTTGCCCGAGCGGCGGCAGCGCGGTTGGCTGATGACGATCTTCTATCGTTATCCGACGGTCTCGGCCGGTGGCGCGCTGTTGCTGCTGATCGTTCTGATCGGCGTTTTCGCACCGTTCCTCGGCACCGTCGACCCGACCGCGCTGGCCCCGGCCAAGCGGACCAGGCCGCCGTCGGAACTTTACTGGTTCGGCACCGATATGCTCGGCCGGGATGTCTATTCGCGTGTGCTGTACGGCACCCGGGTGTCGCTGGAGGTCGGGTTCGCGGTGGCGTTCTTCTCCTCGGTGTTCGGCATGGCGATCGGGGTGATCTCCGGCTTCGTGCGCATCCTGGACGCCATCATCATGCGGATCATGGACGGGCTGATGTCGATTCCGTCGATCCTGCTGGCGATCGCGCTGATGGCGCTGACCCGCGGCAGCGTCGGCAACGTGATCCTGGCGATCACCATCGCCGAGGTGCCACGCGTCTCACGCCTGGTGCGCGGCATCGTGCTGTCGCTGCGCGAGCAGCCCTATGTCGAGGCCGCCGTGGCGTCGGGCACCCGCATGCCGAAAATCATCTGGAAGCATATCCTGCCCAACACCCTGGCGCCGATGATGGTGCAGGCCACCTTCATCTGTGCGGCGGCGATGATCACCGAGGCGATCCTGTCGTTCCTCGGCGCCGGCACCCCGCCCACCACCCCCTCCTGGGGCAATATCATGGCCGAGGGCCGGGCGCTGTGGCAGGTGAAGCCGTATATCGTGTTCTTCCCGGCGGCCTTCCTGTCGGTCACCGTGCTGGCGGTGAACCTGCTCGGCGACGGCCTGCGTGACGCGCTCGACCCGCGCATGGCCAAGAGGATCTGACCGCCATGGCATTGCTCGAAGTCGACCAGTTGCAGACCCATTTCGCCACCATGGACGGGGTGGTCCGGGCCGTTGAGGGGCTCTCGTTCTCGATCGATGCCGGCGAAACCGTCGCCATCGTCGGCGAAAGCGGCTGCGGCAAATCCGTCACCTCGATGTCGATCCTGCGGCTGATCCAGGAGCCGCCGGGGCGGATTGCCGGCCAGATCCGCTTCCAGGGCCGCAACCTGCTGGAACTATCGGATGTCGAGATGCGCAAGATCCGCGGCAACGACATCTCGATGATCTTCCAGGAGCCGATGACCAGTCTGAACCCGGTGCTGAGCGTCGGCCGCCAGATCGGCGAGACCTTGCGCCTGCACGAGGGGATGTCGGCGCACGAGGCCGAGCGCCGCGCGATCGACCTGTTGATCCTGGTCGGCATTCCGGCGCCGGAGCGACGGGTGCGGGAATACCCGCACCAGCTCTCCGGCGGCATGCGCCAACGGGTGATGATCGCGATGGCGCTGGCCTGCAATCCGCAACTGCTGATTGCCGATGAGCCCACCACGGCGCTCGATGTCACCATCCAGGCGCAGATCCTCGACCTGATGCGCGACCTCAAGACCCGCGTCGGTGCCGCCATCATGCTGATCACCCATGACCTTGGCGTGGTCGCCGAGATGGCCGAGCGGGTGATCGTGATGTATGCCGGCCGCAAGATGGAGGAAGGCACGGCGCTGGCCATTTTCGGCAATCCGCAGCACCCCTATACCCGCGGCCTGCTTGGCGCCGTGCCCAAGCTCGGCTCGTCGTTGCAGCAGACCGAGCGTACCAAGCTGACCGAGATTCCGGGCCAGGTGCCGAGCCTGCGCCGGCCGATCGTCGGCTGCGCGTTCGCCGACCGCTGCCCGATCGCCACCGCGGTCTGTCACGTTGTCGCGCCGGCAGTGGAGGAGAAATCGCCCGGGCATCTGGTCGCCTGCCACTACGCCGAACGCACGCTGGCCGCCTGAAGGACGCGAAGATGAGCACTGCCAAGCCGCCCCTGCTGCAGGTCAAGAATCTGAAGAAGCATTTCCCCATCCATGGTGGGCTGCTCGGCCTGCAAGTGGGCAACGTCTTTGCCGTCGACGGCGTGAGTTTCGATATCGCTCGCGGCGAAACCCTGTCGCTGGTGGGCGAGAGCGGCTGCGGCAAGTCCACCGTCGGGAAGGCGATCCTGCGGCTCTACCCGATCACCGACGGCGAGGTCTGGCTCGACGGCCAGCGCATC
This sequence comes from Rhodospirillales bacterium, assembly GCA_041691815.1. Classification (GTDB taxonomy): domain Bacteria; phylum Pseudomonadota; class Alphaproteobacteria; order Acetobacterales; family Acetobacteraceae; genus 70-18. The sequence goes on along the minus strand of JBEPTZ010000011.1, from coordinate 9,444 downwards.
GACAATCTGCGCGCCGGCCAGTTGCGGCCGCTGCGCCAGCGCATGCAGGTGGTGTTCCAGGATCCGTTCAGCAGCCTCAACCCGCGCCAGCGGGTCGGCGAGATCATCGCCGAGCCGATCCGGAATTTCGGCCTCGCCAAGGGTTCGGAGTTGGAGGATCGGATCGCCGGGCTGATGGACAAGGTGCAGTTGCCGCGCGACGCCATCCACCGGTTTCCGCACGAATTCTCCGGTGGCCAGCGCCAGCGCATCGGCATCGCCCGCGCGCTGGCGACCGACGCCGACCTGATCGTCTGCGATGAGGCGGTTTCGGCGCTGGATGTGTCGGTGAAGGCGCAGATCGTCAACCTGCTGTCCGACCTGCAGGACGAACTCGGTCTTGCCCTGCTGTTCATCAGCCATGACCTGGCGATCGTCGAGCATCTTACCCACCGGGTGGTGGTGATGTATCTCGGCAAGATCGTCGAAGTGGCGGATCGCGCGGTGCTGTTCGGCACCCCGCACCACCCCTATACCCGCGCCCTGCTCTCTGCCGAACCGGTGCCGGACCCCACGGCACCGCGCAATCGCATCATCCTGCGTGGCGATGTGCCCAGTCCGATCAACCCGCCCAAGGGCTGCCGCTTCCACACCCGCTGCCCCTACGTGTTCGACCGGTGCCGCGTTGAGGAACCATTGTTGCGCGACCGCGGGCGGGGGCAATTATCGGCGTGCCATCTGGATGTGGTGCCGGACATCGTGCCGGCGGTTGCCGCCGCCTGAGGCGTCGGTTTTTGGTGCGATAGCGTCGCGCGGCTTGACCGTAGGCCGGGCGGGTGACAACACTCAGCAAATGCGCGACGCCGCTGCGGCGGTTGCGGCTTGAACAGCTTGGGAGGGAGAAGGCGATGCCTCAGGTGACGCTTACGGTGAACGGCAAGAGCGCATCCGTCGAGGTCGAGGGGCGCACGCTGCTGGTCGAGCTGCTCCGCGAGAAGCTCGGCCTGACCGGCACCCATGTCGGCTGCGATACCAGCCAGTGCGGCGCCTGCGTGGTGCATGTGGACGGCACCTCAGTGAAATCCTGCACCATGCTGGCGGTCCAGGCCGATGGCTGCGCGGTGACCACCATCGAGGGCCTGGCCAAGGCCGACGGCACCCTGCATCCGATGCAGGAGATGTTCCGCGAGCATCATGCCCTGCAATGCGGCTTCTGCACCCCCGGCATGGTGATGAGCGCCGTCGACCTGGTGGCCAAAAACCCGCAGGGGTTGACCGAGCAGGAGATACGCGACGGCCTGGAAGGCAATCTCTGCCGTTGCACCGGCTACCACAACATCGTCAAGGCGATTGCCGCTGCCCAGCCATTGATGCACGCCGCCGCCGCTGAATAGTGGCGGGATGAGGTACTGGGAGGGCGTGCCCTTCCATCTGCTGGTCGAGGAACAAGCCGCAAAGACGGATCGCGCGGCACCCTTCGCAGGGCGCTTGCCGCACACCGCAGCATAAATGGGGGCTCCATGAACGCACCGTTTCAAGGCATTGGCGCATCCGTCCGCCGCAAGGAGGACCTCCGCTTCATCAGCGGCCACGGCCACTACACCGACGACATCAACCGCCCCTTCCAGTTGCACGCCTACATCAAGCGCAGCGACCGCCCGCATGCCAGGATCGTGTCGATTGATACCGCGGCGGCGAAGGCCTCGCCCGGCGTGGTGGCGGTGTTCACCGCGGCCGATGCCGCGGCGGTCGGCGGCCTGCCCTGCGGCTGGCAGATCCACAGCATGGACGGCTCGGCGATGATCGAGCCGAAGCACGCCATGCTCGCCGAGGGCAAGGTGCGCCATGTCGGTGACCCGATCGTTCTGGTGGTCGCCGAGACACTGGAGCAGGCCAAGGACGCCGCCGAGAAGCTCGATATCGTGCTGGATGACCTGCCGGCCGTGGCCGGGGTCAACGACGCGGTGAAGCCGGGTGCCCCCCTGGTGCACGATGAGGCCGCCGGCAACCAGTGCTACGACTGGCACCTCGGCGACAAGGAGGCGCAGGAGGCGGTGTTCGCTCGCGCCGACCGGATCATCAGCCTCGATCTGGTCAATAACCGGTTGATCCCCAACGCCATGGAGCCGCGCGCCGCACTCGGCGATTACGACCCGTCCACCGGCGACTACACGCTCTACACCACCAGCCAAAACCCGCACGTCACCCGGCTGCTGATGGGCGCCTTTGTGCTCGGCATTCCGGAGCATCGGCTGCGGGTGGTAGCACCCGATGTTGGCGGCGGCTTCGGCAGCAAGATCAACCATTATCCCGAGGAGGCGCTGGTCACCTGGGCGGCCGGTCAGGTCAAGCGCCCGGTCAAATGGACCGCCGAGCGCACCGAGAGCTTCATGTCCGACACGCATGGCCGCGACCATGTCAGCACCGCGCAGATGGCGATCGACAAGGACGGCAATTTCCTGGCGCTGAAGGTCAGCACGCTGTGCAACCTGGGCGCCTATCTGGCGACCTTCGGCCCGGCGGTGCCCACCTATCTCTACGGAACCCTGCTGGCCGGCGTCTACAAAACGCCGGTGGTCTACGTGGAAGTGAAGGCGGTGTTCACCAACACGGTTCCGGTCGATGCCTATCGCGGCGCCGGCCGGCCGGAGGCAGCCTATCTGCTGGAGCGTCTGGTGGATGTCATCTGCCATGACACCGGGCTCGACCCGGCGAAACTCCGCCGGCAGAACTTCATTCCGCGCGACGCCTTCCCGTACCAGACGCCGGTGGCACTGGTCTACGACAGCGGCGACTATTTCGCCACCCAGGACGCGGCGATGCAGGCGGCCGACTGGGCCGGGTTTGCCTCCCGTCGCGCGGCGGCGCGTGCCGTCGGCAAGCTGCGAGGCATCGGCATGTCCACCTATATCGAGGCCTGCGGCATTGCTCCCTCCAAGCTGGTCGGCGCCTTGGGCGCCCGTGCCGGGCTGTACGAGGTGGCCAACGTTCGCGTGCATCCCACCGGCAGCGTCACGGTGTTCACCGGCACCCACAGCCACGGCCAGGGCCACGAGACCACCATGGCGCAGCTGGTTACCGACCAGCTTGGCGTGCCGTTCGACAAGGTGGATGTGGTGCACGGCGACACCTCGAAGATTCCGTTCGGCATGGGCACCTATGGCAGCCGGTCACTGGTGGTCGGCGGCTCGGCGATGGTCAAGGCGATGGACAAGATCATCGCCAAGGGCAAGAAGATCGCCGCCCATCTGCTGGAGGCCTCGGTGGATGACATCGAGTTCAAGGACGGCAACTTCATCGTCACCGGCACGGACAAGGTGAAAACCTTCGCCGAAATCGCGCTGACCGCCTATGTACCGCACAACTACCCGATCGAGGAAATCGAACCGGGCCTGGACGAAACCGCGTTCTACGACCCGGCCAACTTCACCTATCCCGGCGGTTGCCACATCTGCGAGGTGGAGGTCGATATGGACACCGGCGTCACCCGGATCGTCCAGTTCGTCGCGGTGGATGATTTCGGCCGGGTGGTGAACCCGATGATCGTCGAGGGGCAGGTGCAGGGCGGCATCGCCCAGGGCATCGGCCAGGCGCTGCTGGAACGCGCGGTGTACGACGCCAACGGCCAACTGCTGTCCGGCTCGATGATGGACTACACCATGCCGCGGGCCGACGACCTGCCGGATTTCTCGACCGCCACCCACAACACCATGTGCACCCACAACCCGCTGGGCTCCAAGGGCTGCGGCGAGGCGGGCACCATCGGCTCACCGCCGGCGGTGATCAACGCGGTGGTGAACGCGCTCAAGGACTATGGCGTGCGTAACATTGACATGCCGGCCAGCGCGCAGAAACTCTGGTCGATCATCCAGTCCGGCCAACGCGCGGCCGCCGAATAAGCGAGGAACAGCAGATGTACGAGTTCGCCTACAGCAAACCCACCAGCCTCGCAGACGCCGTAGCCGTGCTGACCGCCGATGGCGATGCCAAGGCACTGGCCGGCGGCCAGACCTTCATCCCGGTGCTCAAGCAGCGGTTGAACCACCCCAGCAAGGTGGTCGATCTGGCCAAACTCGGCCTGTCCGGTATCACCGTGTCCGGCTCCACGGTCACCATCGGCGCTATGACCACCCACGCCGCCGTGGCCGCCTCCGCCGAGGTGCAGGCAGCGATCCCGGCGCTGGCGGCGCTGGCCGGCGGCATTGGTGACAACCAGGTGCGCAACCGCGGCACCATCGGCGGCAGCCTGGCCAACAACGACCCTTCGGCCTGCTATCCGTCGGCGGTGCTCGCACTCGGTGCGACGATCAAGACCAACAAGCGCGAAATCGCCGCGGACGCCTATTTCCAGGGCATGTTCAGCACCGCCCTGGAGCCGGGCGAGTTGATCACCGCCGTCACTTTCGTGGCGCCGGAGCGGGCGGCCTATATCAAGTTCAAGAATCCGGCCTCGCGCTATGCGATGGTTGGCGTGTTCGTCGCCAAGGGTCCGAAGGGCGTGCGCGTCGCGGTCACCGGCGCCGGCCAGGGCGGGGTGTTCCGCCACACCGCCGCCGAGACCGCGCTGGCCGCCAACTGGGCACCTGCCGCGCTCGATGGCGTCAGCATTTCCGCCGATGGCCTGAATGGTGACATCCATGCCAGCGCCGAATACCGCGCGCATCTGGTCGGTGTGATCACCAGGCGGGCCGTAGCGGCCAGCTAGTCTCACTGCACTTCGGATTGCTTGTGCGTCTTTCAGATATGTGTGCAGGGAAAGAGGCTCCGGCTCGTGTTGGCGGGTAGTGGGTCTCGAGTCCGAAGAAAGCAGCGGCCGTCGCGGGTTGCCGTCTGCGGCGAGACGGTCACGCCGCTGTACCCGGGCTCTGTCGGACGGCGATTGCCCTGTGCAAGCCAGGCTCCCGGCGCCGGTGGGTGCCGGCTCCTCTGTCGGCCGGGTCGAGACCGCGGTTGCCCTGGCCGATGCAGAGTCGGGTGATGATGCCCCATTGCGATGGCATTACCGAACGTGGCGGGATTGATGCGGTCGGCATCTTCCTGCTTTCGGGGGCGCGACCCCGATAATAGGTCGTAGCCTCACTCGCCTGGGATGGAAGTCAGCCTCGCACCTCATGAGGTGGGCAACGATTGAGGCGCTGCCCACAGCCATCGCGTTGCCCCCTTGGATTGGCTGTGGACGAGCATTCCGCACCGGGAACAGATGCCAGCAACCGCCGATGGAATATAGCCGCGGAAGCTCCAAAAAAACATCCGAGGTGTCTTTCTACCGCCAGGAGTTCCCCCCGCGACGCCCGGTGCGCAAGGAAACTTGCCCCAATCATGGGCGAGCGTGCGCAAATGCAGGCGGACGGCGCGGGGGGCAAGTGGGTGAAAAGATTAACCGCACCCGGATGGTGCATCGCTATTGTCGCGACGTCGATCGCGAGATCATCGAGGGCCATCACCATTTCGACCGGTATCGCCCAACCACACCGCCCGCAGGGACATGACCTTCGGTCACCCGATCCGCTGCGCGTTGTCTGGTTTGGTATATACTCACCTCGGCTTCTCGATATAATCAAGTGTCTCCTCAGCAAGGTTGTAGGTTTGCCGAAGCCATTCCGACGATCGGGAGTTTGTCGCGATGTCGGGGGTGGCCATGCGGTCCCAGCCTGTGCAGCGTAAGGATATGCCGACTGAGGCGCGGCCGATGTTGCTCGTGGTGATCGAGTGCTCGGACGACCCTGAGCATGTCCGTCGAGCTGACGATTCGCGCCACGCCCTCGATTCAACGCGATACCTCGACCCCATTCAGGAGGTTTTCGCCGAATTCGGCGTCATTCCGATCTACGTCGTCGGTTTCCCGATCGTCGACGACGAGACCTCCTGGCAACCGCTGGCACGCCTGCTGGCGGGCGGGCGCTGCCTGATCGGGGCACATCTGAACCCGCGGGTGACGCCTCCCTGTGGCGAGTCAGGCACCCCGCCCGATGCGTCCACCGACCGTCCGGCGCCGAGCCTGCACCACGCCAATTTGAATGTCCTGACTGAGCGGATCACGGATCGGTTTGGTGTTCGCCCGATACTATACCATGCCGGCCGTTCTGGCCCAGGGCCGGGAGCAGCGACCGAGTTGCGCGGGCTTGGCTGCCAGTTCTACGCGAGCGTGATCGCTCACGACGATTGCCGCGACTTCGACGGCCGGGCGTTGTGGGAGGGTGCCGCGGCGCCGTGCTGGTTCGACCAGACTGGCGGCATTCTCGAGTTGCCGGCGACTGCCGGCTTTACCGGCCTGGCGCGAAAGCTTGGACCGCGTCTGTATCCGGCAATCAGCGGAAGATGGCCGCGCTTCCTGCGCCTGCCGGCGATCTTTGCGCGTGCTGGCATTCTGCAGTGGGTGCGGCTTTCGCCCGAAGCGGCGACGGTCGACGAGGCGAAGCGGGTGACCCGCACCCTGATGCAGGAGGGCCTAGGGGTCTTCCAGCTGACCTTTCACGCCACCTCGCTGATGCCGCGTGGCGCAGCTTATCCCCGGCCCGACCATGATCGAAACCGCCTTACCGCCTGGATCCGACAATATCTGGCGTTCTTCTGCCACGACATGGCGGGTACGCCGGCAGTCCCGCAGCAGGTACTGGAGAGCATTCGCGGCGCAACGCCGCCTCCGGCCGACCTGGCCCCGATGCATGTTCTGATGTGCTGCAATGCGTTGTATTTCCAACATCTGTCGGTCGCCCTGGTCTCCCTCGCCGAACACACGCCAACACGTTCAATCAACGTGATCGTGGTCGTCGGCGCCGACAACCCGGAGGCGCAGCGGAAGCTGCTGCAGGCAATGATGCGCTATCCGCGCATGACATTGAACTTTCGGGTTTTCAGTCCTGACCCGGCATTGTCCTTGCCAGTACTTCATCACTACACGCTCGATATCTACACCCGTCTTTGGGTGGAAGATTTCTTCGACGAAACGGTGGAGCGCGTGCTCTATCTCGACAGCGATCTCGTGGTGACGGATAGTCTTGAAGCGCTCTGGACGATCGACCTCGACGGCCACACGATCGGCGCCGTCTCCATCCCCGGTTCCACCCGCGGCAGCGTGTACGGCATCCCGGAAGCCTACGGCTACTTCAACTCCGGCGTCCTGCTGATCGACATGACGCACTGGCGCTCCAGCAAGGCGTTCAGCCGGGTGCTTGGGTATATTGCTGAAAACCGGGCGATACTGAACGACCCCGACCAGGATGCATTGAACGCGACGCTCTACAATGAGCGCCTGGCGCTTGATTACACCTGGAATGTCATCTCATCATTTTATTTTGCCTATCACGATCTTCGGACACCGCAGGCCGAGATCCAACGCGTCCGCCGCGACGCGCGGATCGTTCACTTCAACGGCGCCTCCAAGCCGTGGAGCTATTTCAGCAGGCACCCGCGACGCGGCGATTATTATCGATATCTTCGCCTGACGCCGTGGCGCGACTTTCGTCCGGCTGACCAGACGCTGGTCAATCGATTTCGCCGGGCGGCGGGATGGGCGCTCCCCGAATTCATCAAGCGTCGTCTCAGGGGGTGATTTGAATGCGGGTGCTGTTTGCCAGCGATTACGTCCATCTGCCGGAGAACACTGGCGGACTTGAAGTCAACACCCACGAACTTTGCCTGGCACTCAAGGCCGCCGGGCATCAGGCGGCGGTGCTGGCGGCGCTGAAGGGCCGGGGCATGGTGGGCGCCCTTGCCAGGTTGAAGCTGCGTAGCCGGATGACCGCCGGCTTCGCCGTCGACCGCCAACTGGGCTACCCGGTGTTGCGCTGCTGGACCCCGGCCGACGCTCTCGGTGCGGCGATCGCTTGGTTCCGTCCCGACGTGGTCGTGGTGCAGTCCTGGCGCTTCGCTATGGCCGCCGAAGCGTTGAAACGTGGCGCCGCGGTGATGCTGTACAGCCATAACGCGCATACTGTGATTGAGGGCGCGTCCGCCGCGCTGCTGGCGCGATGCGTGTCGGTGGCGAATTCGGCCTTCACCGCCGGCTACCAGGGTGGCCCGCTGTGCGCGCGGTTCGAGGTGCTGCCGCCGTTGATGAACCCGGTACGTTATCTATGCGAGGGACCGCGTGGCCACGTGGTGCAGGTCGGACTCACCATCGGCAAAGGGGCCGCGGTGACGCTCGGGATTGCCCGGCACCGCCCCGACATCCCCTTCCTGGTGGTACAGAACTGGGAGGGGCTGACTGCGTAGGCCGACGGGGATGGATTGCGCCGGCAGGCTGCCGCGTTACCCAATCTGAGGGTCACTCCGCCGTTCCGCGACGCGCGCAAGCTCTACCGGGAGGCCCGCCTGCTGCTGGCGCCAAGCCAGTGGCAGGAGACCTGGGGGCGCGTGGTCAACGAGGCACAGGTGAACGGCATCCCGGTGGTGGCAAGCAATCGCGGTGGGCTGCCGGAATCCGTCGGTGAGGGCGGCGTGTTGGTCGATTGGCGCGCACCGATCGATGATTGGGTGGCGGCGGTGGCGCGGTTGTGGGACGACCCAGCCTGGTACGCCGAGATGGCCCAGCGTGCCAGGCACCGCGCGACCGCCGACGACATCCGCCCGGATGCAATACTCGCCCGCTTCGTCGCTCTGCTGAACGCGGCACTCGACCGCCGCCGAGCCGATGGCGTGGCCAGTTGACGATGCCGCCGATCACGGTTGCACGACATCGCCGGTGTCATCGACGTCCAGCGTCACCACGCGCGTCGGACTCCCTGCCATGCCGTAAAGAAGATCGGCTGAACGAACAACACAATGAGCCGCGACTCCGGCGGCGGCGCCTCCAGGGCGAACATGCGGATAGCCGGGCAAAATAAAACGTCACAGCGGCGGTGGCTATTGCTGCAGGCCTTCGACGGCGAAGATACGCAGCCTGGCGTATCGATCGCCGATCTTGCGGGCCTCCAGGTAGGCGGGGGAACCGTAGGCCGCTTGCGCCGCCTCGAGATTCTTGAAGACGGATACGACGAGGCGTGATGCCGGCGGTGGCCCGGCAAGCGCTGCCGTCCTGCCGCCCGAGGCCAGCCTTTTCTGGCCGCTGTCGGCGAGTGCCTTGTTGGCGAGCGGAACGTATTCCTTCGCGTAGGCATCGGCGTTGGTCAGGTCGATCTCGGAGATCACGTAGGCCGGAGGGCGGGCCTGGGCACGAAGGTGGTCCATCGCGATAGCGCCGAGTCCGGCTCCGACCAGCACGCCCAATCCCAATCTGCAATTGGCATTCATATTCCGGCTCCTCCTGTTGATCGTTGTCAGCGTCGGCGGAATGGCACGAAGTCATCGGATGTCCAAAGCGACCGGCTCAGGGTTTGCCTCCCGGGAGCAAACACCGATCAACCGCGGAACGGCCAGACCCGATGCGGTTCGCCGAGGTCAATCGCCGGCACATTTCCAGTGTGCAGAACTCAAGCAGACCGTGTGAAAACGCGGCGGAGTTGCAGTTCTGGCGAAATCGACGGT
>JBEPTZ010000010.1:0-62235 GCA_041691815.1 Rhodospirillales bacterium | reverse complement strand
GGCTGGTGCTGCCGGTGACGGCGTAGGCGACGCTGCCGGCGGCGGAGAGGTCGCCGTGGCGGGTGGCGGTGAAGACGTAGTTGGTGGTGTCGGCACCTTCGGTGCGGGTGATGGTGCTGCCGCCGCCGGTGGCGCTGATGTCGACGAAACTCTGCGGCGGCAGGAGCAGGCCAGCGGAGGGCGTCATGAGGGTGACGCTGCTGTAATAGGTGTCATCAACGGGTGGCATGAGCGACTCCGGGCAGCGCACGAATAAGCGATGTTAAAAATATCGTTGTGCTATTGTAAGCTCGCGCCCCCCGCCCGCAACCACAAATTCGATGCCTTGAAGCAAAAAGTTTTTTTGCTTCTTTTTGTTCACAAAAAGAAGTGCTTGCTACCCCTTCCCTGCCACCGACAATCCCTGCACGCCGTGCTGGGCGATCAACCGCGCCACCAGCCCGGACGCCTTCGCGATCTCAACGAAACCGGCGAGGAAGGCGGCGGCTGCGGTGCGGTCGCGCGGGGTGCCGATGGCCTGTTGCACGGTGCTGAAGTGGCCGGGGAGGATGCGGCTGCCGGGGAAGCGCCTGGTGTCGGTGAGCAGGGCCGGGAGCAGGCCGGCCAGCACGTCGAACTGGCCGGTGGCGAACAGGCCGACGGCGCCGGCCAGGCCTTCGGCGTGGTGCAGCGAGGCGTTGCGGATGTTGCGGTCGAGCCAGAGGCCGTAGGCGGAGCGGGCGGAGACGGCGATGCGGATGCCGGGGCGGTCGACCTGGGAGCGGTCGGTGATCGGCGAGCCGGCGGCGACCAGGTAGGTGGCCTCGATTTCGGCGTAGGCGGCGGAGAAGGCGATTTTCTCGGCGCGTTGCGGTTCGGCGCCGATCAGGCCGATATCCCATTGCTCCACCGCGTCGGCCAGTTCGCCGGGCCTGGGGAACGGCAGGTAGCGGATCGGCACGCCGATGGCGTCGGCGACGGCGCGGGCCATGTCGGGTGCCACACCTTGCGGTTCGCCGTTGGCGCCGCGGCTGCTGACCAGCAGGAAGTTGCTGAGGTTGATGGCGGCGCGCAGCGTGCCGGTGGGGGCGAGTTGGGCGAGAAGGGCGGGCGTGACGGACGGCTGGGTCATGCGGGAATCCTGGCGCCGGTGGAAGGTTGGATGACGCCGCCGCGAAGGGCGCCGGGGGCGGTTGCACCCCACAGGGTTTCGAAGCCGTCCGGCAGGGGGCGGCTGTTCGGCATGGCGAGCCAGAGGCGGAACAGCAGGCGTTCCTGATGGGTGCTGGCGTCGTCCTGGTAGGCGGTGCGGCCGTGATAGACGATGTGGTTGTTGAGCAACTGGATGTCGCCGGCCTCGAAGGATGAGTGCAGGCAGGTCTCCTCCGCCACTTCGGCCAGCAGGTCGAGCGCTTCGTTCTGCGCGGCGGTGAGGGTGGGCACGCCGGGGAGTTGCTGGGCCTGCTCGACATAGGTGCGGGAATACTGGCTGGTGATGCGGCCGTCCGCGAAGCCGAATACCGGCATGGCGAAGACGTTGCTCGCCGCATGGCCGTCTTCGTCGGCGGGACGCGAGCGCCAGTAGTCCTGGCAGAGCAGGGCCAGCAGATCGGGACGGCGGGCGAGGATTTCGTTGTGGATGGTGGCGATGCTGGCCAGCTTGGAGACGCCGCCGGCCTGGGCGTTGCGGACGCAGAGCAGGGCGATGACGTCGCAGCGGTCGGTGTGCCAGCGCAGCGGGCCGGTGGAGCGGGAGCGGGCGCGGGCGGAGGCGACGGCACCCTCGGCGGTTTCGTCGTAGGTTTTGGCAGCGAGTTTGGTTTCGTCGCGCACCTCGCCCATGATTTCGCCGCTGGCGTTCTGGTAGACGGCGGTGCCGAGATGGCGGCCGAGGCCCCAGAAGATGCGGCGCAACTGCGGCTCGGTGTAGCGCTCTACCGGCAGGCCACGCAGGCGGACGGCGCCGCGGCCGTGCTCCAGTTCGCCGGCGATGTCGGCGAGCAGGGCGGCGGTGCGCGGGAGCGGGAAATCGGCGCGGGAGAAGCCGAACAGCTTGCGGTCGAGGGTTTCCAGACGGCACAGGGCGGCGTCGATCTCGGCGCGGTGAGCGTCGTCCAGCGTGCGGATCCAGTCGCCGGTGGCGGCGAGCTCGGCGCCGGTCCAGGCCTGGCGGCCGGTGAGCGGGGCGGGTTGGGTCTGGGTGATGGACATGGGTGGCTCCCGTTGCTGGGGATGAGCCAAGCGCCGGGTGGGGCGGAAGTCAATCAGCGAGGGCGGCGGCGGGTGCGATGCCGGCGCCTACGCCGTTCCGGAGCGGCAACCAGGTGGGGTGGCGATTTTGTTTTGGGGCGGTGCCTATGCGGGTGGATGGCCGGGATGTAGGCTTGGTTGGCCGCAAGCGGTATTTGATGAACAGCGGCAATCAAAATTCAGTGTGAAGGCGAGGCATCTACAATGACCGACAAGCTTTTCTACATGCCGTTCGACGTGAACGGCACCAACATCCTGGCTGCCCAGTTTGAATACGGCAACATGGAAGGCGGCTACAACAAGAACCAGATCGAGATCGACCGGGAGATCGCCAAGGGCAACGTGGCGACGCAGGTCTGGTTCGATGGCAAGAAAGACCCGTTCCTGGCCGGGATGGGTAACGGCCAGATCTACATCCGCGGCCACGGCATGCCGGGATTTCGCTCGATCGAGGGCGGGCGCGGCGGCGAGCGGGTCAACTACACGACGGTGGTGGACCGGCTGATCAAGAGCGGCCTGCGCAAGACCTTCAGCGGCAAGATCAAATGCTTCAACTGCCACAGTGCGGAAACCGGGGTGATCGGCAGCGACCCGGAGGTGGAGGGGCCGCCGTTTGCCCGGCTGATCGCCGATGAGATGTACACCCGCGGCTACAAGTCATGCACGTTCTACGGCTATGTCGGAGCGATCGATTCGTTTGCCAAGGACGGTTCGGCCGGCAAGCACAAATATGCCCGCGGCAAAGGCAACGTCGAACTCGGGCGGGCCAGCGAGGGGCGCATCCAGTTCAAGCCGACGATCAGGTTCCACAAGCCGAACATCTTCCAGCGGCTGTTCGCCGCCTGAGGGCCGAACATCTTCCAGCGGCTGTTCGCCGCCTGAGAGGGTGGCGCGGCCGCTGGCTACTTGCGCTTGCGGCCGCGCGGCGCCTTTCCGTCGGCGGTGAATTTGGCGGCAATCTCCTGCAGGCGGGCGAGGATGCGCAGGCCGACGGCGCGGTTGCCGTGGCTGCGGAGGGCCTCGGCCTGGCCGCGGCGGGCGATGGCGGCCCCACGGGCGGGGTCGTCGAGCACCGGGCGGAGCAGGGCGCAGGCGTGGGCGAGGTCGGGGTCGGCCCAGCTTTGGCCTTGCCAGTGCGGGTAGTCGTCGGGGCCGAGTTTCAGCATGGCGTGGCGGACCAGCAGGGAATTGCTCGCGGTCATGAAGTCGAGATTGCCGGACCAGCCGGTGGCCATGGCGAGGCGGCCGAGCGCCATCGCCTCGCCGGGGCCACGGCCGAAGCCCTCGGCGCGGTGCAGCGAGACGAAGCAGTCGCAGGCGTTGATCAGGCTGCGCACGGCGAGTGTGTCGAGCGGGGTGTCGATGATCTGGATCTGTGCGTCGGTGGCGACGGTGGCGGCCCAGTCCTGGGCGTCGCGTTCGCCGTTTTTGGCTTTCAGCACCAGATGGAGGTCGCGGAACGGGGATTCGGCGCGCAGGCGGTTGAACAGGTCGATGACGGCGAACGGGTTCTTGCGGCTGGCGTAGGAGGACAGGTCGAAGAAGGTGAGCAGCACGAAGGCGGATTCGCGGATGCCGAAATGGCGGCGGGAGAGCAAGGGACCGGGCGGCGGCTCGATGGCCTGGCCGATCAGCGGGGCTTTGATGCCGGCGGCGGCGAGGGCGGACTGGATGAAGGCGGAGAGTGCCCAGGTCTCGTCGAACCGGCGCAGTTTTTTCGCCCATTCGGCGGGGTAGGTCGGCAGTTCCCAGGCCGGGACGACGATGTTGTAGCCGGCGGCGAAATCGTTGCCCTGGGCCTCGAAGGCTTCGATGACGCGGTCGATCTCATCGCCGTTGATGTGGAAGATGCGGATGCCGGCGGGCACATCGGGGCGTTCCAGCGGTTGCACCAGGCTGGCGTGGGCGGGGTCGGTGCGCTGGGCGTAGCGGAAGATGTCGAACACCTGGTGGTGCAGGCCGACGGCGTTGCCGGCCGCGAGGTGGCTGCGGAGTTGCTCGCCCATGCCGATCGGCGCCCAGGGGTGGCCGATGACGGTGATCGGGATGTCGTCGAGGGTGGGGGTTGGCATCAGGCCCAGCTTTTGGCGGCGACGGCGTCGCGGAGGGCTTCCAGCCAGCGGTGGCCGTGGCCGGTGTCGGGTTCCAGGTGGGTGCCCTCGGCCCATTCGTTCCAGGCGTTGACGAACAGCAGGCGTTGGTCGCGCATGTGGAAGCTGCGGATTTCGTCGATCTTGGCTTCGACGTAGACGCGGAAGGCCTCGGGGGTGGCGGCGTCGAAGCTGGTGCCGCGCATTGGCTGGCGTGGGGTGTTGTCCCAGCTGGGGAACACCGCGGGGTAGCGGGTGTAGGCGACCGAGGGGCGGCTGGCGAAGGCGCGGACGGTTTCCGGGTAGTCGTAGCGGTAGCCGCTCCAGCCCGGCTTGGTGATCTGGGCGCTGGTGGCGCTGGGCACGGCGCGGCCGTGCGGCGGGAATTCGACGCAGGCGTCGAAGCCGAGATCGGCGGGGCGGACGCCGCCATCCACCGCCTCCATGCTCTCGACATAGACGAGATGCACGCCGGGGAAGCCGGCGGCGGCGAAAGCGGCGCGGGCGGCGGCGGCGAAGGCCGGCGGATCGGGCAGGATCAGCGGGCGGTAGACCAGGAAAATTGGGCGGCCGCCGACGCGCAGATAGCGCGGGTCGGCGGCCTGGGCGACCACGTCGGCGAGGATCGACTGGATGGTGGCAGGGTCGTAGCTCTGCTCAAGCAATATCTCGCGGGCGCCGCCGTCCCAGTGGCGGGTCCAGTTCTCGTTGGCCCAGCACAGGCACCAGCGGAACGGGATATCGAGGTTGGCTCGCACCACCTCCAGCGGGCGGGACAGCACGCGGCGGGTGCCAAAGTTATAGTAGTATACGCAGAAGCCCTCGATGCCGTAGCGGGCCGCCAGCCGGGCCTGGCGGTCGAGCGTTTCGGCGGTGCGCAGGTCGTAGTAGCCGAGATCGGCCGGCAGGTGCGGCTGGTAGTGGCCGGCATAGCTGGGGCGGGCCTTGGCGACGTTGGTCCATTCGGTGAAACCCTGGCCCCACCACAGGTCGTTCTCCGGCGTCGGGTGGAACTGCGGCAGGTAGAAGGCGATCGGGCGGATGCGGTCGAGCTCGCCGAGCAGCGTGCCCCAGCGCTCGGTCAGGGTCTGCTGGTTGCGAGTGATGGTGCGCAGCTTGCGGGCCACCGACTGGCGGTTGCTGGAGACGCTGAGGTGATGCACCACCACCGCCTCGTGCAGGTAGCGCACGCGGTGGCCGGCGGCGAGCAGGCGCAGGCAGAGATCGGCGTCCTCGCAATAGGCCGGACGGAAGGCGTCGTCGAACAGGGTGTCGCCGATCAGCGTCCGGCGGAGCATGAGGGCGGCGCCGGAGCAGTAGGCGACATCGCGGTCGATGCAGTAGCCGCCCTCGGCCGGGTCGGCGAACAGGCCGACCATGCCGGATTCGCCGTTCGGCTTCAGGAAGCAGCCGGCTTCCTGCAGGCGGCCATCCGGGTAGAGCAGCTTGGGGCCGACCGCGGCGAGGCCGGAATCGGCGTCAAGTGCGGCGACCATGCGGGCCAGCGCACCGGGCAGCAGCTGGGCGTCGTTGTTCAGCAGCAGCACGTAGTCGCCGGTGCAGTGGGCGAAGGCAGCGTTGCAATTCGCGATGAAGCCGAGATTCTGTGGTTGGCGGATGACCACCAGGTTGGCCACCTGGGCCAGCAGGGCGATCGTCGCATCCGTCGAGCAGTCATCGGCGATCACCACCTCAACGGCTGCGTCCGGCAGCGTGGCGGCCAGCGCCATCAGACATTCGACGGTAACCTGCGGCTCGTTGAACACCGGGATCAGCACCGACAGGCGGGGCACGGTGACGACGGGGAAGCGCAGTTCGGCGATCTCGCGCGCCGGGTCGTCGGCATGCCACAGCAGCGGCGGCGAGACCTGCACCTGGTCCTTGGCCTGTTGCCGGGCGGCGGCCAGGCGGGCGCGCATGTCGTGGTCGGCGGCCAGCGCCTGCTGCGGGTCGGCGGGCAGCGGCCGGGCGATGTCCGGGGCGGCGAATACGCTGTCGGACTGGGTATCCTGCGCCGCCTGGCGGCCTTCGTCGCGGCCGCGGGCGAGGTAGTGGCGCAGCGGCGGCACCGCGGCTTCGGCGACGTCGGGGTAGCGCGCCCAGTACAGCCGGCCGTCGAAGCGCGGACCGGCGGCGCGGGCCTCGGCGTCGCCGGTCAGCACGAAGTGGCGCAATGCGCCATAGGGTTCGTCGGGCACGTCGCTGTTGCGGTCGGCGTACCACATCGGGTCCAGCCAGGGGTTGGGCAGCCGGTGATCCCAGACGCCGCGGGCGAGGAAATGCCGCAGCATGCCGTGGGCGGGGGCATTGGGGCCGAGCTGCTCGCGGTAGAATTGCGGGTCGAAATAGGGGCTGGGGCTGCCCAGGTCGTATTCCAGCAGATCCACCAGCTGTGCCGGCTCCGGCGGGTCGCCGAGCGCCAGGGGGTCGATGTGGATGATATGATGCAGATCGATCAGCGGATGCGGCGAACGCCGTTCGGCCAGGCCGAATTCGAGAAAATGCAGCAGCGGGTCGAGCCCCTGCTGATGCACATCCGGGTAGGAGACCAGGTAGAAGAACGGATCGAAATACAGTGACAGCAGCGGCCGTTCCAGCACCGGGAGGGCCAGATAGCGCGCCACCGTGCCGAGATCGGAGCGGCCGCCGCCGAGGGTGCGGCGGAACAGGTCATCGCTGATGAAAGCGCTGCACAGCGCGCGGTGCGTGCGCATCAGGTCGCTCATTGCAGCCTACCTCTCCGGCCAGTTATCGCTCCGGCCGCCGCCTCCGGCCTTCCGCGCCGGGTGTAACCGATGCACGGCGGCGCGGATATAGCGCAGGCGGGTGCGGCGGTGTCGCCGGGCCGGTTCAGCCGCGCGCGGACTCGTCGCGCAGCAGGGTCATCCAGTTGTCGATGGTACCGCGCAGATCGGTATTGGGCACCCTGCCTTCGGCGGCGCCGGTGCGCAGGTAATGCTCGGCACCGGATTTGACGTCGCCACGCAGCGCCGCCTGGCCGACATCCTTGTACAGGCTGGTGTAGAAGGCCTCGTCGACCTCCGGCGGCGCGCCGAACCGGCCCTCGAAATAGCCGGATTCGATGAAGTGCTTGTGCAGATCCGGCACCTTGCCGAGCGAATGCGCTTCGGCAATATCGGAGTAGGTCTCCAGATAGAACTCCTCGGAGAACGGCAGGCTCGCCGCCAGGGCCTGCAGCAGCCCGCGCAGCAGCTTGGTGTCGACGGCGATCTTCGAGCGGCTGAGCAGCCGCTCGCGGTTGATGCGGAGGGTTTGGAGCAGCAGGTCGATATGCGGCACATACTGCGACGGCGTCAAAAGCCCCTCCTGCATCGCGAACTTGGCAATAGCGGGGCACAGTCTTAACCAACTGGCAGGGCGGCGGCAACCGCATCGATCGATAACATCCATGCGCCGAGCGGTTTTTTTGCCGTCAACTCGATGGCAGCGGCTCCAGCCCGATCACCGCGCGCTCCTGCGCGGTCATCGCGTGGCCGCTGCGGCCCCAGCTGACGCCCTCGCGCAGCACCCGAGCCGGGGTGCCGGCAACCACGACCCGCGGCGGCACCTGACCTTTCACCAGCGCCCGGGCGCCGACGATGGCGCCCATGCCGATCCGCTCGGTGCTCAGCAGCAGCGCGTCCTGCCCGAGCCAGACATGGCGCTCCAGCACCGTGGTGACCGGCGGCTTGTTGATCCGCGCGCCGGTGGCCAGGTCGTGCACCGCGTGCATGTCGTAGTTGCGGATCCAGACGCCGTCGGAGATCAGCGCATCGTCGCCGATCACCACGCCCTCGTCCTCACCCTCGAGTTCCATCGACAGGCCAACCGCCGAGCCGCCGGCGCCCCAGAACAGGAACTGCCGGTGCGAGCGCATGAACACGTCGCCCAATGCCACATAGGAGTCGCCGATATCGTTGAACAGCAGTGCCGAATCATTGCCGAGCAGGCGGATGTTGGCATAGCAGTTGCCGCCCCAGGCGAGATTGTCGAAAAACAGCACGCAGTTGCGGCCGGACGCCTGCACCCGGATGCGGCCCAGGCGGCGGGCCGGGTCAGTGACCACCACCGTCAGCTCCTCGCCGACCGCCTGGATGCCGAGTGCCGCGGCCTCGGCACTCTGCCCCGACAGCAGCGTGAAGTCGCGGGTCAGCAGCGCATCGCCACGGATATCGGTGACCCGCGAGTCCAGTGCCGCGGCCAGACGGGCTTCGACGGTGCTGCTGATGCCTGGGATCATGCCGGGTATGCTCCTTTCGCCGCGAATCGCCTGCTGCACGCACGCGCGTGCAACGGCCGCAGTTATGCCGCCTGCCGGGCAGGAGAGCACAGCACAATTGCGATTTATTACCATAAATCCTGCTGCCGCCGTTGGAATTCGGGTATTCACGGGGCCGTGACCGGGTGGTCGGATTGCCCGCCTCGGCCCGGCCTGTCATTTATGGCGGTTGCGGGGTTGGGCTTCGTTTGGCCTTCGCAGGTTGAGGAGCCATCGCCGTACCATGACGCAGCCGTCGCCGTGTCTCACATATGGATCACGCCCATGCGCATTCTGCTGACCGGCGGCTGCGGCTTCATCGGCTCGGCGGTGATCCGCCGGATCATCCGTGCCACCGGGCATCACGTCGTCAATGTCGACAAGATGACCTATGCCGCCTCGGAGGCAGCGCTGGAGGAGGCCGGGCGCGACCCCAGGCACCTGCTCCTGCGCGCCGACATCACCGACCACAGGGCGATGACCGAGATTTTCGCCGCGCATCAGCCGGACGCGGTGATGCATCTGGCGGCGGAGACCCATGTCGACCGGTCGATCGACGGGCCGGGACCGTTCATCCAGTCCAACGTGGTCGGTACCTATACGTTGCTGGATGCCGCACTCAGCTATTGGCGCGGCCTGCCGAAGCAGCGGGCGGCGGCGTTCCGCTTCCATCACATCTCGACCGATGAGGTGTTCGGGGCGCTCGGCCATGACGACGCGCCGTTCACCGAGACCACGCCGTATGATCCGCGCAGCCCGTATTCGGCCAGCAAGGCGGCGTCCGATCACCTGGTGCGGGCGTGGCATCATACTTATGGTCTGCCGAGCCTGGTCTCCAACACGGTGAACAATTTCGGGCCGTGGCAGTTTCCCGAGAAGCTCATTCCGCTGGTGACGCTGAATGCGCTGGAGGGCAAGACATTGCCGGTCTATGGCGATGGCTCCAACCAGCGGGACTGGCTGTTTGTCGACGACCATGCCGAGGCGCTGGTGCGGGTGGTGGAGCGCGGGCAGCCGGGGGCGACCTACGCCATCGGCGGCCGGCAGCCGCGCAGCAACCTGCAGGTGGTGCACGCGATCTGCGCCGCCGTCGATGCCCGCCAGCCGGACCCATCGGGGCCGCGCAGCCGGCTGATCAGCTTTGTTGCCGACCGCCCCGGCCATGATTTCCGCTACGAGATCGACCCCAGCCACGCCGAGCGGGTGCTGGACTGGAAGGCGCCGCATGATTTCGACGCCGGGCTGGCGGCGACGGTGGACTGGTACCTGGCCAACCGCCCGTGGTGGCAGGGGGTGCGCGCGGCGCGCTATGCCGGGCAGCGGCTGGGGCAGGCGCCGAAGGGGATGATGGAGGAAGCGGGGACACCATGAAGGGTATTCTGCTGGCCGGCGGCTCGGGCACCAGGCTGCATCCGATGACGCTGGCGGCCAGCAAGCAACTGCTGCCGGTCTATGACAAGCCGATGATCTACTATCCGCTGTCGGTGCTGATGCTGTCCGGCATCCGCGACATCCTGATCATCTCGACGCCTGACGACCTGCCGCAGTTCCGCCGGTTGCTGGGCGACGGGGCGCGATTGGGCGTGCGGTTCAGCTATGCCGAGCAGCCGCGCCCGGAGGGGCTGGCGCAGGCGTTCCATATCGGGCGGGACTGGCTGCAGGGGCAGCCCTGCGCGCTGGCGCTGGGTGACAACCTGATCTTCGCCGATCACCTCTCGGTGTCGCTGCGCGCCGCCGCCGCCCGGCCGCAGGGTGCCACGGTGTTCGCCTATCAGGTGCGCGACCCCGAGCGCTATGGCGTGGTGACCATGGACGGGACCGGGCGGGCAGTGGAGATCGTCGAGAAACCGGCGGCGCCGGCCTCCAACTGGGCGGTGATCGGGCTGTATTTCTACGACGAGCGGGTGACCGAGATGGCGGCACGGGTGCGGCCCTCGGCGCGCGGCGAGCTGGAGATCACCGATCTCAACCGGATGTACATGGAGGAGGGCAGCCTGCACGTGGAGCGGCTGGGGCGCGGCTGTGCGTGGCTGGATGCCGGCATGCCGGACAGCCTGCTGCAGGCGGCGACCTTCGTGCAGACCATCCAGAACCGCCAGGGCATGCTGGTCGGCTGCCCGGAGGAGGTGGCGTTCCGCATGGGCTGGATCGACGCCGACCAGTTGCGCGAGCAGGCGCAGGCGCTGGGCAAGACCGAGCTTGGCCGGGTGCTGATGCTGCTGGCCGACGGCGAGCAGGAGTAGGGCGATGCAGGTGGAGCGGCTGGCGATTCCCGAGGTGCTGCTGGTGACGCCGCCGCGATTCGGCGACGCCAGGGGGTTTTTCTCCGAGACTTACAACGCCGCCCGCTTCGCCGCCGCCGGGATTGCCGAGGCGTTCGTGCAGGACAATCACAGCCTGTCGGCGGCCAAAGGGGTGATCCGCGGGCTGCACTGCCAGATCGGCCCGCATGTGCAGGGCAAGCTGGTGCGCTGCGTGAAGGGGGCGATCTGGGACGTGGCGGTGGATGTGCGGGTTGGCTCGCCGAGCTATGGCCGGCATGTCGCGGCCGAGTTGTCGGCGGAGAACTGGCGGCAGTTATGGGTGCCAGGCGGGTTTCTGCACGGGTTCTGCACGCTGCTGCCGGATACCGAGGTGATCTACAAGGTCACCGATGTGTGGAACAAGGAGTGCGAGCGCGGGGTACTCTGGGATGATCCCGACCTGGCGCTGCCCTGGCCGGTGGCGCCAGGGGCGGCGGTGCTGTCCGACAAGGATGCCGCACTGCCGAAGCTGGCGGCGTGCGAACCGTGGTATCGGCTGTGACCGCCGCCGGCCCGATCCTGGTTGCCGGCGGCAGCGGGCAGCTGGCGCAAACGCTGATGCGGATGGGCGGCGGGCGCAATCTGGTCGGTGTCGGGCGGCCGGAGTTCGATTTCGACCGGCTGGACGCGCTGCCGGCGCTGCTCGGCCGGCTGGCGCCGTCGCTGATCGTCAACGCCGCCGCCTATACTGCAGTGGACCGCGCCGAGACCGATGCCGAGGCCGCCTGGCGCGCCAATGCCGAGGGGCCGGGGGTGCTGGCGCGGTATTGCGCCGGGGCGGGGATTCCGCTGATCCATGTCTCGACCGACTACGTGTTCGATGGCGACAAGGGCGCGCCCTATGTGGAGAGCGACGCACCGAACCCGATCGGCGTCTACGGCGCCAGCAAGCTGGCCGGTGAGCGGGCGGTGCTGGAGGCCGGCGGGCGGGCGATCGTGCTGCGCACCTCCTGGGTGTATTCGGCGGTCGGGCGGAATTTCGTGCTGACGATGCTGAACGCGGCGCGCAAGACCGATCGACTGCGGGTGGTGGCCGACCAGATCGGCTGCCCGACCGCGACGCCCGATCTGGCGGCGGTGATCCTGGCGATTGCCGATCGGCTGGCGGCGGGCGGCTGGCAGCCAGAATTCGGCGCGGTGTTCCACGCCGCCGGCAACGGTTGTACCAGCTGGCACGGGCTGGCGGAGGCGGTGTTCAGGGCGGCGTCCGTGCATGGCGCGGCGGTGCCGGTGGTGGAGGCGATCGCCACCGCCGACTGGCCGACGCCAGTGCGTCGGCCGGCCGATTCGCGGCTGGATTGCACAGCACTCGCCGCGGTGTTCGGGTTGCGGCTGCCGGACTGGGGCCAATCGCTGGTGGCGGTGATCGACGGTATATACGGTCACGTTTCGGTACCCGTGTCGCACCGATCATCGATATAAGGGAAGGGCCAATGGCCCCCACCGACGCTTCGCCCCGCATCGCGCTGCTGCTTTCGACCTTCAACGGCGCGCGCTACCTGCGTGCCCAGTTGGACAGCCTGCTGGCGCAGACCCACGCGGAGTGGCGGCTGATCTGGCGCGACGACGGCTCGCGGGACGGCTCGGCGGCGATGATGCAGGCGTTTGCGGCGGAACTGGAACCGGGGCGGTGCCAGTGCCTGGCCGGGTCGGGGCAGCATCTGGGGGTGACCGCCAGCTTCATGGCGCTGCTGCAGGCGGCGGCGGATGATGCGGCGATCGATGCGGTGGCCTTCGTCGACCAGGACGATGTCTGGCTGCCGGAGAAGCTGGCGCGTGGTGCGTCCGCGCTACGCAGCGCCGCCGCCGACCGGCCGATATTGTACTGCGCCCGGCAGATTCTGGTGGATGCAGGGTTGCGCCGGATCGGGCTCTCCGGGCCGCCGGCACGGCGGCCCGGCTTTCCCTCGGCGCTGACCCAGAATGTCGCCACCGGCTGCACGGTGATGCTGAACCCCGCCGCCACCCGGCTGGTGGCAAGCAGTCGGCCTGCCGCCGCCTCGCTGCATGACTGGTGGTGCTATCTGCTGGTGACCGGCAGCGGCGGCGGCATCGTGCAGGATGACGAACCGGTGCTGCTGTATCGCCAGCACGGCGAAAACCTGGTTGGCGCGCCGCCGTCGCTGGCCAGGCGTGCGCTGGCCGCGTTGCAGCGCGGGCCGGCGGTGTTCATGGGGGTATTGCGGCAGAACGTCGCGGCGCTGGCGGCCCAGCCGGAGCTGCTGAGCGCTGCGGCGCAGGCGGATGTGGCACGACTGGACAGGGCGCTGCGCGGCGGCTGGGCGTCCCGGCTGGCGGCGCTGCGCCTGCCGGGCCTGCACCGGCAGAGCTGGCCGGAGACGCTGTTGTTCCGGCTGTGGTTCCTGGTCGGGTAGCCGGTTTGCGCTGCCGCCGATGCCTCTTCCCTTGCTACCTCATGCCGTGTTAAGTGCGATTAATTCGCAATAGCGATACAGCACATGAGGTCCAGATGAAACTCTCCCGCCGCGCCTTCACCTTGGCCGCACCCGCCACGCTGCTGGCGGTCCCGCTGTTCACGCCGTCCATCGCGCGCGCCGCGGACAGCATCACGGTCTACAACGCCCAGCACGCCAGCCTCACCAAGGCCTGGGCCGAGGGCTTCAGCAAGGAGACCGGGATCAAGGTCACGCTGCGCAATGGCGACGACAGCGAGATGGGCAACCAGATCGTCAAGGAGGGCAGCGCCTCGCCCGCTGACCTCTTCCTGACCGAGAATTCGCCGGCGATGGTGCTGGTCGACAAGGCCGGGTTGCTCACCAGCCTGCCGCAGGGGTTACTGGACCAGGTGTATCCGCAGTTTCGCGCCGGCAGTGGCCACTGGGTGGGCATTGCCGCGCGAAGCACCGTGTTCGCATATAACAAGGCCCGGTTGACCGAGAGGCTGCTTCCGGCCTCGATGCTCGACCTTGCCGGCCCGCACTGGAAGGGCCGCTGGGCGGCCTCGCCCAGCGGCGCGGATTTCCAGGCCATCGTCAGCGCGCTGCTGGAATTGAAGGGGGCGAGCGCCACCGAGGCATGGCTGAAGGGCATGAAGGCCAACGCGGTGGCATATCGCGGCAACGGCAACGCATTGCGCGCGGTCAATGCCGGGGAGGTCGATGGCGCGCTGATCTATCACTATTACTGGTTCGGCGATCAGGCCAAGACCGGCGAGAACAGCGGCAACACCGCGCTGCACTACTTCCGTCACCAGGATCCGGGGGCCTTCGTCAGCCTGTCCGGCGGCGGGGTGCTGGCCTCCAGCGCGCATAAACCGGCGGCCGAAGCGTTCCTGCGCTGGATCACTGGCAAGGGCGGGCAGGACGTGCTGCGCACCGGCAACAGCTTCGAATACGCGGTGGGGGTCGGCGCCGCCTCGAACCCCAAACTGGTGCCGCTGGCCGACCTGCAGGCGCCGAAGGTCGAACCGTCGGGGTTGAACAGTGCCGAGGTGACGGCGCTGATGCTGAAAGCGGGGCTGCTATAAGCAGGCAGGCCTTCCTTTCATGCACCTGACGAAGCAAAAGAGCCTTCCGTTCGTCCTGCTGGCCCGGCCTCGCGGCCCGGCCGGGGTTGCAGGGCGACTGGGGGTTCTTTTGCCGCACAGGAAGGAACCGCTGCCCTCTCCTGCTGATCGGCCGTTGATGCGTCACCCGTGGATCGTCAGTCTCGCCGTGCTGGTTTCGCTGGCAGCACTGCTGCCGCTCGGCTTCGTCGTGGTGGCGGCGATGCAGGCTGGCTGGTCCACGGTCGAAGCGCTGGTGTTCCGGCCCAGGGTGGGTGAACTGCTGCGGAACACCGTGCTGCTGCTGGCCTGCACGCTGCCGCTCTGTGCGGCGCTGGCGCTGGCGCTGGCCTGGCTGACCGAGCGCAGCGACCTGCCGGGCGCCAGGGTGTGGTCGTGGCTGGCGGTGGCGCCGCTGGCGGTGCCGGCCTTCGTGCATGGCTATGCCTGGGTGACACTGGCGCCGGGGCTGCACGGGCTGCCGGGCGCGGTGCTGGTGGCGGTGCTGGCCTATACGCCGTTTCTGTATTTGCCGATCGTCGCGGCCCTGCGTCGCTGCGACCCGGCGCTGGAGGACAGCGCCGCCTCGCTCGGGCTGCCGCCGTGGCAGGTGTGGTGGCGCGTGGTGCTGCCGCAGATGCGCCTGGCGCTGTGCGGCGGCGGGCTGCTGATCGGGCTGCATCTGCTGGCCGAATACGGGCTGTTCGTGATGATCCGGTTCGACACCTTCACCACCGCGATCATGGACCAGTTCCAGTCCGCCTATGACAGTGCGGCGGCCAACATGCTGGCCGCGGTGCTGGCGCTGTGCTGCCTGGCGCTGCTGGCCGGCGAGTCGCGGCTGCGCGGCACCGCGCGGGCGGCCAGGCTGGGTGGCGGGGCGCCGCGGCCATCGCCACCGGCGCGGCTCGGGGCGGCGTGGGCGTGCTGGCTGGCGGTGCCGGGGCTGTACACGCTGCTGGCGCTGGGCGTGCCGCTGGTGACCCTGGGGCGCTGGCTGCTGGCCGGCGGCGAGAGCATCTGGCGGTGGTCGGAAATCGGCCCGGCGCTGACCTCGACACTGCTGTTCGCCGGGCTCGGTGCGCTGCTGACCACGCTGGCGGCGGTGCCGATGGCCTGGCTGGCGGTGCGGGCGGCGAGCCGGCTGTCGCGCGTGCTGGAGGGCTGCAACTACATCACCGGCTGCCTGCCGGGCGTGGTGGTCGGGCTGGCGCTGGTGACGCTGACCGTGCATCTGGCGCGGCCGCTGTACCAGTCGGTGGCGACGATCATTTTCGCGTATGCGCTGCTGTATCTGCCGCGCGCCATGCTGAGCCTGCGCGCCAGCCTGGCCCAGGCGCCGCCGGAACTGGAGCACGCCGCCGCCAGCCTCGGGCGCTCGCCGGGTGCGGCGCTGTGGGCGGTGACGATGCGGCTGGCGGCACCGGGGGCTGCAGCCGGCATCGCGCTGGTGGCGCTCGGCATCGCCAACGAGTTGCCGGCGACCCAGATGCTGGCGCCGAACGGCACCCAGACCCTGGCCACCGCGTTCTGGGCCTATACCGGGGAGATCGACTATGCCGCCGCGGCGCCCTATGCCCTGCTGATGATCGTGTTCTCGCTGCCGATGACCTGGCTGCTGCACAGCCAGTCGCGCCGGATCGCCGGTCGATGAGCTATCTGCAACTCGATGCGGTCAGCCGCAGCTATGGCGCGGTGCGGGCGCTGGACGGGGTGACGCTCGGGGTGGAGCAGGGCAGCCGCACCGCGATCGTCGGCCCCTCCGGCTCCGGCAAGACCACGCTGCTCCGGCTGGTCGCGGGGTTCGAGGCGCCGGATGCTGGGCGCATCACGCTGGCCGGCGGGACACTGGCCGATGGCCCGGTCGCATCGCCGGCGCATCGCCGAGGGGTGGGTGTGGTGATGCAGGACGGGGCGCTGTTTCCGCATCTCGATGTGGCCGGCAATATCGGCTTCGGCATCAACGGCGAGCCACGCCGGGCGGAACGGATCGCCGAACTGATGCGGATGGTGGAGCTGGACCCGGCGCTGCACAGCCGCCGGCCGGATGCGCTGTCCGGCGGCCAGCAGCAGCGGGTGGCGCTGGCCCGGGCGCTGGCCCGCCGGCCGCGGCTGATCCTGCTCGACGAGCCGTTCTCGGCGCTGGATACCGGGCTGCGCGCCAGCACCCGCAAGGCGGTGGCCGATCTGCTGAGTGCGGCCGGGATCACCTCGATCCTGGTCACCCATGACCAGGCCGAGGCGCTGTCGTTCGCCGACCAGGTGGCGGTGATGGACGCCGGGCGGTTGCTGCAGGTGGGCACGCCGCGGGCGCTGTATGAGCATCCGGCCACCCCGATGGTCGCCAGCTTCGTCGGCGACGCGATTCTGCTCGACGCCACGCTGGCGGCCGGGATCGCCAGCACGAAGCTGGGACCGGTGCCGGTTGCCACCGCAGCGACCGGGCCGGGCCGGCTGATGCTGCGGCCGGAGCAGGTGCATCTTGGCGAGGCGGGGGTGCCGGCGGAGGTGACGGAGGTGGAATTCGCCGGCGGCGCCTGCCTGGTGACGGTGCGGCTGGCCTGTGGGCTCAGCCTGGCGCTGCGGCAGCCGGGGCTGGGGGCGCCGGCTCCGGGGGCGCGGGTGCATATCGGGGTGACCGGCGCGGCGCACGTGTTCGCGGCGTAAGGGTTTATTGAGATATTGGCCGGTAGACTGCCACCGCCGCTTTGCCGGGCGGAGAGCCACCGGGGGTTAAACGAACGCAGCGGCTTCGCCGCCGGGCGGCATGCGCCGGGGCGCGGCGCGGAACCTGCGAAGCTGCTGCATCGGGCATCGCCAATTACATAAACATACATATCAATCAATCGTGTAACTGAAATGCGGGCTATTTTTCAGGGATATTTCCTGCGATACGTGCACCGTACGGCCAAGAAACAACACAATAAGAAAGCCCATTCATGTCGGACGATATCGACGAGCACATCAGTGCCGCCTGGATCAATGTGCCCAGCGCCTTCAGTTGGGACGGCAGCAAACTGCGCGGCGGCGGCACGCACAAGACGGTGGCGACGGTTGGCAATACGGTCGGCGGGGTCGGCATCAGCGCCGCCCAGCTCGGCACCGGCACCTCGTCGCTGGCGGTGGCCGGGGCGGTCAGCGCCGGGGTTGCGGTGTCGGCCACCGGCATCGGGCTGGTGGTGGCCGGCGGCGTGCTCACCCTGGCCTCGATGGCGACCAACGCAGTCTCGATGGTGAAATCGGCCACCACGGTGACCATCCTGAAGCATATCCAGGCGCATTCGGGGACATTTGCCCGCTGCAAATGCATGGAGAATGCCAAGGTCAGCGCCGACATGGCCAATGATCACGTGTGGATCCGCGACAAGGTGCTGCCCTACATCATCAGCCAGAAAACCGAGAAGGCGGTGAAGAAGGGCGTCGGCATCCTGCCCGGCGTCGGGCTGCTGACCAACGCCTATCGGCTCGGACGGTTCGCGTTCAAGAAAGATCGCGGCAAGAAGCGCGGGTTCTACGCCTACGTGCTCACCCGCCATCTCATTACTCATGACTGCGCGCTGGCCGGCGCCATCGTCGCCGAACTGTTTTCCACCCAGGAGATGCTGACGCTGCGGATGTTCGAGTCGGACATGTCGGAGCCGATCATCGCCAAGAAGATGAAGTCGGTCTGATGTTTCGGCTGGTATCTGCATATTTCGCAGTGCCGGGGCGGAAAATCCGCTAGGCTGCCCGCTAGGCAGGACGCGCCGACCGGATGTCGGCGCCGAGCTGGGGGGAGCACGATGTCGAGAACACCGGTGCGGCAGGATCGCGGGAATTGCGGCAGGCGGGCCGGGCGGCTGGGCGTTCTGGCGGTGGCGCTGCTGGCCGGTTCGTGGGGCGTGGCGGCGGCGCAGACCGACGGTCTGTGGCCGCCCGGCTCGGCGCAGCAGCGCGCTGTGGCGCCGGATTGTGTCACCTGCTGGGTGCAGCAGGTGACGGCGCAGGCCGCTTCTGGCGCGCCGCTGGCGGCCCCGGCCAATCCCACCTGCTACGGCCAACCCGGCGTCGATTTCTTCCGCACTGCGCTGCTGATCGTGGCGCCGCGCATACCGGCGGCGGCGTCCGGTGACTTTGCCGAGGCGATCCGGCTGTTGGACCACCCTATGGCCGAAGCCGTCAGCGAAGGCAGCGGCGCCGATTTCCGCACCCTGCTGCACCTGCCGCGCGGCGAGGTTCCCTATGCCAACTGCGCGCCGCTGGCGGCCTTGCTGCCGGCCGGCGCGACAGTGGCGGCGACCGCGGTCGGGGTGGTCACCGCCGGGGTGGCGCATGACTGCGACCAGGTGAGCGGCGTCTGCGGCGATGGCGGGCGCTTCGTGCAGCCGCCGGTGCGCTTCGGCGCGGCGGAACGGCAGGGGGTGGCGGCGGTGTTCATGCAGGCCGAGCCCGGCGCCGCTCCGCGCGCGGCGCTGCTGTCGGTGGCCTATCGCATGGCGGCGGACGGCCAGCCGGTTCCACTGCGGTAGCGTTGCCGCCCGACGATTTGCCGCGAAGCCGGGCAAACACCGCTTCCTTCCGGCGGCGCGATCGGGCCAGTATGGCGCATGCGTCTGCCTGCCGCCCTCGCCCCCCTGCGTCATAAACTGTTCCGCATGCTGTGGACCGCCAATCTGGTGGTCGCGATGGGCGTGTGGATGCAGAACACCGGCGCCGGCTGGCTGATGACCACACTGGCGCCCGACGCGCTGACCGTAAGCCTGGTGCAGGCGGCGACCATCCTGCCGGTGTTCATGCTGGCGCTGCCGGCCGGCGCCCTGGCCGATACCATCGACAAGCGACTGTTCATCATCGGCACCCAGAGCTGGATGCTGGCGGCGGCGGCGCTGCTGGCGGTGCTCACCTTCGCCGGGTTGACCGGGGCGTGGAGCCTGCTGGCGCTGACCTTCGCGATCGGCGCCGGCTCGGCGATGAACAGCCCGGCCTGGGGCTCGGTGATGGCCGAGGTGGTGCCGCGGCAGGACCTGGCGCAGGCGATCGCGCTGAACAGCGTCGGCTTTAATCTGGCGCGGGCGATCGGCCCGGCAATCGCCGGCTTCCTGGTGCTGGCCGGTGGCCCGGCGCTGACCTTCGCGCTCAACGCCATCTCCTATCTGGCGGTGATCGGCGCGCTGCTGTCCTGGCATCGCCGCCGCCGCAACCCGCCGCTGCCGCGTGAGCACGTGGTGGCGGCGATGCGCGCCGGCATGCGCTTTGTGCGCCACACGCCGGTGATGCAGGCGGCGATGCTGCGTTCCGCCGCGTTCTACTTCGCCGCTGCGGCACCCTGGGCGATGCTGCCGCTGATCGTGCGCCAGCAACTGCATCTCGGCGCCGGCGCCTATGGCATGATGCTGGGGCTGATGGGCACCGGCGGGGTGACTGCCGGCATCGTGCTGCCGCAGATCCGGGCTTATCTGTCGCGCGGCAATACGGTGTTCGCCGCCAGCCTGATGTCGTTCTGCGGCATGGCGATCCTGGCGATCTCGCGCCATTGGCTGCCGGCGGCGGCGGGCATGCTGCTGTTCGGCATCGGCTGGGTCGCCGCCTCGGCGATCACCCAGGGGGTGGCGCAACTGGCGTCGCCGGGCTGGGTCCGCTCGCGGGCGCTGGCGATCTTCCAGCTAGCGTTCAACGGCGCGCTGATGGCCGGCACCTTCTTCTGGGGCTGGCTCGGCACGGTGGCTGGCCTGACCACGGCACTGCTGGCCGCCGCCGGCACCGGGCTGGTGCTGGCAGTGGTGGCGCGGGTGAGCAACCTGGACCAGGAGCGGATTCTTTCCGTCGGCCAGGGCGCCGAGCCGCCGCCGCCCGAGGAGGTGGCGCCGGAATTGCTGCCGGTGCTGCAGCAGGCCCGCCATCAGGTGCTGGAAAGCCAGAGCTATATCGTCGCGGCCAAGAACCAGGCGAGCTTCCTGGCGGTGATGGGCGAGGTGCGCGAGGTGCGCAGCCGGGCCGGAGCGCTCGGCTGGCATCTGTACGAGGATATCTCCCATGCCGATGGCTGGATGGAGGTCTGGACGGTGGAGAACTGGACCGACCATCTGCGCGAGCGAACCCGGCTGAGCGGCGCCGATCGGGCGATTCTGGGCCGCGCGCTGGCCTTGCACGAGGGCCGGCAATTGCCGATCAGCCGCTATGTGGCCATCCCGCCGCACCGGCTGGCGACGCCGGAGCGGTCGTAAATCGCAATCTTCACCCCCATATCCAGCCGACAACCGCACAAGGAGATGGCCTTATGAAGACCTCGAACGATCTGGCTTCCAACATCCGCAACAGCTCGGTTGGCCTGCTCAACGCCCGTGTGGCCGACACCATCGACCTCGCGCTGGCGACCAAGCAGGCGCACTGGAACCTGCGCGGGCCGCAGTTCATCGCGGTGCATCTGATGCTGGACACCCTGCGCGCCGATCTCGACGGCTATGTCGACACCATGGCCGAGCGCGCCACGGCGCTGGGCGGGGTTGCCCTGGGCACGCTGCAGACCACCGCCAAGGCCAGCAAGCTCACCGCCTATCCGACCAATATCCACGCCATCCCTGAGCACCTGAAGGCGCTGGCCGAGCGTGTCGGCGCCGTCGGCAATGCGGTGCGCAAGAACATCGACGAGGCGGACGAGGCAGGTGACGCGACCACCGCCGATGTATTCACCGAGGTCTCGCGCGGGCTGGACAAGTGGCTGTGGATGATCGAGTCGCATAACGCGGCCTGATCCGCACGCCGGGTTCCCGGTGGCGCCTACGGAGCCGGGAAGCTCTTGCCGGGTCACGGGGGGCCTCGCTAAAGTGCCCGCCGTCACCGGGAACACAGCATGAACGACCTCTTCGGACAGGGCAAGGCATCCCGCGTAGGCGCGGGTTCTTCGATCACGACGGGCGGCGGCGCGGGCGCTTCCAGCAAGACGGGCGGTAGCGCGGACGCTTCTGCCAGGACGCGCGACGGCTCGGATTATTCCGCCAAGGATATCGAAGTCCTTGAAGGGCTTGAGCCGGTACGCCGCCGCCCCGGCATGTATATCGGCGGCACCGACGAGACCGCGCTGCACCATCTGGCCGCCGAGATCATCGACAATGCGATGGATGAGGCAGTGGCCGGGCACGCCAGCTTCATCGAGGTGACGCTGGAGGCCGGCAACGTGCTGGCGGTGCGCGACAACGGCCGTGGCATCCCGGTCGACCCGCACCCGAAATTCAGGCATCTCAGCGCGCTGGAGGTGATCTTCACCACGCTGCACTCCGGCGGCAAGTTCGGCGGCGACGCCTATGACACCTCTGGCGGCCTGCACGGCGTCGGCAGTTCGGTGGTCAACGCGCTGTCCGACCTGATGGAGGTGGAGGTCGCCCGCGACCGGGTGCTGTGGCGGCAGACCTACGCCCGCGGCAAACCCACCAGCAAGCTGGACAACGCCGGGCCGGTGCAGAATCGCCGCGGCACCACCATCCGCTTCCATCCGGACCCGGTGATCTTCAGCGATCTGGCCTTCGCGCCCGCCCGGCTGTACCGGTTCTGCCGTTCCAAGGCCTATCTGTTCCGCGGCGTGCAGATCCGCTGGTCCTGCGACCCGGCGCTGCTGAAATCCGCCAAGGACGATACGCCGGCCGAGGCGGTGCTGCATTTCCCCGGCGGCCTGCGCGACAGCCTGGAGGCCGATCTCGCCGGGGTGACCACGGTGGCGCCGATCTGGGCCGGCGAGGCCGACCTGCCGACCGGCCCCAACGGCAGCCGCACCGGCCGGCTGGAATGGGCGATCGCCTGGCAGGAGACCGGCGAGGCCGACCTCGCCTCGTTCTGCAATACCGTCCCCACCACCCAGGGCGGCACCCACGAGACCGGGTTCCGCAACGCGCTGCTACGTGGCCTGCGCGCCTGGGGCGAGCAGCGCGGCAACCGTCGCGCCGCCGCGGTGACCGCCGAGGACGTGCTGGGCGGCCTGGCGGCGCGGCTGTCCGCCTTCATCCGCGAGCCGCAGTTCCAGGGCCAGACCAAGGAGAAGCTGACCAGTTCCGAGGCCACCCGGCTGGTGGAAACCGCGCTGCGCGACCGGTTCGACCACTTCCTGGCCGGCGACCCGACCACGGCGGACAACCTGCTGGCCTTCGTGATCGAGCGGACCGAGGAGCGCCTGCGCCGCAAGGAGTTGAAGGACACCCCGCGCAAATCCGCCACTCGCCGCCTGCGGTTGCCCGGCAAGCTGGCCGATTGCACGGTGGAGGATGCCTCGCGCACCGAATTGTTCCTGGTCGAGGGCGACAGCGCCGGCGGCTCGGCCAAGCAGGCCCGCGACCGCGCCACCCAGGCGGTGCTGCCGTTGCGCGGCAAGATCCTCAACGTCGCCAGCGCCTCGACCGAGAAACTCCGCCAGAACCAGGAGTTGAAGGATCTGATCGAGGCGCTGGGCTGCGGCGTCGGCGAGCGGTTCGACCGCTCCCGCCTGCGCTATGGCCGCATCGTCATCATGACCGACGCCGATGTCGACGGCGCCCATATCGCCAGCCTGCTGATGACCTTCTTCTATCGCGAATTGCCGGACCTGATCCGCCAGGGCCATGTCTACCTTGCCCAGCCGCCGCTCTACCGCCTGACCCAGGGTGCCAGATCGGTCTACGCGATGGATGACGCTGACCGCGAGCGCAAGCTGAAGCAGTTCAAGCCGTCGGTGAAGGTGGAGGTCAGCCGCTTCAAGGGCCTGGGCGAGATGCCGCCCGCGGCGCTGAAGGAAACCACCATGGACCCGGCCAAACGCACGCTGCTGAAGGTGGTCGCCGCCATCGAGGAGCGCGCCGCCACCAACGCGCTGGTCGAGCGCCTGATGGGCCGCCGCCCGGAAGCCCGCTTTGAATTCATCCAGGAACATGCCCGCGACGCGGTTGAGCTTGACGTATAGGCGGCGGGGCGTCGGCGCGCGCCATTTTAACGGGCGGCAGGATATGCCATTAATCCGTTCACAGAACTTGTTCTCTGGAGAGGGCGTTTGATGTCGGAAAGCTTGGTTGAAGGCCTGTTTCGTGGCGCCTATGTCAGCTTCCGGCTATTCTACAGCGACAATGCCCATGATCTGGTGGCGATCGTCTTCGCGCCGGACCTGCTGGCGATCGGGCAGCGCGGCCTGGCGATACGCTGCCTGACCACCGGCCGGGTCGCCGGCTCGATCACGCCTTACGACACACCAAGCGCACGGGCGGTGGCGCAGTATATGCCACCGGGATACTGCGTGGTGCATGCCAAACTGCGCGAATTCTGCGATTTCACCACCGACGCAGACCGGGTGATGCGGCCGCCGGTGGACCTGACCTTCGAGGTGATCGACCGGTTCGGCGCGCCGATTGCCCCCGGGCTGGAGGCACACTGGTACGCCGCCTGCACGCTGGCGGTGCCATCGGCGGAGAACATCGTCCGCGTCGCCGGCGGGATCGGCAACAATGCGTTCCTGATGGGGGGTGCGACCTCGCACGCGCGGGTGCAGCGGCTGATCGAGACCTATGTTGGCCGCGACGCCGCGACGCTGGGCGCGGTGCTAGACTGGGGCGTCGGCTGCGGGCGGATCGCGCGGCATTTCCTGGAGCGCGGCCAGACCAATGTCCACGGCGCCGATATCGACGCGGTGAATATCGCCTGGCTGAACCAGACGATGGGCTGGAGCCAGGCCACGCGGGTGGATTTCGATCCGCCAATGCCGTACGCCGACGCCAGCATCGATGTTGCCTACAGCTACTCGGTGTTCACCCACCTGGCCTATGACGACCAGCTGAAATGGCTGGCGGAACTGCGGCGGGTGCTGAAGCCGGGCGGCTATGCCTTCATGACGGTGTGTGGCGAGTCTGGCGTGTATATCAGCAAATTCCGCGAACTGAAGGCCAATCCAGGTTTCGTGAGGGAGTATCTTGACCGCGGTTTCTACGACTTCGCGGCGCAAAATGTCGGCGTGGATGCCGGGCGGGAGGGGTATTATCGGCTGATCGCCCATACCAGACGCTTCATCCGCGACGTGTGGTCCGGCTATCTGGATGTGCACCGGATTCTGCCCTGCTTCATGGAGCAGCAGGACATGGTGGTGCTGCAGCGCCCGCTGGACGCGCCGGCCTGACCACCAGGCTCGGCGCGCCAGCGGCCCTGCCTTACGCTCTAATGCAGATGCGCCAGATGCTCGGTGTAGCGCAGTTCGCCGGGAGTGATCAGCCCGACCGAGGCGACCCGCACCGAATGCAGCCGGCCCTCGATCTCGCGATGCCAGAAATCCAGGAAGCCGCGCAGCACCGGGTAGCCGGGGGCGAGATCCAGCTCCTGCCAGATGAAGCTCTGCAGCACCGCCGGATGGTCCGGCAGATGGTAGAGGATTTCCGCCGTGGTCAGCCGGTAGCCTTGAAGCTGGCGCTGCATCGAGGTAACGACGTGCATATGGTCCTCCGTGGTGATAACCCGCCATGGTGACAATCTGGTTGCAGCCGCGCCGGCTTGGCCTCCTAACGTCGCCGGTGCTGCGCGGCTCCAGACTGAATGCTAGCCACTCAGCCTTGCGCTGCAATTAAAAAATCAATTGAATCAGTAGATTGGCACTCTCGCACAAAGAGTGCTGCCGATCCCTTGACGCGACCGGCGCGACCGCTTACATGGCTGGCACTCCTCGAAGGGGAGTGCCAACAATTCGGCCGGCGTGGGTGGCGACATCCCGGCGGCCAGGCAACAGCGATAATTATCCAGGAGCAATCCGCATGAAGTTCCGTCCCCTGCACGACCGGGTCGTGGTCAAGCGGCTGACTGCCGAAGAGAAGACCAAGGGTGGCATCATCATCCCCGACACGGCCCAGGAAAAGCCGATGGAAGGCGAGATTGTTGCCGTCGGCGCCGGCGCGCGCAACGAACAGGGCCAGATCGTGGCGCTGGACGTGAAGGCTGGCGACCGGGTGCTGTTCGGCAAGTGGTCGGGCACCGAGGTCAAGCTCGACGGCGAAGAGCTGTTGATCATGAAAGAGTCCGACATCATGGGCATCATCGAGGGCACGCCGGCCAGCAAGAAGAAGGCCGCCTGAGCGCAGCTGCGCCAGCCGGCCCGCCTCTGATTGACCTGCCCGTGACTGACCAGATCTGAACGAAGGAAGACACACATGGCTGCCAAAGACGTTCGCTTCGGCGGTGATGCCCGCGCCCGTATGCTGCGCGGCATCGACACCATGGCCGACGCGGTCAAGGTGACCCTCGGCCCCAAGGGCCGCAACGTGGTTATCGACAAGAGCTTCGGTTCGCCGCGCATCACCAAGGACGGCGTTACCGTCGCCAAGGAGATCGAGCTGGCCGACAAGTTCGAGAACATGGGCGCACAGATGCTGCGCGAAGTGGCCTCGAAGACCAATGACCTGGCCGGCGACGGCACCACCACCTCGATCGTGCTGGCGCAGACTGTCGTGCGCGAGGGCAACAAGGCCGTGGCCGCGGGCATGAACCCGATGGACCTCAAGCGCGGCATCGACAAGGCGGTGGCCGCCCTGGTCGAAGAACTGAAGAAGCGCACCAAGAAGATCACCACCCCCGCCGAAACGGCGCAGGTCGGCACGATCTCCGCCAACGGCGAGGCCGATATCGGCAAGATGATCGCCGAGGCGATGCAGAAGGTCGGCAACGAGGGCGTGATCACGGTCGAGGAAGCCAAGGGCATCCAGACCGAGCTCGAAGTGGTCGAAGGCATGCAGTTCGATCGCGGCTACGTGTCGCCGTACTTCATCACCAACGCCGAGAAGATGGTCGCCGATCTCGACCAGCCGTACATCCTGATCCACGAGAAGAAGCTGTCCGGCCTGCAGCCGATGCTGCCGCTGCTGGAGAGCATCGTGCAGTCGGGCCGTCCGCTGCTGATCATCGCCGAGGACATCGAAGGCGAGGCGCTGGCCACCCTGGTGGTCAACAAGCTGCGCGGCGGCCTGAAGGTCGCGGCCGTGAAGGCGCCGGGCTTCGGCGATCGTCGCAAGGCGATGCTGGAAGACATCGCCGTGCTGACCGGTGGCCAGGTGATCAGCGAAGACCTCGGCATCAAGCTTGAGACAGTGACCCTCGCCATGCTCGGCAAGGCCAAGAAGGTCCTGATCGAGAAGGAGAACACCACGATCGTCGAGGGCGCCGGCAAGAAGGCCGACATCGTCGGCCGCTGCACCCAGATCCGTGCGCAGGTCGAGGAGACCACCTCGGACTACGATCGCGAGAAGCTGCAGGAGCGTCTGGCGAAGCTGGCTGGCGGTGTTGCCGTCATCCGCGTCGGCGGCGCCACCGAGGTTGAGGTGAAGGAGCGCAAGGACCGCGTCGACGACGCGCTGCACGCCACCCGCGCCGCGGTCGAGGAAGGCATCGTGCCGGGCGGCGGCGTCGCCCTGGCCCGCGCCTCGCTGGTGCTGGCCAAGCTGAAGGCCGACAACGACGACCAGCGCGTCGGCATCGAGATCATCCGCAAGGCGGCGCTGACCGCGCTGCGTCAGATTGCCGAGAACGCCGGCGAAGACGGCGCGGTGATCAGCGGCAAGGTGCTGGAGAAGGAAGACTACAACTACGGCTTCGACGCCCAGAGTGGCGCCTACAAGGACCTCGTCAAGGCTGGCATCATCGACCCGACCAAGGTCGTGCGTACCGCCCTGCAGAACGCGGCCTCGATCGCCGGCTTGCTGGTGACCACCGAAGCCATGATCGCCGAGCGTCCGGAGCGCAAGGCCCAGGCCGGTGGCCCGGGCGGCGGCATGGGCGGCATGGGCGGCATGGGCGATATGGACTTCTAAGTCCACCGCCTCGGCTTTCCACGAACGAGAAGGGGCGGACCGCAAGGTCCGCCCTTTTTTGTCGCAATAAATCTCTTCGTTATACATATCGAAGTGATTGACTCGGCCTGGGCTTTCTGCGCCAACTATGGCCTGCAATCGTTTTTGGCTAGGCTTGCTGCGCCACCATGTCTCGATCTCGGTTCGACAGGTGCGTTCAAGACGACCAAATTCTCGGTTGTCTTTCAACGCCGCGCGCTGTTGCGTGGTGACGGTTCGGAGATGGACGCAGCTATGGCTATCGGTACGGTTAAGTGGTTCAATACCACCAAAGGCTTTGGTTTCATTATGCCTCAGGACGGCGGCAAGGATGTGTTCGTACACATCACCGCGGTCCAGGCGGCTGGCATGCGGGGCCTCGATGAGGGCCAGAAGGTCAGCTACGACGTGGTGATGGAGCGCGGCAAGGCCGCCGCTTCCAACCTCAAACTCGCCTGACGCGCACGCTTTAGCGGCAGGCGCCGTGACTCGGCCCAGGCCCATCAACTGCATCATCTGATGCAGTTGATGGGCCTGTGTCGTTTATGGCCAGGTTTTCTTTTTCCACCACTCCCAGCCGTGGCAGCGCCCGGCTGACCGCAGGAGACGACTGACATGGCTATCGGCACCGTCAAATGGTTCAACGCCACCAAAGGCTTCGGTTTCATCATGCCGCAGGACGGCGGCAAGGACGTGTTCGTGCACATCACCGCCGTGCAGAGCGCCGGCCTGAAGGGCCTCAATGACGGCCAGAAGGTCAGCTACGACGTGGCGATGGAGCGCGGCAAGGCCGCTGCCACCAACCTGAAGCTTGCCTGAACGCACGAAGCCGAGCCTGAGGGGCCACTGCCGTCAGAGGACCCCCAGCCTCGGGATTCTGCTTTTCGCTGAAACGGAGGGGTTATCTTCCTCTCAGCGCAGCTTCCACCCCGGCCGCGACGCGGAATAACCAGGCGTCGCCCAGCGTCTCGCCCATCAGCATCAATCCCACCGGCGCATCACCCTCGCGGTGGCAGGGCAGCGAGATGGCGCAGCGATCGAGAAAATTGCCGATCGACGGATTGCGGAGCTGCAACATGTTGACGCGGGTATATTCCGCGTCCTGCTCCAGGGCGGCGATCGGTGCCGGGGTCAGCGGGCAGGTCGGCAGCAGCACCGCGTCATAGGCGCTGGTGACGGCATCGAAGCGCGCGACGATGTCGGCGCGGGCTGCCAGCAGGTCCAGGTAATCGGCCGCCGTCATGCCCTGACCGCGCAGGATGCGCGACCTCACCCGCGGGTCATAGCCGTTGCCGCTACTCGCCAGCAGGCGGCGATGCCAGGCCCAGGCCTCGGCCGCCGCGAACCCGCCGCCGGCATTGGCCTGGCCGATTTCGTCCAGCACCGTCATTTCCACCGGCAGCACCCGCGCCCCGGCGGCGCTCAGGGTGCCCAGCGCCCGCTCGAACGTCGCGGCCACCGCGGCGTCCATGCCTTCCAGCACGAAGCCCAGCGGCACCGCCAGCCGCAGCCCGTCAACGTCGAGCGGCGCCAGGTCGGGCTGCACCTCGCCGGCGAACACCGCATCGATCGCCGCACAGCAGGCCACCGAATTGGCTAGCGGCCCCACCGAGTCCAGGCTGGTGGACAGCGGCAGGATGCCGGCGGTGGGCACCCGCCGCGCGGTCGGCTTGTAGCCGGTGATGCCACACATCGCCGCGGGCACCCGGCATGACCCGCCAGTGTCGGTGCCCAGCGCGCCATAGGCCATCTGGTCGGCAATCGAAACCGCGGCGCCCGAGGATGAGCCGCCCGGGATACGCCCGGTCGCCCGGTCCCACGGGCTGCGCGGCGTGCCGTAATGCGGGTTGATGCCGAGGCCGGAAAAGGCGAACTCGGTCATGTTGGTGCGGCCCATCACCACGAAGCCGGCATCCAGGATCCGCTGCACCACCGGCGCATGGGCGGCGGCCGGCTCGGCATGGGCCAGCACCGCCGAACCGGCCGGGGTCGGTTGGCCGGCGATATCCGCCAGGTCCTTGACGCTGAACGGAATGCCGGCGAACGGACCCGGAGCGCGGCCAGCCCGGCGTAAGGCGTCCATCGCATCGGCCTGCAGCCGCGCACCGTCGGCATCCACCTTGAGGAAGGCGCGCCCGCCCTCGCCCTGCGGATCGCCAATGCGTGCCAGACACGCCTCCACCAGTTCGCGGGAGGTGGTGCGGCCATCGGCCAGAGCGGTGGAGAGGTCATGGAGTGTGCGCATGGCGCAACGGTGCCTCCGGTCGCGCCACCTTGCAAGATGGGGTACGCGAAACCCGGCCATCGTCCGGAGCGGCCGGCATTGACGTCAACCGCGCCCGGTGCCTTTTTGTGCCGCGAAACCTGGGAGAGAACTCATGGCCGACGTCCCCGCCAAACCCGTGCTGCTCACCGGCGCCTCTGGCGGCCTTGGCCGGGTGCTGGCGCGCAATCTCGGTGCCGCCGGCTGGAAGCTGGTGATGACCGATATCGCGGCGTTCCCGGACGCGCTGCCGCCGGGCGCCCGTTTCGTGCGCGCCGATCTCAACGATGGCATGGCCATCCTGCGCCTGGCCGAGGGTTGCGGGATGATCCTGCATTTCGGCGGCATTTCCACCGAAGCCTCGTTCGAGAGCGTGCTCGGCCCCAATCTGCGCGGCCTGTACCATATCTATGAGGCGGCGCGGCGCGAGCGCGCCCGGGTGCTGTTCGCCAGTTCCAACCACTCGATCGGCTTCCATGAGCGCAGCGAAAAGCTGGACGCCGATTGCCAGTTCATGCCCGACACGTTCTACGGCCTGTCCAAGGCCTATGGCGAACTGATGGGCCGGATGTACTGGTTCAAGCACGGGGTGGAGAACGTCAACGTCCGCATCGGCTCTTCCTTCCCGGAGCCGGTGGACGAGCGGATGCTGTCCACCTGGCTGTCGTATGACGACCTCACCCGGCTGTGCATCCGCGCCACCCTGGCCGAGAAAACCGAAAGCTGCGTGATCTGGGGCGCCTCGGCCAATGCCCGCACCTACTGGGCCGCCGATGGCCGCGAGGCGCTGGGCTGGCTGCCACAGGATACCGCCGATGGCTTCGCCGGCCAGCTTGCCGGCAAGGTCAGCGGCGATCCGATCGTCGAGCGCTACCAAGGCGGCATCTATCCGGCGATGGACTACACCCGCGTAGCACCGCCTCCCGGCAAGTTGTTCAGGTAGCCACTGCCACGCGGTATTGCTGGTAGCGTCTGCGTGATATGCGTTGCGCTGGCTCGGTCGTCGTGCCTGTGGAGGCCGGAATATCATGAGCGAACTGACCGTCGGCATCGGCCAGGAGTATGCCACCCTGGCCGCCGCAGTGGCGAATTCCGGCAATTTTGACATCATCAACGTGCTGGCCGGTACCTATACCGACGATTTCACCACCATCACCCACCCGCTGACCATCAATGCCGTCGGTGGGATGGCCAGTTTCGTCGCCGCCACGCAGCCCCCCAACGGCAAGGCGATCATGACGGTCGACGCCGACCTGTCGATCAACGGCCTGGAGTTCTCCGGCGCCACGGTGCCTGACAACAACGGGGCCGGCATCCGCTTCGAGGCCGGCAACTTCTCGATCACCAATTCCTGGTTCCACAACAACCAGAACGGCATCCTGACCGCGCTGAACGCCACCGCCACGCTGACCATCACCGACAGCGAATTCAATAACAACGGCTACGGCGACGGGTCCACGCACAACCTGTATGTGGGCGACATCGCCTCGCTGACCATCACCGGCTCGTATTTCCACGACGCCAATGTCGGCCACCAGATCAAGAGCCGCGCCGAAACCAACATCATCACCAACAACATCCTCGCCGATGGCCCGGACGGCAACGGCAGCTACTCGATCGACCTGCCCAATGGCGGCCACAACACTATTACCGGCAACACCATCGAGAAGGGGCCGAACAGCCAGAACATCAACTATATCTCCATCGGCGAGGAGGGTGGCATCTACTCAGCCACCACCAGCCTGATCAGCGACAACATCTTCATCAACGACATCGGCGCCGACAGCACGCCGAACGCGCTGGTAAACCAGTCCGGGCAGCCGGCTACGCTCGCCGACAATACGTTCTATGGCTTCCCGGGCGGCGACATCGAGCAGGACAACACGCTGCTGCCACTGCCCGGCCCGGCCTACGACACCTCGCACCCGTTCCTGCCGCCGCCCGCGGTGCCGGAACCGATGTCGTTCATGCTGCTGCTGCCGATGCTCGCCGCGCTGGTGGCGCTGCGCCGCCGCCGCCGGCGCGGCAGGGCCGGCAGGCTTGCAATGCAGCCCCTCGGCCTCTGCATGCACTGAATCACTCGACAGAAAGATAACGCTGCTTATTATCTGCCGTGTGACCAATCAGCCCGACATCCTGTTCATGCTGCACGACGTGGCGCGTCAGTTGCGGCTGGAATCGGACCGCCGTGCCCGCGCGCATGATATGACGCGCGCCC
Organism: Rhodospirillales bacterium; assembly: GCA_041691815.1. GTDB lineage: Bacteria > Pseudomonadota > Alphaproteobacteria > Acetobacterales > Acetobacteraceae > 70-18. The sequence continues at coordinate 30,578 of JBEPTZ010000010.1, read as the reverse complement.
AATGGGTCATCCTGGTTTGCCTGGAGCGCCGGCCCGGCCTGACGCAGAAGGCGCTGGCGGAAATCCTCGAAGTGGAACCGATCACCGTGGCCCGGCTGATCGACCGGCTGGAAGATCGCGGCATGGTCGAACGCCGTGGCGACCCTGCCGATCGCCGGGTATGGCGGCTGCACCTGCTGCCCCCCGCCACCCCGGTGCTGCGCGACATCCATGCCGAACGGGAAGACCTCCGCCGCCTGCTGGTCGACGGCGTCGACACGCACACGCTTGCCGTCATCAATGCCGGGCTCGTCCGCATGAAGGCCAATCTGATGGCCGAACCGCGTGGCCGCATCCTTGAACGATCCGCTCTCGAACAGGACGTCGCCTGACATGTCGCAAGCCACCACCGCGTCCGCGCAAACCCCGATCCCGGCGCCGCGAGAAGCGACGCTGGAGCCCTCGCGCGTCACCGCCCGCTATCGCCGCCGCATCCTGCGCCCGGTGCTGATGCTGGGTGGCGTGGTGGCGGTGATCGTGGCGTCGCTGGTCTATTGGGTGAATGGCGGCCGCTATGTCTCGATCGACAACGCCTATGTCCGCGCCGCCAAGCTGGCCATCGCCACCGATGTTTCCGGCATCGTGCAGGAGGTGGACGTCAAGGAGGGTAAGGCGGTGCAGAAGGGCGAAGTGCTGTTCCGGCTCGATCCGCGCCCGTTCCAGATCGCCCTCGATGGCGCCAAGGCCAACCTGGCGCAGACCGCCCTCTCGGTAAATGCGGCGAAGCGCGACTATCAGCGCATGCTGCGCGACGTGCAGGCCAAGGAGGCGCAGGTGCAGGCCGACCAGGCCGCCTTCGACCGCTATTCCAAGCTGGTCAAGGGCGGCAGCGTCACCCGCGCCGACTACGACGATGCCCGCTTCAAGCTCGCCTCCAATGAGGCCGCGGTGCAGAGCCTGAAGGAACAGGCCGAGGTGCAACTGGCCCGCCTCGCCGGCAACCCCGACATCGCGCCCGCCGAGGTGCCGCAATACAAGGAGGCGGCGGCCAAGGTCGCCGAGGCACAGCGCCAGCTCGACCACACCGTGGTCCGCGCGCCGTTCGCCGGCGTGGTGACCCAGGTCGATCAGTTGCAGCCCGGCCAGTATCTCGCCGCCGCCACCGCCGCGTTCGGCCTGGTTTCCACCGAGCATGTCTGGGTCGAGGCCAGCCCGAAGGAGACCGACCTGACCTACGTGAAGCCGGGCGATTCGGTGCAGGTTACCGTCGACACCTATCCGGGCCGCAGCTGGAAGGGCGTGGTGCAGAGCATCGCGCCCAATTCCGGCTCGGAATTCTCCGTGCTGCCGGCGCAGAACGCGTCGGGCAACTGGGTGAAGGTGGTGCAGCGCATCCCGCTGCGGGTGAACGTCGAGCGTCACCCGGGCGACCCCGAGCTGCGCGCCGGCATGAGCGTCGAGGTCGATATCGACACCGGGCACGTCCGCCACTTCTCCGATCTGTTCTAAGCCTCGCCATGGCAGGGTCCGCCGGAGGCCATTCGGCGCCCACCCAGGTCGTGCAGCACCGCGCGCTGCTGACCGGTTGCGCGATGACCGCGACGCTGATGCAGATCCTGGATTCCACCATCGCCAACGTGGCGCTGCCCTATATGCAGGGCAGCCTGTCCACCACTTTCGACCAGGTGACCTGGGTGCTGACCAGCTACGTGATCGCCTCGGCGATCATGACCGCGCCGGTCGGCTGGATGGCGCAGCGCTATGGGCGCAAGAACCTGTTCATCGTCTGCATCATCGGCTTCACCGCCACCTCGATGCTGTGCGGCGCGGCGCAGACGCTGGAAGAGATCGTCATCTTCCGCATCCTGCAGGGCGCCTTCGGGGCGGCGTTGTCGCCGCTGTCGCAGGCAGTGATGCTCGACATCTACTCGTTCGAGCAGCGCGCCCACGCGATGGCGATCTTCGGCATGGGCATCATGCTGGGGCCGATCATGGGGCCGACGCTGGGCGGCTACCTCACCGAGGCGCTGAGCTGGCGCTGGGTGTTCTACGTCAACCTGCCATTCGGCATCATCGCCGTCATCGGCATCGCGCTGTTCATGCCGCGCACCCCGATCAAGCCCGAACTGCGGTTCGACTGGACCGGTTTCGCCGTGCTGGCGCTCGGCATCGGCGCGCTGCAACTGATGCTGGATCGCGGCCAGAGCCAGGACTGGATGAGTTCACCCGAGATCATGGTGGAGGCGGTGCTGGCCGGCCTCGGCTTCTACCTGTTCCTGGTGCACATGTTCACCGCCAAGAAGCCGTTCCTGCCGCTGGCGCTGTTCATGGACCGCAATTTCGCCGCCGCCTGCCTGATGATGTTCTGCACCGGAACCATCATGATGGCATCCTCGGCGCTGCTGGCGCCGTTCCTGCAGAACCTCGCCGGCTACCCGGTGGCCGAGGCCGGCCGCGCCATGGCGCCGCGCGGTTTCGGCACCATGGTGGCGATGGTGCTGGCCAGCCGGCTCGGCGGCGTCTGGGTGGACCAGCGCAAGCTGATGGCGTTCGGCCTGATCCTGCTCGGCGCCACGCTGCACTTCATGAGCACCTGGTCGCCGGACATGAGCGAGGGCCAGATGGTGGGCACGCTGATCGTCCAGGGCTTCGCGATGGGGTTCATCTTCAACCCGATGACGGTGATCGCCTTCGCCACCCTGCCGCCCTCGCTGCGCGGCGACGCCGCCGCGTTGCAGAATCTGGCGCGCAACATCGGGGCGGCGATCGGCATTTCCGTCACCTCGTTCATGATGACGCGCAGCGCCCAGGTGTCGCACGCCGACATGGCCGCCGGCATCACCCCGTTCAACCGGATCTTCCAGAACCACGACGCCATCGGCCGGCTGCTCGACCCGACCACCAGCCACGGCGCCGAGATGCTGACCCAGATGATCGAACGGCAGGCGCAGATCATCGCCTTCAGCAACGACTTCCGGATGATGACCTTCGTGGTGGTGCCGCCGCTGCTGCTGCTGCTGTTCATGCGCCGCCCCGGCGCCGCGCCGGTCGATCAGGCCGCCCCGGCGCGCCCCACCCCGCTGCGCGCCGGTGCCGACTGATCGGCCTCGCTTGCGCGCCTCACGCAGCCAACCCATCTAGGCTGGGCCTTGCGTGCGGTGCAGCATCTCGTAATATGTCATAATAATAACGCAGCTTATAATATGGATCGTGACCTTTCCCCGTCGAGCATGCCGCGCAGCCAGCGCAATCTGCTGACCGTCTGCCTGATGATCGCCACCCTGATGCAGGCGCTGGACTCCACCATCGCCAACGTGGCGCTGCCCTATATGATGGGCAACCTGTCGGCCACCTTCGACCAGGTCACCTGGGTGCTGACCAGCTACGTGGTTGCCGCCGCGATCATGACCGCGCCGGTCGGCTGGATGGCGGCGCGCTACGGCCGCAAGAACCTGTTCGTCGCGAGCCTGGTCGGCTTCACCGTCACCTCGATGATGTGCGGCGCGGCGCAGTCGCTGAACCAGATCGTGGTGTTCCGGCTGTTGCAGGGCATGTGCGGCGCGGCGCTGGTGCCCCTTTCGCAGTCCACCATGCTGGACATCTTCCCGATCCAGCAGCGCGGCTCGGCGATGGCGATCTGGGGCATGGGGGTGATGGTCGGCCCGATCCTGGGGCCGACGCTGGGCGGCTATCTCACTGATATGTATAGTTGGCGCTGGGTGTTCTACGTCAACCTGCCATTCGGCGTGCTGGCGGTTGCTGGCTTGCTGATCCTGATGCCGCAAGCGCCGCTGAAGCCCGATCTGCGGTTCGACTGGCTGGGCTTCGGGGTGCTGGCGCTGGGCATCGGCGCGCTGCAGATGATGCTGGACCGCGGCCAGACCCAGGACTGGTTTAACTCGCGCGAGATCATCATCGAGGCGGTGCTGGCCGGACTCGGCTTCTATCTGTTCCTGGTCCACCTGTTCACCGCGCCGAAGCCGTTCATCCCGCCGGCGATTTTTCGCGACCTCAATTTCAGCATGACGATGCTGATGATGTTCGCGGTCGGCATGGTGCTGCTGGCCAGCTCGGCACTGCTGGCGCCATATCTGCAGAACCTCTCCGGCTATCCGGTCGAGGATGCCGGGCTGCTGATGGCGCCGCGCGGCGTCGGCAGCATGATCGCGATGATGATCGCCGGGCGCCTGCTCGACCGAGTCGATCCGCGCAAGCTGATGGGGCTCGGGCTGATATTCCTGACCTGGTCGCTCTACGCGATGAGCACCTGGACGCCCGATGTCTCAGAACGGGAGCTGGTGATCGTCACCATGGTGCAGGGCGCCGGGCTGGGCCTGGTGTTCATCCCGCTGCAGATTGTCGGCTTCGCCACCCTGTCGGCGGCGATGCGCACCGATGGCACCGCACTGCTCAGCCTGGTGCGCAATGTCGGCTCGGCGATCGGAATCTCGATCACCTCGTTCATGCTGACCAGCGGCCAGCAGAGCGAACACGCCCGCCTCGCCGAGGTCGCCACCCCGTTCAACCGCCTGCTGCATGGACCATCGCCGCTGGCGCACCTGCTCAACCCCAGCACCACCCACGGCGCCGCGATGCTGAATGGCATGATCGACCAGCAGGCCAGCATCATCGCCTACAACACCGACTTCCGCCTGATGATGCTGGCCGCAGTGCTGCCGCTGGTGCTGCTGTTCATCATGCGCCGGCCGGCGTCGCATCATGCACCGAAGGAGGTGCATGTGATGGACTGAGAGGGAAGGTTTTCTTTTTGTGAACAAAAAGAAACAAAAAAACTTTTCATCCATTTTGGAGATTCCGGAGTCTCCCGCGCTCCGCTGTTGCAAGGCGGATGGAAGTTTTTTGGTTCTTTTTTCAAAAAAGAACCCCTTCCTTCCTTCCTCATGCGTGGCATTCTCCGACCGCATGATGACGGAGAGACCCATGGCAGACGGACGGCTTTATATCGGCACGCGGCGGTATTCCTCGTGGTCGCTGCGCGGCTGGCTGCCGGTGCATCTGGCGCGGCTGGATGTGGAGGATGTGTTGATCCCGCTGGCCGGCGGCACCACTGCGGCGATCAAGGCGGTCGCCCCCGGCGGCACCGTGCCGTATCTGGAGCATCGCGGCGCCCGGGTGTGGGAGAGTCTGGCGATCTGCGAATACGCCGCCGAATTCGCGCCTGAACTCTGGCCCGCCGACCCCCTCGCCCGCGCCCATGCCCGCTCGATCGCCGCGGAAATGCATGCCGGCTTCAGCGCGTTGCGCATGGCGATGCCGATGAGCCTGTACCGCCAGGGCGCGGTTGGTGCCGGCCGGACCGAAGGCTGCCTAGCCGATATCGCCCGCATCGAGGCGATCTGGCATGCCGCGCTGGCGAAATCCGGCGGTCCGTTCCTGTTCGGCGCCAGTTTGGGCAATGCCGATGCGATGTATGCCCCGGTGGTTGCCCGCTTCCTCACCTACCAGCCGCACCTCACCACCGAGACGCAGGCCTATTGCGCCGCGGTGCGCGCTCACCGGCTGGTGGCGCAGTGGTACGACGCCGCCGCCGCCGAACCGGCCGAATGGCACCTTCCGGCGGTTGAATCGCCGCCTTGAGCGCGGGTCTGGCCAGCGGCCTCGACCATGTCGGCATCGTGGTGCGCGATCTGGCCCAGGCAACCGCCGCCTGGACCGCGCTCGGGTTCGCCCCCCGCTTTGGGCGGATCATGTTGGGTCAAGGCTATCTCGAATTGCTGGCCGACGATCCGGCGCGGCCCAGCGCCACCCTGGCCCGCTTCCTGGCGCAGGGTGAAGGCGCCCATGTGCTGTCGCTGCGGGTGGGCAGCGCCGAGGCCGCCGCCGCCCGCCTCGCCCGTGCCGGGCTGGAGGCCGAATTGCTGGCCGCTGACCGTCCGGCCGACCCGGAGCAGCCGGACGGCGCGCGCGCCCGTTTCCGGCGCCTGCCACTGACCGACGCCGACCCGCGCCTGCAACTGATCGAGCACCAGACCCCGGAGCTGGTCTGGCAGCAGCGCTTTCTGGCGCATCCCAACGGCGCCGCCGCGCTGGTCGGCGTCACCCTCACCGCCGCCGCGCCCGCTGTGATGGCCACCCGCCTGTCCCGCGTTGCCGGCCGTCCGGTCGTTCCGGCGGCCAATGGCTACCGGCTCGCGATGCCGCAAGGCGAAATCAACGTTCTGCCCGGCGATGGCCCACCCCGCATCACCCGGATCGCCCTCCGCGCGCCAACCGCCGAAACGGTATCCGCCAATGGCGTCACGGTCGTCTTGATTGCTGAGCGATGAGAGTTTTTTGGTTCTTTTTTGCAAAAAAGAACCGCTTCCTTCGCCTATCCAGCCGCCAGCCGCTTGGCCACCCGCGCCCGGCCGATCAGTGGCAGCAGGCCGTCCATGTCCGGCCCGTCCTCCTCACCGGTCAGCGCCAGCCGCAGGATATCGGCCAGTGCCGCGGCGTTGCGTCCGGTCGCCTCTTGCAGTGCCGCGAGCCATCCGCGCCACACCGTTGCGGTCCACGGTTCGCTCGGCAGCAGCGCCAGCGCCTGGCGCAGCACGTCGGCGGCGCCTTCGATCACCGGCGGGATGATCTCGCCGGCCACCACTTCCCAGTATTCCCGCGCTTCGGAGAGCAGGTCGAGCCGGCCGCGCACGGCGAGCCAGAACGCCTCGCTGGCGCCGGCCGGCAGGCGGGGCGCGACGGCGGCGAACGCGGTTTCCGCCAGCACCGCCCGGTTCACCTGCAGCAGCGCCGCGATATCGAACACCCCGGATTTCGGCGATATGCCGGCAAAGCCGAACGCCGCCGCCAGTTCGCGCAGCCCGGCCGGCGCCGCGCGCGCGCCCAGCGTCGCCAGATAGGCGGTCACTGCGGCCGGTTCGATGCCGTCCTGCCGCAGGCCGCGCAGCGGCAATTCGTCGAGACCTCGCCCCGGCCGGCGGGCGCCGGCGATGGTGAGGCCGGGCAGGTGGGCGAAATGCAACCGCGCCGGGTCGCCGCCCAGGGCTGCGATCAGGTCCATCTGCACGCCGGTCGGCAGCACATGATCCTCGCCGCGCACCACATGGGTGACGCCGAGTGCGAGGTCGTCCACCACCGAGGTCAGCGCGTGCAGCGGCGTGCCGTCGGCGCGCACCAGCACCGGATCGGAGAGGGTCGGCAGCTTGACGTGGCACGGCCCCAGCACCTGGTCCTGCCATTGCCGGGTGGCGTCGGAGAGCAGGAAGCGCCAGTACGGCCGCTTGCCGCCGGCCTCGGCCCGCGCCCGCTGTGTGGCGGTCATTTTCAGCATTGCACGGTCGTAGACCGGCGAGCGGCCGCGCTTCAGCCGCTGGTCGCGCTTGGCCTGCAACTCGGCCTCGCTCTCGAAGCACGGATACAGCCGGCCGGCCGCCTTCAGCCGTTCCGCCGCCGCGGCGTAGAGTTCCAGCCGGTCGGACTGGCGGATGCTGTCGTCCCAGTCCAGCCCCAGCCAGGCGAGGTCCTCGCGCAGCGCGGCGGCGCCGGCCTCGGTGTCGCGCGTGGTGTCGGTATCGTCCAGCCGCAGGATCAGCTTTCCGCGCCGCTTGCGGGCGTAGAGCCAGTTGACCAGGCCGATCCGGGCGGTTCCGACATGCAGCCGCTTGGCCAGCGGCGGCGCGAAGCGCAGGACGACGCTCACGAGTCCTCGTCTTGGTCGTCTTCGGCCCGGCGCGCGTCGAGGCTGCGCCAGTCGCGCTCCTCGGCGCTGGCCGGGCGGTCGGCGAAAGCGCCCAGTTCCGGCTCGCTCTGCCAGCCGGCCTCGGCGGCATCCACCACCTCGGCATCCTCGCCGAACGCCCGCCAGGCTTCCAGCACCGCGCCCGGCGACAGGCCGCGGCCGCGGCAACGCTCGATGCTGTCGCGCACGTAGCGCCGCGCGAAGGCGTTAGCCAGCATCAGCGACGCGAAGCCGCCGATCTCCTCGACGACGCCGTCCTCGGCGCCGCCCGACAGATCGCGGATGCGCACCTGCCAGCCGCCCGCCGGGGAAAACAGGTCGTTCATGCTTGCTTCCCCATGACGATCGTCATGAGACCAATCCGGTGAAACCGTTGGTGATCGGGTAGCGCCGGTCGCGGCCAAACGCGCGCGCGGTGATCTTCACCCCCGGCGGCGCCTGGCGGCGCTTGTATTCCGCCCGGTCGAGCATCTTCCAGACCCGCAGCACGGTGGCGCGGTCATGGCCGGCCGCCGCCAGCGCGTCGACGCTCGCTTCGCCCTCGATCAGGCCCTGCAGGATGGCGTCCAGCACCTCGTAGGGCGGCAGGCTGTCCTGGTCGGTCTGGTTCGGCTTCAGTTCGGCGCTCGGCGGCTTGGTGATTACCCGCTCCGGCATCACCGGGCCGGCCGGCCCCCGCGCGCCCTGCGGCCGATGCGCGTTACGCCAGCGGCACAGCGCGAACACGGTGGTTTTGTAGACGTCCTTCAGCACCGAATAGCCGCCGCACATGTCGCCATACAGCGTCGCATAGCCCACCGACATCTCGCTCTTGTTGCCGGTGGTTAGCACCATGTGGCCGAGCTTGTTGGAGATCGCCATCAGGATCAGCCCGCGCGCCCGCGCCTGGATGTTCTCCTCGGTGGCATCGGCGGCGCGGCCGTGGAACAGCGGCGCCAGGATACCGTCAAACGCGGTCATCGCCGGGGCGATCGGGATGCTCTCGCAGCGGATCGCCAGCAGGCGGGCGCATTCGGCGGCGTCTTCCAGGCTGTGGGTGCTGGTGTACGGGCTCGGCAGCATGAAGCTGCGCACCTTGTCGGCGCCCAGCGCATCGACCGCCACGGCCACCGACAATGCCGAGTCGATACCGCCGGACAGCCCGAGGATCACGCCGGGAAAACCGTTCTTGCCGACGTAATCGCGCAGCCCGACCACCATCGCCTGGTAGATGCTCTCCAGTTCGCCCGGCTCCGGCGCCAGGGGCTGCGGGGTGCAGACCAGCCGCTCGCCATCGCGGGTCCATTCGGTCAGGGTCACCGACTCGGCGAAATACGGCATCTGGACCGCCAGCGAGCGATCAGGGTTGAGCACGAAGCTGGCGCCCTCGAACACCAGTTCGTCCTGGCCGCCGACCTGGGCGCAGAACACGAAGCCGAGCCCGGTTTCCACCACCCGGTTGACCGCCAGGGCGATGCGGTGGCCCTGCTTGCCGGCCTCGTACGGGCTGCCGTTGATCGACAGCAGCATCTCCGCCCCACTCTCGCTGAGCGTTTCGGCGCATTCCGGCAGCCACCAGTCCTCGCAGATCATCAGGCCGATGCGAAAGCCGCGGAACGGCACCGGGCCGGGGGCCGGGCCGGGGTCGAACACCCGCTTCTCGTCGAACACGCCGTAATTCGGCAGTTCGTGCTTGGCCCGTCGCGCCGCCACCCGGCCGCCATCGAGCAGGAAGGCGGTGTTGTGCAGCTTGTCGCCATCCGCCCACGGCCCGCCGACGATCAGCCCCGGCCCGCCATCGGCGGTATCGGCCGCCAGTTGCTCGATCGCCGCGGCACAGGCGGCGACGAAGGCCGGCTTGCGCACCAGGTCCTCCGGCGGGTAGCCGCCGAGCGAGAATTCCGGCGTCACCACCAGGTCGGCGCCGAGCCGCGCGCCTTCGGCCCGTGCCCGGCGGATGGTCGCCAGATTGGCGGTGATCTGCCCGACATGCGGGTTGATCTGGGCGAGGGCGATCTTGAGCGTGTCGGACATGGCGGGAAGCTAGGGGGGCGGCGCGCAGGAATCAATTCGCGTGCGGCGAAGGGCAGGCAAGCGGGCGCCGGTCAGCGGGCCGGCGGCAGGGCGGCGGCGATGTCGTGGAACAGCCGCGCCGGTAGGCTGCCGCCGGTGACGCTGTGCATCGGCGTGCTGTCGTCGTTGCCCATCCAGATACCGATGATCCGCCCGTCGCAGAAGCCGATGAACCAGGCGTCGCGATAATCCTGCGTCGTGCCGGTCTTGCCGGCGACCAGATGGCCGGCCACCGCGGCGGCCTGGCCGGTGCCGCTGCGCACCACGGCGGTGAGCATGCGGGCCATCATCGCCGCCAGATCGGGGTCCACCACGCGCTGCGGCGGGTTCTGCGCCAGGGCCACGCTCTTGCCGTCGGCCTGCACCGATTCGAGGCCGGTGGGGGTCACCTTGTAACCGCCGTTGAAGAAGGTGGCGTAGGCGCCGGCCATCTGCAGCAGGCCGACATCCGAGGTGCCAAGCGCCAGGGAGGCGTTGGCGCCGAGCGGGCTGGTGATGCCCAGGCGCCGCGCCTCGGCCGCCACCGCGACGGGGCCGCCGGCGGCGATCAGCAGGCGCACGGCGACGGTGTTGATGGAGTCCGCCAGCCCCTGCTCGACGCTGATATTGCCGAGATATTTGCGCTCGAAATTGGCCGGGCTCCAGTCGCCCAGGCGGATCGGGCCGTCCAGGATGGTATCGTCCGGCCGCACCCCTTTTTCCAGCGCCGCCAGCCAGACGAACGGCTTGAACGCCGAGCCGGGTTGGCGGCGGGCGACCACGGCGCGGTTGTACGGGCTGCTGCGGTAATCCCGCCCACCGGCCATGGCGCGCACCCGACCGGTGGCGGCGTCCAGCACCACCACGGCAGCCTGGCTGGCGCCGGCGGCGCGGCCGGGGCCATCGAGCATGGCGGCAAGCTTGGCTTCGACGATGCTCTGGCTCGGCAGGTCGAGCGTGGTGCGCACCTTGGCGTCCGCCCCCTCCGGCAGCACCGTCTGCACCTGCTCGGCGGCCCAGTCGGCGAACCAGCCGGAGGCCGGCGAGGGGCGCGGCGGGAAGGCGATCTGCGCCTCGGCGGCTTTTTCCTGGGCGGCGGTGATGGCGCCGGTTTCGACCATCGCGGCCAGCACCTCGCGGCCGCGGGTGGCGGCGGCCTGGGGGTCGGCGCGCGGGTTGAAGCGGGAGGGCGCGCGGGGCAGACCGGCGATGACGGCGGATTGCCACAGATTGAGGTCGCGCGCCGAGATGCCGAAATACAGATGCGCCGCTGCGTCCACCCCCCAGGCGCCGCTGCCCAGATAGACCCGGTTGAGCCAGATTTCGAGGATCTCCTGCTTGGTGAAATGCCGCTCCAGCCACAGCGTCAGCAGCAATTCCTGCACCTTGCGGCGGAAGGTGCGGGCGTTGGTGAGGAACAGGTTTTTCGCCACCTGCTGGGTGATCGTGGAGCCGCCCTGCACCAGCCGGCCGGCGCGCAGGTTGACATAGGCGGCGCGCGCGATGCCGAGCAGGTCGAGGCCCATATGCGACCAGAACCGGCGATCCTCCACCGAGACCGCCGCCTTCGGCAGCCAGGGCGACATCTGCGACAGCCGCAGCGGTTCGCCAACTACGTCACCGAAGGTGGCGACGATGTGGCCGGTATCGTCCGAAAGTGTCAGGCTGGGGCGGCGGGCGGCATCCAGAGCGGCTTCCGGCCGGGGCAGGTCCCAGGCGAACCACAGCAGCGCCAAACCGAGGGCGATGGCGCCCCAGACCCCGAGCACGATGGTCCAGCGCAGCAGCCGCCAGCGGCGCCGGCTGGCCTTGGCGCGGGCCGGGGCGGGCCGCGGCGCCCGGGTCGGCGGCCGACGGCGTGGCGGCAGCGGCGGCGGCAGCCGGGCCGGGCGGCGATCATGCGGGGAGATCTGCGGCGGGCGGTACATCTGTGCCCCTCACTACAGGCAGCCGGCCGTAGCCGCCAAGTTTTCGCGCCTGGACGCGGCTTGCGGCTTGCAGCGGCCAGCGCCGCCGCGCAGACTCCGGCGGCGTAACGGAGGGTGGCATGCAGGGTATTTTCATCGACGCCGACGAGGAACTGGCCGGGGCCTTCAGCAAGGTGGTGCGGCCGGACGACCCGGCGGTGGCGGTGAACCACCAGGAGCGGGTGAGCGCCGAGGAACTGCCGGGCCTGCTGGCCGGGCATGACTTCGTGCTCAATGACCACACCCAGATGCCGACCGCCGCACTGGCGCGCTGCACCGGGCTGAAACACGTGATCTTTCTCGGCACCGGCGCGCGCAGCTACATGAACCCCGAGGAACTGGCCGAACTCGGCATCACCGTCCACATCATCAAGGGCTACGGCGATATCGCGGTGGCCGAGCACGCGATCGCGCTGATGTGGGCGGCGGCGCGCGGGCTGGCGGCGATGGACCGAGGGGTGCGCGCCGGCCACTGGCCGCGCACCGAGGGGATGCAGCTGACCGGCAAGACCATCGGCCTGCTCGGCTTCGGCGGCATCGCGGCCGAGGTGGCGCGCATCGCCGGCGGCGGCGGCATGCGGGTGCTGGCCTGGAACCGCTCGCCGAAGATCGCGCCGGGGGTGACCTTCGTCGAACTGGACCGGCTGCTGGCCGAGAGCCACGTGCTCAGTATCCATCTGCTGCTCAACGACGCCACCCGTGGCTTCCTGTCGGCGGAGCGGATCGCCGGGCTGCGGCGTGGCGTGCTGCTGGTGAACACGGCGCGCGGCGCGGTGGTGGACGAGGCGGCGATGGTGGCGGCGCTGGCCAGCGGGCAGATCGGCCATGCCGCCCTCGATGTGTTCGAGACCGAACCGCTGCCAGCGGAGCACGCGCTGCGCGGGCTGGAGAATGTGACGCTCTCGGCGCATAGCGGGTTCAAGACCCCGGAGGCCAGCGAGACGCTGCTGCGCCGCGCGCTGGATATCGCCTGTGACGTGAGCCGGTAGCAGCACGGTGCCGGCGGCTGCCAGTGGCGGTCGGCTATCCGCCACCTGGCGGGCCGATCGTCGGCGCCGGTGGAAAACCCGTATTGCGGGCGACGGCTGGCGGGACTAGCAAAAGCCGGTGGCGTGGATGATACGCCTTCGGCCGGGTTCGCAGCTTCAGGCGGCGGCCCCGGGGCGTCGGCGATGGGGCTGATCTCCGCGAGATGGCCGCGACCGGCGTGGCCGAGGCGGCTGGTGCCAGAGTAGGCGTCATTCTGCCGTCGGCTTCCGGGCACCAGCGTGCCATCGGGCGGCCGCCGGCCGATACAAGGATGCATCATGTTCACCGGTCTCGACGCTGTCTTCCTCGCCAGGGCGCAGTTCGCGTTCACCATCGGGTTCCACATCGTGCTGCCGGCCTTCACCATCGGGCTGGCCAGCTACCTGATGGTGCTGGAGGCGCTGTGGCTGGCCACCGGGCGGGGGCATTACCTGGATATCTTCCGCTACTGGCTGAAGATATTCGCGGTGATCTTCGCCATGGGCGTGGTCTCCGGCCTGCCGATGTCCTACCAGTTCGGCACCAACTGGTCGGTGTTCTCCGACCGCACCGGCCCGGTGCTGGGGCCGCTGCTCGGCTACGAGGTGCTGACCGCGTTCTTCCTGGAGGCCGGTTTCCTCGGGGTGATGCTGTTCGGCATGAACCGGGTGGGGCGCGGGCTGCATTTCCTCGCCACCTGCCTGGTCGCCGGCGGCACGCTGCTGAGTGCGTTCTGGATCCTGGCGGCCAATTCCTGGATGCAGACGCCGGCCGGCTATGCCATCGCCGCCAACGGGCAGTTCGTGCCGGCGGACTGGTGGGCGGCGATCTTCAACCCGTCCTTCCCGTACCGGCTGGTGCATATGGTGCTGGCCTCGTACCTGTCGGTGGCGTTCGCGGTGGGGGCGGTGGCGGCATACCACCTGCTGCGCCATCGCGCCGGCCCGGCGACGCGGACCATGTTCTCGATGGCGATGTGGATGGCGGTGATCGTGGCGCCGATCCAGATCGTGGTGGGCGACATGCACGGGCTGAACACGCTGGAACACCAGCCAGCCAAGGTGGCGGCGATTGAGGGCCATTTCGACACCCAGGCCGGGGCACCGCTGATCCTGTTCGGCATCCCGGACATGGCCAGGCAACGCACCGACTGGGCGGTGGAGATCCCGAAGCTCGGCTCGCTGGTGCTGACCCATTCCTGGGATGGCGTGGTCAAGGGGCTGAAGGCCTGGCCGCGCGCCGACCAGCCCTATGCGCCGGTGGTGTTCTGGGCGTTCCGGCTGATGGTCGGCCTCGGCCTGCTGATGGCGGTGGTCGGGCTGTCCGGCCTGCTGCAGCGGGCGCGCGGGCGACTGTATGAGACGCGCTGGCTGCACTGGGCGGTGCTGTGGATGGCGCCGTCGGGCTTCATCGCCCTGCTGGCCGGCTGGACGGTCACCGAAGTGGGGCGGCAACCGTGGATCGTCTACGGGCTGCTGCGCACCGCCAACGCCGCCTCGCCGGTGGGCCTGCCGGGAGTCGCGGCGTCGCTGGCAGGCTTCATGGTGGTGTATTTCATCGTGTTCGGCGCCGGGCTGCTGTTCATCCTGCGGCTGATGGGCAAGCCGCCCGGCCCCTCGGACGGCGAGGTGGCGCTGGAGGGGGTGGGGATGCACGGTCTGGCGGTAACGCCGGTCGCCGGCCCGGACCAGCAACCGGCGGCGGGGGAGTAGCGCCATGACATATCTCACGACGCTCGACCTGCCGGTGATCTGGGCAGCGCTGATCGCGGTGGCGGTGCTGCTCTACGTGGTGCTGGACGGCTTCGACCTCGGCGTCGGCATCCTGTTCGCCGTCGAGCGCGACGACGCGCATCGCGACGTGATGGTCAACACCGTGGCGCCGGTCTGGGACGGCAACGAGACCTGGCTGATCCTGGGCGGCGGCGGGCTGTTCGCGGTGTTCCCGCTGGCCTACGCGATCATCATGCCGGCGCTGTATCCCACCATCTTCGGCATGCTGCTGGCGCTGGTGTTCCGTGGTGTGGCGTTCGAATTCCGCTTCCGTGCCCATAGCAGGGCGGCGCGGCGGGCCTGGGACATGGCGTTCCTGGTCGGCTCGACGGTGGCGGCACTGTGCCAGGGGCTGACCCTGGGCGGGCTGCTGCAAGGCGTCAAAGTCACCGGCCGCGCCTATTCCGGCGGTTGGTTCGACTGGCTGACCGGCTTCACCGTGCTGTGCGGCATCGCCGTGGTGGTGGGCTACGCGCTGCTCGGCGCCTGCTGGCTGATCTGGCGCACCGAGGGCGAGCTGCAGAGCCGGGCGCGGCGGCATGCCCGCGCGCTGGGGGTGGCGACGCTGGCACTGATCGTGGTGGTCAGCCTGTGGACGCCGATGCTGGACCCGGTATTCGCTGCCCGCTGGTTCGGCTGGCCGGGCATCCTGCTGACCAGCCCGGTGCCGATTCTGCTGGCGCTGCTGGCCTGGAGCTTCTGGGCCGGGTTGTCGCG
The DNA here is from genome assembly GCA_041691815.1 of Rhodospirillales bacterium. Taxonomy (GTDB): domain Bacteria; phylum Pseudomonadota; class Alphaproteobacteria; order Acetobacterales; family Acetobacteraceae; genus 70-18. The sequence goes on along the minus strand of JBEPTZ010000010.1, from coordinate 15,408 downwards.
GCGCAGCGACATCCAGCCGTTCCTTTCGGTGCTGGGCTGGTTCGTTCTGTGCTTCGCCGGGCTCGGGGTCAGCATGTGGCCGATGATGGTGCCGCCTACGGTCACTATCTGGGACGCCGCGGCGCCGCCGGAGAGCCAGGCGTTCCTGCTGGTGGGCACGGTGGTGCTGCTGCCGATCATCCTGGCCTATACCGCCTATGCCTACTGGATCTTCCGCGGCAAGGTGAAACCGGGAGCGCATTACCATTAGGCGGCTGTTGTGGTTCGTCGGGCTGTGGGCGGCCGGCGTGCTGGTGGTGGGGCTAGCGGCGCTGCTGATGCGGGTTTTGCTGCGGCTTTAGACAATCACCGGGGATATCGCGCGCCATAGCTTGCCGACCCTCGCGTTGACCCGCATCGGCTGGCGGTCTATGGAATCTGCTGATGACACGACCCGGCGAGGCAAGGAGTTGCGGCTGATATGACTGATGTCCGCGAGGCTTTGATGACCGGCCGCAAGTCCGATGGCGCGGTGGTGCACCGGCCGCTGTCGCCGCATCTGCAGGTCTACAAGCCGCAGATCACCTCGGTGCTGTCGATCTTCCACCGCATCACCGGGGTTGGGCTGGCGCTCGGCACCCTGTTGCTGGTCTGGTGGCTGGTGGCGGCGGCAAGTTCGGCCGCGGCGTATGACACGGTGTCGTGGTTCCTCCGCTCGCCGATCGGCTGGCTGCTGCTGTTCGGCTGGTCGGTGGCGCTGTGGTTCCATTTTTGCAACGGTATCCGGCATCTGTTCTGGGATTTCGGCCACGGGTTCGAACTGACCGAGGTGCACGCCTCCGGCAAGGCGGTGCTGGTGGCGACCGCGGTGCTGACCGTGCTTACGTGGATCGTCGTGATCGTATTCTAGGCGCTGGGGAATAATCGGCATGGCACACAGGAAAGCGAGCGACTTCGCGATCATGCGGTCGCAGTTGGGCCGCGCGCGTGGGCTGGGCTCGGCGAAATACGGTACCGGGCACTGGTGGGCGCAACGGGCCACCGCGATGGCGCTGGTGTTCCTCAGCGTGTGGTTCATCTTCTCGGCAATGCATCTGGCCGGGCAGCCCTGGGCATCGGTGCGTGCCTGGGCGGGCCAGCCGATGACGGCGACACTGTTGCTGGCACTGGTCCTGGCGACCTTCCACCACCTGCAACTGGGGTTGCAGGTCATCATCGGCGACTATGTGCATGGCGGATGGCTGCCGATGGTAACGACCCTGGTGATGAAGGCTGTGGTGGCGCTGGTGGCGCTGACCGCGGTGATCGCGGTACTGAAGTTGGCGTTCGCCGGGTAATTTGACGAAACGGGCATTGCCGCCTGAACGGGATAAAGACAGCATGAGCGGGATCAGCAAGCCGTCGGCCGGTGCCTATAAGATCGTCGACCACACCTATGACGTGGTGGTGGTGGGTGCCGGCGGCGCCGGGCTGCGCGCCACCCTGGGCATGGGTGCCGCCGGGCTGAAAACCGCCTGCATCACCAAGGTGTTCCCCACCCGCAGCCATACCGTGGCGGCGCAGGGCGGCATCGCCGCCTCGCTCGGCAACATGGGGCCGGACGACTGGCGCTGGCATATGTACGACACCGTCAAGGGCTCGGACTGGCTGGGCGACCAGGACGCCATCGAATACATGTGCCGCGAGGCGGTGCCGGCGGTTTACGAGCTCGAGCATTACGGCGTGCCGTTCAGCCGCACCGAGGAAGGCAAGATCTATCAGCGCCCATTCGGCGGCCACATGACCGAGTATGGCAAGGAGCCGGCGCAGCGCGCCTGCGCGGCCGCCGACCGCACCGGCCACGCCATCCTGCACACGCTGTATCAGCAGAGCCTGAAGCATGAGGTGGAGTTCTTCGTCGAGTATTTCGCGCTCGACCTGATCATGGAGGATGGCGCCTGCCGCGGGGTGATCGCCTGGTGCCTGGATGATGGCTCGATGCATCGGTTCCGCGCCCAGCAGGTGGTGCTGGCGACCGGCGGCTACGGGCGGGCGTTCCAGTCCTGCACCTCGGCGCATACCTGCACCGGCGACGGCAACGCCATGGTGCTGCGCGCCGGCCTGCCGTGCCAGGACATGGAATTCGTGCAGTTCCACCCCACCGGCATCTTCCCGGCCGGCTGCCTGATCACCGAGGGCGCGCGCGGCGAGGGCGGCTATCTGACCAACTCCGAGGGCGAGCGGTTCATGGAGCGCTATGCGCCGACCGCCAAGGACCTGGCCAGCCGCGACGTGGTCAGCCGCTCGATGACGCTCGAGATGAATGCCGGGCGCGGCTGCGGGCCGAACAAGGAATACATGCTGCTGCATCTGGAGCACCTGGGTGCGGACCTGCTGCATCAGCGGCTGCCGGGCATCAGCGAGACCGCCCGGGTGTTCGCCGGCATCAATGTCAACAAGGAGCCGATCCCGGTGCTGCCGACCGTGCACTACAACATGGGCGGCATCCCGACCAACTACCGCACCGAGGTGCTGAACCCGACCGCGGACGACCCGGATGCGACCGTGCCGGGGCTGATGGCGGTCGGCGAGGCGGCCTGCGTCTCGGTGCATGGCGCCAACCGGCTGGGAACCAATTCGCTGCTCGACCTGGTAGTGTTCGGCCGGGCCGCAGCGCACCGGGCGGCCGAAACGGTGAAGCCCGGCGCCGCCCAGCGGCCGCTGCCGGCCGGCGCCGGCGACGCATCACTCGCCCGGCTGGACGCAGCGCGCCATGCCAAGGGGGCAACCCGGGTAGCGGCCCTGCGCGACCAGATGCAGCGCACCATGCAGCGCCATGCGGCGGTGTTCCGCAACTCGGAAAACCTGACCGCCGGGGTGGAGAAGATGCAGCATGTCTGGACCGGCCTGGCCGACATGGCGGTCTCCGATCGCGGGCTGATCTGGAACAGCGACCTGATGGAAGCGCTGGAACTGCAGAACCTGATGGGCAACGCGATGACCACCATGGTCGGCGCCGAGGCCCGCCACGAAAGCCGCGGGGCGCAGGCGCATGACGACTTCCCGGAGCGTAACGACGCCGAGTGGATGAAGCACACGCTGGCCTGGTGCGACGATGCCGGCGCGGTGCGGCTGGATTATCGCCCGGTGAAGATGCAGACCCTGACCAACGACGTATCGGTGTTCCCGCCGAAGAAGCGCGTGTACTGAGAGAGGACGGACGCAAATGGCCAATTTCAGTCTGCCGGCAAACAGCCGGGTCCAGGTTGGGGTGACGCACAAGGCCCCCGCCGGCGCCAAGCGGGTGCGGACGTTCAAGATCTACCGCTGGAACCCGGATGACGGGCGCAACCCGCAGACCGACACCTACGAGGTCGATCTCGATACCTGCGGCCCGATGGTGCTGGACGCGCTGATCAAGATCAAGAACGAGGTCGACTCGACGCTGACCTTCCGCCGCTCCTGCCGCGAGGGGGTCTGCGGTTCCTGCGCGATGAACATCGACGGCTCCAACTGGACAGCCTGCACCAAGCCGATCGACGAGGTGACGGGTGACGTGAAGATCTGCCCGCTGCCGCATCTGCCGGTGGTGAAGGACCTGGTGCCCGACCTCACCCATCTCTACGCGCAGTACCAGTCGATTGAGCCGTGGCTGAAATCCGACACCCAGCCGCCGCCCGATGCCGAGCGGCTGCAGAGCGAGGAGGAGCGCGCCAAGCTCGACGGATTGTGGGAGTGCATCATGTGCTTCTGCTGCACCACCGGCTGCCCGAGCCACTGGTGGAACGGCGACCGCTATCTGGGCCCGGCAGTGCTGCTGGCGGCCTATCGCTGGATCGTCGACAGCCGCGACGAGACCACCGGGGCGCGGCTGGACGCGCTGGAAGACCCGTTCAAGGTGTATCGCTGCCACAAGATCCTGAACTGCACCCAGACCTGCCCGAAAGGTCTCAATCCGGCCAAGGCGATCGCCTCGATCAAGACGCTGCTGGTGGAAAGGCAGACATAGGCAAGGAAGCAGTTCTTTTTTGAAAAAAAGAATCAAAAAACTTCATCCGCGCCTACGGCGAATCTGTTGCTGCCAGGACTCCAGGGGATGAAAAGTTTTTTTGCTTCTTTTTGTTCACAAAAGGAAGGCCTTGCTTTTGTTCCCCGGTGACCTGCGCCAGGGCGCCAGCCGCCGCGCCGCCTGGTTCGACAGCCTGGTGTTCGACCACTCGTTCCTGCGCCTCGGCTGGAGCAATTTCGGCACCGTGATCCCCGGCAAACTGTACCGCGCCAACCACCCCACGCCGGGCCGGCTGGCGCGGCTGGCGCGCCGCTACGGGCTGCGCACGCTGGTCAATCTGCGCGGCCACCGGCAATGCGGCTCCGATGCCCTATCGCGCGACGCGGCGGCGCGGCTGGGGCTCGAGCATATCGACATGGCGTTCGAAAGCCGCGGCGCGCCGCATCGCGACCGGGTGCTGCGCTTCGCCGAAATCTACCGCACCATGCGCACCCCGGCGCTGCTGCATTGCAAATCCGGCGCCGACCGCACCGGGCTGGCGGCCGGGCTGGCGCTGCTGCTGGAGGGTGGCACGGCGGCCCAGGCGCTGGCGCAATTGTCGGTACGGTTTGGGCATCTCAGCCGCTCCAGCACCGGCATCCTGGACGCCTTCTTCGTAATCTATGCCAGGCAGGCCGAGGGCCGGCTGCCGTTCCTCGACTGGGTCCGCGACGAATACGATGAGGCGGCACTGCGGAGCGGCTTCCGCGCCAACGGTTTGAGTGCGTTCCTCACCGACCAGGTGCTGCGCCGGGAGTAGCAGCAGCCGCGCGGCGCCAGCGGTTCCATCCCGCCGCATTTCCGGCTATTGCGCCGGCCAGCATGGACATCTCGCAACCCCAGGACGATCTCTCCGCCGGCCCGCTGCCGGCCTACCGGGCGCGGCTGGCGCAAGGCGTGCTGGCGGCCGACCCGTCGCAGCTGGCGGCGGCCGAGCGGCTGCAGGGGCTGTGGGCGAAGCTGCGCGGCTACGACCCGCCGCTGAAGCCGGCGCCATCCGGGCTGTTCTCCCGCCTGCTCCGCCGCAGGGCCACCGAGGGCGCCGACGAGGAGCGGCCGGACGGGCTGTATCTGGTCGGCGAGGTTGGGCGCGGCAAATCCATGCTGATGGACCTGTTTTTCGCCGCCGCCGCCGTGACCCGCAAGCGGCGCATCCATTTCCACCAGTTCATGCAGGAGGCGCATAGCCGCATCCATGCCTGGAAAAGAGCCAATCCGGACGGCGAAGACCCTATCCCACCGCTGGCCGACCGGATCGCCACCGAGGCGGCGCTGCTGTGCTTCGACGAGTTCCAGGTCAACGACATCGCCGACGCGATGATCCTCGGCCGGCTGTTCCAGGCGTTGTTCGAGCGTGGGGTGGTGGTGGTCGCCACCTCGAACATCCTGCCCGGCGACCTGTTCCGCGGCCAGCCCGGCCGCGATGCGTTCCTGCCGTTCATCGCGCTGATCCAGCAGCATCTCGACGTGCTGGTGCTGGAAGCCGGCCGCGATTTCCGCCGCCAGCGGCTGCACGACATGACCATCTGGCATGTGCCGGCCGGCGGACGGGCCGAGCGGGCGCTGGATGCGGCGTTTGCCGAGCTCACCGGCGGCGCCACCCCCGCGGCAACCCGCCTTACCGTGATGGGCCGTACACTTGAGGTCCCGGTGGCCGCCGAGGGCGTGGCGCGGTTCGATTTTCTGGAACTCTGCGGCCAGCCGCTGGGTGCCGGCGATTATCTGGCGCTGGCCACCCATTTCCACGCGCTGGTGCTGGACGGCATTCCCAGGTTGTCGCCGGACAATTACGACGAAGCGCGCCGCTTCATCGTGCTGATCGACGCGCTGTACGACCATCGGGTGAAATTGGTCGCTTCGGCCGACGCCATGCCCGACGAACTCTACCGCCGCGGCGAGGGTGCGAGAGCCTTTGAACGCACCGCCTCCCGCCTGGAAGAAATGCGCAGCGAAGAATACCTGACCCTCCCGCACCTGACTTAATCCCGCACCAGGGGAAAGTTTTTTGGTTCTTTTTTCCAAAAAAGAACCGCTTCCTACCTTCCGGTAACCCCTCCAGGTGGCATGTCTTGCCCGAGGCGATGGTATGGGTTAGCAACACGCGCTTTCAGAGCCGCCGATCCCGGGCGATCGGCGAGCCCACCCGTCGCAATTTTCGGCCCTAGTTCCTTGTGGCCTGGTAAGGATACCTTCGCATGGCACGCAACAAGATCGCGCTGATCGGCGCCGGCAACATCGGCGGCACCCTCGCCCATCTGATCGGCCTGAAGGAGCTGGGCGACGTCGTGATGTTCGACGTGTTTGGCGGTGTGGCGGCCGGCAAGGCGCTCGACCTGATGCAATCCGGCTCGGTCGAGGGGTTCGACGCCGAGATGTCCGGCGGCGACGACTATGCCGCCATCAAGGGTGCGGATGTGGTGATCGTCACCGCCGGCTTCCCGCGCATGCCCGGCATGAGCCGCGACGACCTGCTGACCAAGAACGCCGAAGTGATGGGCCAGGTGGCCCAGGGCCTCAAGACCTACTGCCCGGACGCCTTCGTGATCTGCATCACCAACCCGCTGGACGTGATGGTCTGGGCGTTGCAGCAGAAATCCGGCCTGCCCGCCAACAAGGTGGTCGGCATGGCCGGCGTGCTGGACAGCAGCCGCTTCCGGCTGTTCCTGGCGCAGGAGTTCAACGTCTCGATCGAGGACGTCACCGCCTTCGTGCTCGGCGGCCATGGCGACACTATGGTGCCGCTGATCCGCTACTCCACGGTGGGCGGCATTCCGGTGCCCGACCTGATCAAGATGGGCTGGACCACGCAGGAGAAGATCGACGCCATCGTGGCTCGTACCGCCGCCGGCGGCGGCGAGATCGTCAAGCTGCTGGGCCGCGGCAGCGCCTTCTACGCGCCGGCCTCCTCGGCGATTTCCATGGCCGAAGCCTACCTGAAGGACAAGCGCCGGGTGCTGCCCTGCGCGGTGATGCTGAACGGCGAATACGGCCAGAAGGGCTTCTACGTCGGCGTGCCGGTGGTGATCGGCAAGAACGGCGTCGAGAAGATCATCCAGGTCGAGTTGACCGCCGCCGAACAAGCCGCCTTCGACGCCTCCTGCACCGCCGTCGGCAAGCTGATCGCCGACTTCAAGGCGCTGGGGGTCTGACCGGATGAATATTCACGAATACCAGGGCAAGGAACTTCTCAAGAAGTTCGGCGTCGCGGTGCTCGAAGGCCATGTGGCCTGGACACCCGAAGAGGCCGAGGCCGCCGCCGCGAAGCTGCCGGGCCCGGTGTATGTCGTGAAGTCGCAGATCCACGCCGGCGGCCGCGGCGCCGGCCGCTTCGCCGACGATCCAACCGGCAAGGGTGGCGTGCGGCTGGCCAAGTCGCCGGCCGAAGTGCGCCAGGCCGCCGAGGCGATGATCGGCCACACGCTAATCACCAAGCAGACCGGCCCCGCCGGGCGCCGGGTCAACCGCATCTATGTGGAAGCCGGCTGCGACATCGCCCGCGAGCTGTACCTGTCGCTGCTGATCGACCGCGCGACGGCCCAGGTGACCATCCTGACCTCCACCGAAGGCGGCATGGAGATCGAGGAGGTGGCCGAGCACCACCCCGAGAAAATCGTCCGCGTCGCCGTCGACCCCGCCGCCGGCATCTGGCCCTATCACGGCCGCCGGCTGGCCTCGGCGCTGGGCCTATCGGGTAAGCAGGTGGGGGTGTTCACCAAGTTCGTCACCGCGATGTACACCGCCTTCACGGCGTTGGACTGCGCCATCGTCGAGATCAACCCGCTGGTGGTCACCAAGGCCGGCGACGTGGTGGCGCTCGATGCCAAGGTCAGCTTCGATGACAACGCGCTGTATCGCCATCCGGACATCGAGAAGCTGCGCGACGAGACCGAGGAAGACCCCAAGGAGCTGGAAGCGGCGAAATACGCGCTGAACTACGTGACCTTGGACGGCACCATCGGCTGCATGGTCAACGGCGCCGGCCTGGCGATGGCCACCATGGACATCATCAAGCTGTACGGCGCCTCGCCGGCCAACTTCCTCGATGTCGGCGGCGGTGCCACCAAGGAACGGGTGACCGCGGCGTTCAAGATCATCCTGTCCGACCCCAACGTGGAGGGCATCCTGGTCAACATCTTCGGCGGCATCATGCGTTGCGACGTGATCGCCGAGGGCGTGGTGGCGGCCGCCCGCGAGGTCAGCCTGAACGTGCCGCTGGTGGTGCGGCTGGAGGGCACCAATGTCGATCTCGGCAAGGCGATCATGGCCAAATCCGGCCTGCCGATCATCTCCGCCGATAATCTTGCCGACGCCGCCGAGAAGATCGTCCGCGCCGTGAAGGAAGCCGCCTGATGGCCATTCTCGTCGATGCCAACACCCGCGTGATCACCCAGGGCTTCACCGGCGCGCAAGGCACCTTCCATTCCGAGCAGGCGATCGCCTACGGCACCAAGGTGGTGGGCGGCGTGACCCCCGGCAAGGGCGGCACCACCCATCTCAACCTGCCGGTGTTCGACACCGTGGCCGAGGCTGTGCAGAAGGTCGGCGCCGACGCCACCGCGATCTACGTGCCGCCGCCATTCGCCGCCGACGCCATCCTGGAAGCGATCGACGCCGAGGTGCCGCTGATCATCTGCATCACCGAGGGCATTCCGGTGCTCGACATGGTGCGGGTGAAGCGCGCGCTGTGCGGCAGCAGCTGCCGGCTGATCGGCCCCAACTGCCCCGGCGTGATCACCCCGGACGCCTGCAAGATCGGCATCATGCCCGGCCATATCCACAGGCGGGGCAAGGTCGGCATCGTCAGCCGCTCCGGCACCCTTACCTACGAGGCGGTGGCGCAGACCACGGCCGCCGGCCTCGGCCAATCCACCTGCGTCGGCATCGGCGGCGACCCGGTGAAGGGCACCGATTTCGTGGCGATCCTGGAGATGTTCCTGGCCGACGCCGAGACCGAGATGATCATCATGATCGGCGAGATCGGCGGTGAGAGCGAAATCCGCGCTGCCGAGTTCATCGCCCAGAACAAGGTGAAGAAGCCCACCGTCGGGTTCATCGCCGGCGCCACCGCCCCGCCCGGCCGGCGGATGGGCCATGCCGGGGCGGTGATTTCCGGCGGCCACGACACCGCCGCCGCCAAGTTCGAGGCGATGCGGCTGGCTGGCATCCATATCTCCGAAAGCCCGGCGGCGCTGGGCAGCACGATGATAACAGCGCTGCGCGGCTGACCACTCGGGCGGACGCAGCGCCAGCGCGCAAAATGTGGTAGACAGCGGCTGCCCCTGGCGGCGGCTGCCGCCGGAGGCAAAGCCGGTGCGCGATCCGCATCGCTCACCGCCAACCCATGCGGTGGACGCGCATCGGCAACACCCCGGCCTGCCTGCGCAGCGCCGGGAAAACCCATATGTTCCCGGCGCGCGGCGACCGGCGACAGCGGGTTCAGGCTAACGCGTTCGGCTGCGGGCTCACACTGGTTGTTCAGACACTGGTTGTTCAAACTGGGAGACTACCATGGCAGGCGTCGACATTCTCGCCACCGCCTTCAACGGCGCCAACGCGGCGTTCATCGCCGATCTCTATGCCCGCTGGGCTGCCAGCCCCGGCAGCGTCGACCCCAGTTTCGCCGAATTATTCGCCGCCCTGAACGACGAAGCCCGCGCCGTGCTGTCCGACGCCGCCGGCGCCTCCTGGGCGCCGCGCCATTTCGAGATCGCCGACCCCGAGCCGGCCAAACTCGCCACCAAGGCCCCCGCTACCAAGGCCGGCGACGCCAAAACCAGCGCCAAGCCGCCCGCAGCCGCCGGCCTGACCGAGGAGCAGGTGCGCGCCGCGATCTCGGACAGCCTGCACGCGCTGATGATGGTGCGCACCTACCGGGTGCGCGGCCACCTGGAAGCCCAGCTCGACCCGCTCGGCCTGCAGGTGCCGGAGCCGCATGCGGAGCTGGACCCGGCGACCCACGGCTTCACCGAAGCCAACATGGACCAGCCGGTGTTCCTCGACCATGTGCTGGGGCTGGAGACCGCCACCCCACGCCAGATCCTGCAAATCCTGCGCGAGACCTATTGCGGCCCGGTCGGCGTCGAGTTCATGCACATCCAGGACCCCGACCAGAAGGCCTGGATCCAGCGCCGCGTCGAGGGCGCGCCCTGGCGCACCGCCTATGACGCCGAGACCAGGAAGACCATCCTACGGCAACTCACCGAGGCCGAGGGGCTGGAAACCTTCTGCCAGAAGCGCTTCGTCGGCACCAAGCGCTTCGGACTGGAGGGCGCCGAGGTCAGCATCGCGGCACTGCAGGCGATCATCGCCTCGGCCGCCGGCGCCGGCGTCAACGAGATCGCCATCGGCATGCCGCATCGTGGCCGCCTCAACACGCTGGTGAACGTGGTGCACAAGCCGTACACCCAGTTGTTCAGCGAATTCGGCGGCGCCAGCTTCAAGCCGGACGACGTGCAGGGCTCCGGCGACGTCAAATACCATCTCGGCACCTCCACCGACCTGGATATCGACGGCCACATGCTGCATCTGTCGCTGCAGCCCAACCCGTCGCACCTGGAAGCGGTCGACCCGGTGGTGATCGGCAAGGTCCGCGCCCGCCAGGACATGGCCGGCGACACCCGCGGCCGCCGCTCGGTGATGGCGATCCTGATCCACGGCGATGCCGCCTTCGCCGGCCAGGGCCTGGTCAGCGAGACGCTGGCGATGAGCCAGCTGATCGGCTACCGCACCGGCGGCACCATCCACGTCATCGTCAACAACCAGATCGGCTTCACCACGCTGCCGGCGCACGCCTATTCCGGCATGTATTGCACCGATGTCGCCAAATCGGTGCAGGCGCCGGTGCTGCATGTCAACGGCGACAACCCCGAGGCGGTGGTCTGGTGCGCCCAGATGGCCGCCGAATTCCGCCAGATGTTCGGCTGCGACATCGTGCTGGACGTGGTCTGCTACCGCCGCCACGGCCATAACGAGGCCGACGAGCCAGCCTTCACCCAGCCGATCATGTATCAAGCCATCAGGAACCTGAAGACCACCCGCACGCTGTACGCCGAGCGCCTGGTCGCCGAAGGGGTGCTGACCGCCGACGAGGCCAAGGCGATGAGCGACGACTTCCACGCCGAGCTGGAAGCCGCCTACAAGGCCGCCCAGGCCTACAAGCCGAACAAGGCGGATTGGCTGGAAGGCCATTGGGCCGGCCTCTCCACCCCAGGCCACGAAGCCGAATGGGCCGATAACGACACCGCCGTGGAACCCGAGACGCTGCACCAGGTCGGCGAGGCCATCTCGCTGGTGCCGGAAGGCTTCGACGTCAATCCCAAGATCGTCCGCCAGTTGGAGGCCAAGCGCGCCGCCATCGACAGCGGCGAGGGCATCGACTGGGCCACCGGCGAGGCGCTGGCGTTCGGCACCCTGCTGCTGGAAGGCCACCGCGTCCGCCTTTCCGGCGAGGATGTCCAGCGCGGCACCTTCAGCCAGCGGCACGCGGTGCTGATCGACCAGACCACCCAGCACGAATACGTGCCGCTCAACAACATCGCCCTCGGCCAAGCCAAGATCGAGGTCTATAACTCGCTGCTGTCCGAAGCCGGCGTGCTCGGCTTCGAATACGGCTACACCCTGGCCGACCCGCGCAGCCTGGTGCTGTGGGAGGCGCAATTCGGCGACTTCGCCAACGGCGCGCAAGTGATCATCGACCAGTTCGTCGCCGCCGGCGAAACCAAGTGGCTGCGCCTCTCTGGCCTGGTGATGCTGCTGCCGCATGGCCACGAGGGCCAGGGGCCGGAACATTCCTCCGCCCGGCTGGAGCGCTATCTGCAACTCTGCGCCGAGAACAACATGGCGGTGGTGAACACCACCACGCCGGCCAACTACTTCCACGTGCTGCGCCGCCAGCTCAAGCGCAACTACCGCAAGCCGCTGATCCTGATGACGCCGAAAAGCCTGCTGCGGCACAAGCTGGCGGTCTCGCCGCTGGCCGATTTCGCCACCGGCAGCCGCTTCCAGCCGATCATCCCGGAGACCGATACGCTGGCCGCAGCCGAGGAGATCAAGCGCGTCGTGCTGTGCAGCGGCAAGGTCTATTACGACCTGCTGGCCGAACGCCACGCGCTCGGCATCAAGAACGTCGCCATCGTCCGCGTCGAGCAGCTCTACCCGTTCCCGATCGTCTCGCTGCCCAAGCTGCTGGCGCAGTACAAGAACGCCGAAGTGGTGTGGTGCCAGGAGGAGCCGGAGAACAACGGCGCCTGGAACTTCGTCGATCGCCGGATCGAAAAGGCGCTGGCAACCGCCGATATCGCCGCCAAACGCCCCATCTTCATCGGCCGCCCCGCCGCCGCCAGCCCGGCCACCGGCCTGGCCAAGGTGCATGCCATAGAGCAGGCCGCCCTGGTGCGCGCGGCGCTGAACGTGGCGTAGCCGGGGTCAGGGTGGCCTTTTTGGTAAAAAAGCACCAAAAACCATCTATTCCCGCCCCCCGGGATCAGCGATCTCTCTCTGACGGCTGCATGGGCTGGCTGCGCTGGCTCTGAACAAGGACTGGACCAACCGCATGGCGACCGAGATCAAAGTGCCCTCGCTGGGCGAGAGTGTCACCACCGCCACCGTGGCGCGCTGGATGAAGAACGCCGGCGACAGCGTGGCCGCCGACGAGGCGCTGGTGGAACTGGAGACCGACAAGGTCACCGTCGAGGTCAACGCCCCCAGCGCCGGCACGCTGTCCGAGATCACCGCCGCGGCCGGCGCCGAGGTGGAAGTGGGCGCCGTCCTGGCTCTGCTGACCGAAGGAACCACCGCCCCGGCCGCCAAGCCGGCCGCGCCCAAGCCCGCCCCGTCCAAACCGGTGGAAACCGCCCGCCCGGCGGCCAACCCGTCAGCCGGCATCAACCAGCCGCCGAGCCCCTCCGGCCCGGTCGCCCGCCCGGCCGCCGCCCCGCTGCCCGCCGCCGCCAAGCTGATGGAGGAGCGCGGCATCGTCGCCGCGCAGATCGGCGCCGGCGCCGGCAAGGATGGCCGCATCACCAAGGGCGACGTGCTGGCCTTCGTCAACCAACCTGCCACCGCCCCGGCCGCCCCGGCCACCGCCAAGGCCCCGCGTGCCAACGCACCTGGTGAGGAGCGGGTAAAGATGACCCGCCTGCGCCGCACCATCGCCATCCGCCTGAAGGAGGCGCAGAACACCGCCGCCTTGCTCACCACCTTCAACGAGGTGGACATGAGCGCCGCGATGGCTCTCCGCGCCGAATACCGCGATGCGTTCGAGAAAAAGCATGGCGGCATCCGCCTCGGCTTCATGTCGTTCTTCGTCCGCGCCTGCGTCGCCGCGCTGAAGGAATTCCCCGCCGTCAACGCCGAGATCGACGGCGACGACATCATCTACAAGAACTTCGTCCACATGGGCATCGCGGTCGGCGGCCCTGCCGGCCTGGTCGTCCCGGTGATCCGCGACGTCGATCAGATGAGCTTCGCCCAGATCGAGAAGGCGATCAGCGATTTCGGCCACCGCGCCCGCGACGGCGCGCTGAAGCTCGACGAACTCGCCGGCGGCAGCTTCAGCATCACCAATGGCGGCGTCTACGGCAGCTTGATGTCGACGCCCATTCTCAACCCGCCGCAATCCGCCATCCTGGGCATGCACAAAATCCAACCCCGCCCGGTCGCCGTCGACGGCCAGGTGGTGATCCGCCCGATGATGTACCTCGCCGTCTCCTACGACCACCGCGTCGTCGACGGCAAGGAAGCGGTGTCCTTCCTGGTTCGCGTCAAGGAGGGGGTGGAAGACCCGCGCCGGCTGCTGCTCGACCTGTAGGCAAGGAAGCAGCGCTTTTTTGAAAAAAAGCGCGCAAAAAACTTTATCTCCTTAAGAGGTGAAGTTTTTTTGCTTCTTTGTTTTCAAACAAAGAAGACTTGCCTTCCTTGCTGCTGAAAAGGCTCACGTTCATGGACAGTTTCGACCTCATCGTCATCGGCGCCGGCCCTGGCGGCTATGTCTGCGCCATTCGCGCCGCCCAACTCGGCATGAACGTCGCCTGTGTCGAGAAGCGCCCCACCCTCGGCGGCACCTGCCTCAATGTCGGCTGCATCCCCTCCAAGGCGCTGCTGCAGTCCTCGGAGAACTTCCACGCCGCGGCGCACGCCTATGCCGAGCACGGCATCATGCTCGACAGCGTCAAGCTCGACCTCGCCCGCATGCAGGCCCGCAAGGACGAGGTGGTCAGCGCCAACGTCAAGGGCGTTGAGTTCCTGTTCAAGAAGAACAAGGTCACCTGGCTGAAGGGCCGCGGCCGCATCCTTGCCGCCGGCCGGGTGGCGGTGGACGGCACCGAATACGCCGCCAAGAACATCGTCATCGCCACCGGCAGCGAAAGCACGCCACTGCCAGGCGTCGAGGTGGACGAGAAAACCATCGTCACCTCCACCGGCGCGCTGGAACTGGACAAGGTGCCCGGCCACCTGGTGGTGATCGGCGGCGGCGTCATCGGCCTGGAACTCGGCAGCGTCTGGCGCCGCCTTGGCGCCGAAGTCACCGTGATCGAATTCCTCGACCGCCTGGTCCCCGGCAACGACGCCGAGATCGCCAAGAATTTCCAGCGCATCCTGGCCAAACAGGGCATCAAGTTCCGCCTGTCCAGCAAGGTCATCGCCGCCAAAAAAACCGCCGCCGGCGTCACCCTTACCGTCGAGTCGGTGAAAACCGCCAAGACCGAAACGCTGGACGCCGATATCGTGCTGCTCGCCATCGGCCGCCGCGCCCATACCGAGGCGCTCGGGCTGGCCGAGGCCGGCGTTGCCACCGACAAGCGCGGCCTGGTGCTCACCGACGCCCATTTCGCCACCAACGTCCCCGGCATCTACGCCGTCGGCGACGTCATCGCCGGCCCGATGCTGGCCCACAAGGCCGAAGACGAAGGCGTCGCCATCGCCGAGCGCCTCGCCGGCCAGGCCGGCCACGTCAACTACGACGCCATCCCCGCCGTCATCTACACCTGGCCCGAGGTCGCCTCGGTCGGCAAGTCCGAGGAAGAACTGAAAGCCGCCGGCATCGCCTACAAGATCGGCAAATTCCCGTTCACCGCCAACGGCCGCGCCCGCGCCATCGGCACCACCGACGGCTTCGTCAAGATCCTCGCCGACGCCACCACCGACCGTCTGCTCGGCGCCCACATCCTCGGCCCCGACGCCGGCGCACTGATCGCCGAACTGGTCACCGCCATCGAATTCGGCGCCAGCGCGGAAGACGTCGCCCGCATCTGCCACGCCCACCCCACCCTCTCCGAAGCGGTGAAGGAAGCGGCTTTGGCGGTGGACGGGCGGGCTCTGCACATTTAGCAAGCAGTTCTTTTTTTGGAAAAAAGAACCAAAAAACTTTCCTGCTTACCCAGGATAGTCAGCCAGTTTGAGAA
>JBEPTZ010000009.1:0-64380 GCA_041691815.1 Rhodospirillales bacterium | reverse complement strand
ATATAGAGGTGCTCCACCCAGTCGGCGTGCAGCGCCATGTAGCCGACCGCCGCGCCGCCGCGTTCGGCCAGCCAGACGCCGCCACGCGGCAGCAGGACGGCCTCGATCCAGCCGCGCACCTGCGCCGGGGTATACGCCCACCGCACCGAAGGCAGCGCCTCGTCACGGGCGGCGCGATCGATGTCAGCGATGACTGCGGCATCGGCAGCGGTGGCGGCGCGCAAGGTTATCGCGCCGCCGGAATGGGTATGGGGCATGACAATCATGAGCCATACCGAACGGCGCTTGTCCAGCGTAGTCCGCCGGGCTTGCCAGTTCCGCCGCCGATCTGCTAGCGACGCCGCCCTACGTACCCAGGGAATCCCCTCGATGAGCGATCTGGTGGCGATCCTGCCGTGCAATGACCTGGCGGCGTCCGAGCGGTTCTATGCGCGGCTCGGCTTCGTGCGGCAGCCGGGCGGCGCGGCGGAGTACCTGATCCTTTCGAACGGCCGGGGCGGCGAGCTTCACCTGACGCAGGCCGTGGCAGGCTGGTTGGTGCCGGGGCGCAACCCGTTCGCGCTGTATCTGCGGGCCGAGGAGGTCGACGCGCTGGCGGCGCGGTTTCCCGGCGGGACGCTGGAATCAGGCGGGCCGGAAGACAAACCCTGGGGCATGTACGAATTCAGCCTCTCCGACCCCGACCAGTCACTGGTGCGGGTCGGCTGGCCCAGCAGACTGCGGTAGCCAGGCGCAGGATATCGCGCACCGGGTTGGGCTACGGCGTCGCCAATGCCATCGGCTGCACCTGGAACAACGCCGCGATGGGGGTGGCTTGCAGCAGCGTCAGCTGGTTGGGCAGGAATTTGGCGGGGTCGGGCATGCCGCCGGCCTGCATCACCAGCACATAGTCGAATTTCGCCCGCCACTGCACCAGATACGGGTAGGCGTCCTGGTCCGCGCGCGTCAGGTGGCCCTCGCGCAGCAGCATGTAGTCTGGCACGAGCGCCAGCGACCGTGGCGCGACACTGGCGCGATATGCCCGACGCACCACCATGGGTTGCTGCGAGGGGGAGGCAAACACCAACGGCCAGAGCGAGTGGCGCTCCAGCAGCACCAGCGCCGGCAGGTGCTTTTCGGTTTCAACGCCGCCCTCGATGAACTGCACCGGCGCCACATCGCGCCAATAGGCCGGGGCGTCCTGGGCGGTGACCACGGTTACGAGAACCCGGCTGCCGGGCACGATCGGGGCGATGGTCTGCCGCATTTCGGCGACGATGGCGCTCTGCTGGCTCCAGACCTGGGCCAGCGCCCCGGTGCGCCCGCCAACCACCACCACCACCAGCACCGCCGCCCACAGCAGGCCACGGCGGGACAGGGTGGCGGGCTCGGCGACACCGGCGAACAGCAGATAGGCGAGCATGGTGAGCAGCCGCAGATCGACCAGGGCGCCGCCCTTGTAGGTGTCCGGGGCGACAATATACAGCAGCAGCAGCACCGCCGCCGCGATGATCGTGCTGCGTGGCACCAGCAACCAGCGACGCTCGATGGCGATGATCATGAACCCGATCAGCACCACCAGCAGGATTATGCCGTCGATATAGTCGCGGGTCACAAAGGGGGTGGCCGCCAGCAACAGCTTGCTGCCCGGCGGGAACCACCGCAGCGGGCCGCCTTCTCCGGCGACCAGCGAGAGCGAGTACAGCAGCACGACAGGCGCAAACACGCACAGCACCGCCGTAGCACGGCGGAACAGGTGTCGGCGGCCGGCCGGTTCGGCGAGCCGGGCCGCCTCGTAGGCGGCGATCAGCACACCAACCAGCGCCAGGGCGGAGATGTGGCAGAAGAACACCACCACCGCACCGAGCGTCGCTGCGAGCACGGCGCGGCGCGGACAGGTTTCCCGCCAGCGCAACCAGATCGCCGCCACCACGAAGGCGGCACCGATGCCGAACAGGAAATTCATCAGGCCGAGCAGGAAGGCAAAATTAAAGGCGATCAACGTACTCGCCAACGCCCAGTGGCAGGTGCGGCCGAACAGCGCCCTGCTATAGGCCATGCCGCCGAGCAGCGGCGCCAGCATGGCGGCGGCGAGCACGATCCGGCCGGCGAGGTAGACAGGCAGCACGCCGAGCAGCGGCACCAGTAGCAGGTCACTGGCCAGGTTGGGCAGAATCGTCCAGTGCGCCGCCAGCATGCGCGACAACACCGGATCGGCCTGGCCGCGTGCCAGAAAATAGGCACGCGCCAGGTGGTTCGGGTAGTCGACGACCGGCGGGATCTCGGTCGCCAGGAACGGCACCAGCAACAGCACGAGCAGCGGGCCGACAACCCACCAGAAGATGCTGCGGCCGGGCGCCGCGGCCGGATCAGCCAACCCGGTTGGACACCAGATCGGCTACCACGGAGGGATCGGCCAGGGTGGAGATGTCGCCAAGCGCCTCGGTCTCGTTGGCGGCGATCTTGCGCAGGATGCGGCGCATGATCTTGCCGCTGCGGGTCTTCGGCAGGCCGGGCGCCCACTGGATCACCTCGGGGGCGGCGATCGGGCCGATCTGCTTGCGGACCCAGGCGGTCAGTTCCTTGCGCAGTTCGTCGGTCGGTTCCTCGCCGGCCAGCAGGGTGACATAGGCGTAGATCGCCTGGCCCTTGAGATCGTGCGGGAAGCCGACCACCGCCGCCTCGGCGACCTTGGGGTGGGCGACCAGCGCACTTTCCACCTCGGCGGTGCCCATGCGGTGGCCGGAGACGTTGATCACGTCGTCCACCCGCCCGGTGATCCAGTAATAGCCGTCGGCATCGCGCCGCGCGCCGTCGCCGCTGAAGTAGAAGCCCTTGAAGGCGCTGAAATAGGTCTGGATGAAGCGCTCATGGTCGCCGTAGATGGTGCGCATCATGCCCGGCCAGGGTTTGCTGAGGCAGAGCAGGCCCTCGCCGGCGCCCTCCAGCACCTTGCCTTCGGCGCTGAGCAGGGCGGGAAACACGCCGGGCAGCGGCAGCGTGGCGCTACCCGGCTTCTGAGCGATGGCGCCGGGCAGTGCCGAGATCAGCGTGCCGCCGGTCTCGGTCTGCCACCAGGTGTCGATCACCGGGCAGCGCTCGTCGCCGACATTGCGGTAGTACCACAGCCAGGCCTCCGGGTTGATCGGCTCGCCGACGGTGCCCAGGATGCGCAGCGACTTGCGCGAGGTTTTCTGCACCGGTCCGACACCCTCGCGCATCAGCGCGCGGATCGCGGTCGGCGCGGTGTAGAAGATACTGACCTGGTGCTTGTCCACCACCTGCCAGAACCGTGAGGCGTCGGGCCAGGTGGGAATGCCCTCGAACATCAGCGTGGTGGCGCCGTTGGCCAGCGGGCCGTAGACAATATAGGTGTGACCGGTGACCCAGCCGACATCGGCGGTGCACCAGTAGACCTCTCCCGGTCGGTAGTCGAACGTCAGTTCGTGGGTGTATGACGCCCAGACCATGTAGCCGCCGGTGGTGTGCAGTGCGCCCTTCGGCTTGCCGGTGCTGCCCGAGGTGTAGAGGATGAACAGCGGGTCCTCGGCGTTCATCGGTTCCGGCGCGCAGGTGGCCGGCGCGGCGGCGCAGGCGGTGGCATAGTCGATATCGCGACCGTCCTGCATTGGCACATCGCCGCCGGTGACGCCGACCACGATGACATGCTTGATGGTCGGGCAATGCGTCACCGCCTCGTCGGCGTTGGTTTTCAGCGCGATCTTGCGGCCGCCGCGCCGGCCTTCGTCGGCGGTGATCAGCACCGCGCAACCGGCATCCTGGATGCGGTTGGCCAGGCTGTCTGGCGAGAAGCCGCCGAACACCACGGTATGCACGGCGCCGATCCGGGCGCAGGCCAGCATGGCCACCGCCGCCTCCGGCACCATCGGCAGGTAGATGCAGACCGGGTCGCCCTTCTTGACGCCGAGCCCGCGCAGCACGTTGGCCAGCCGGCAAACCCTGCCATACAGGTCGCGATAGGTGATCGCTTCCGAGGTGTTGGGGTCGTCGCCCTCCCACAATATCGCGGTCTGGCCGCCGCGGGTGGCCAGATGGCGGTCGAGGCAGGAGACGGTGGCGTTCAGCGTGCCGTCCTCGAACCATTTGATGTGCACATCGCCGTTGAAGTCGCCGGAGAGGATCTTGGTCGGCGGGGTCATCCAGTCGATCCGGCGGCACTCCTTGGCCCAGAATGCGGCGGGGTCGCGCGCCGCCTCGGTCATCGCCTGAAAGCGGGCGGCGTTGACCAGGGCGTGGGCGGCGATCTCCGGCTTCACCGCGATCAGGGTATCGGATTTGGGTTGAGCCAGGGCTTCGGACATCTGTTTGCTCCCGTATTTGGCACCCGCACGGCTATAATCCGGCATCCTCGGGCACGAGGAGGACGCCGTCTTCGATGCAGATCATAACCGCTTCCAGGCAATCGCCAAGACACGGGCCGCGCAGGCACTGGCCCGTTGCGATATCGAACTCCGCACCATGTGAGGAACAGATGATGTGCCGGCGGTCGGTGGTCAAGAATCGATCCGGCGCCCAATCGAGCGGCAGGCCGATATGCGGGCAGCTATTCACATAGACATGCACCGCCTCGCCACGCCGCACCGCGAACAGGCCGGTGAAGCCGCGGGATTCGCCTTCTGGGAGGTCGTCAAGACGGCATAAGGCTCGCCAGGGCATCAGGATCTCCAGGGACGGCTTCTTTTTTGCAAAAAAGAAGCAAAAAACCCTTCCGCCTTGCAGCAGCGGGGATGCCTCTGCAGCGGCGTCTCCAGGGGATGAAGTTTTTTTGCTTCTTTGTTTTCAAACAAAGAAGACTTACTTCGCTTTCTTCCGCTTCGGCTCCACCCACCCGCCCAGCGCGCAGATCGCCGCCCAGAACGCATCGGAAATCGGCATCACCGACAGCCGCGACTGGCGGATCAATGGCAACTCGGCGAATGCGGGGTCGGCCTTCAGTTCGGCCAGCGTCACCGGCCGGGGCATCGGCGCGATGGCGCGCATGTCGACGCACGACCACTCGCCCTTCTCGCCAGGTTCCACCGTCGGGTCGGGGTAGGCTTCGCGCGCCACCTCCACCACGCCGACGATCTCCTTGCCGACATTGGAGTGGTAGAAGAAGGCGCGGTCGCCCTTCTGCATGGCGCGCAGGTTGTTGCGGGCCATGAAGTTGCGCACCCCGGTCCAGGGTTCGACGCGGTTCGCCACCTGCTGGTCCCAGCTGAAGGCGTCGGGTTCGGATTTGACCAGCCAATAGGCCATCTTGGGTGCGCTCGCGTAAGGGAGGATAGCGGTGACATTACGTTAATGCCTGACAGGTTCAAGCGCCGGGCGCTTCAATCTGCGGGCAAGGAGTGGTAGGACCCCGGCGTGGACGCTCCCGTATCCGTTGTGCCGGCGGCCGAGGCTCCGCCGCGCAGCCTGCATCGCTTCGCCAATCCTGGCCGCTTCCTGCGGCTGTCCGGGCGGGTGCTGCCGTGGCTGGCCGGCGCGGCGCTGGTGCTGACCCTGGTGGGGCTGTACTGGGGGCTGTTCGTGTCGCCGGCCGACTGGCAGCAGGGCGATGCGGTGCGGATCATGTATGTGCATGTGCCGGCGGCCTGGCTGGCCTCGGCGGGGTATTTCTCGCTGGCGGTGTGCGCCGTGCTGTCGCTGGTCTGGCGGCACCCGCTGGCCGACCTGGCGGCGGCCGAGATCGGGCCGGTGGGGGCCGGGTTCGCGGCGCTGTGCCTGGCCACTGGCAGCATCTGGGGCAAGCCGATGTGGGGTGCCTGGTGGGTGTGGGACGCGCGGCTGACCTCGGTGCTGGTGCTGTTCTTCCTGTATCTCGGGCATATCGCGCTGATCCGCGCCTTCGACGACCCGCAGCGCGGCTACCGGGCGGCGGCGATCCTAGCGCTGGTGGGGGCGGTCGACCTGCCGGTGATCAAGTTCTCGGTCGATTGGTGGAACACGCTGCATCAGCCGGACAGCATTACACTGACCGGGGCGCCGACCATGTATATCGGCATGCTGTACCCGCTGGCACTCTGCGCGCTGGGCTTCTCGCTGGGCTTCGGCGCCATCGTGGTGGCGCGAATGCGCGCGGCGGTGATGGAGCGGCGCATCCGCGGGCTGCTGATGGCGCGTGCCCAGGAAACCGACACACAACATTCCGGCATGGGGGCGACGTGAGATGGACCATTTGCCCTATATCGTCGCCGCCTACGGGCTGACCGTGCTGGTCGCCGGCGGCTTCGCGCTGGATGCCTGGCTGCGGATGGGCCGCGCCCGCCGCCGCCTGGCGGCGATCGACCCACGAGCCGGCCGATGAGCGCCCCGCATCGGCGCATGACTCGCAAGCGGCGGCGGCTGATCGTGCTACTGGTCTGCCTGGCCGGGCTGGGCGGGGCCACCGCCCTCACCCTGTCGGCGTTCAGCGACAGCATGGTGTTCTTCGTGGCGCCGTCCGACGTCGCCAGCAAGGCGCCGCCGCCAGGGCGCGATTTCCGCCTCGGCGGGCTGGTCGAGGCCGGCACGCTGAAACAGACCACGGTGGCCGGCAAGCCGACCGCCAGCTTCAAGGTGACCGACGGCGCCGCCGCGGTGGAAGTCCACTATGTCGGCATCCTGCCCGACCTGTTCCGCGAGGGGCAGGGCATCGTGACGCTCGGCACGCTGCGGCCGGACGGCAGCTTCCAGGCCAGCGAGGTGCTGGCCAAGCACGACGAGACCTACATGCCGAAGGATGTCGCCGACGCCCTGAAGAAAGCCGGCCACTGGAACCCCGCCGATGGCCCACCGCCGGCAGCGGCAACGTGGGATACCAAGAAGGTGAAGAAGGCGGGCGGGTGATGAGAAGCGAAGCAAGGTCTTCTTTTTTGAAAAAAAGAAACAAAAAACTTTTATTCGCCTTGCAGCGGTGGAGCGCGTGGAGACACCGTACACTCCAATGGATGAAAAGTTTTTTTGCTTCTTTTTGTTCACAAAAAGAAGCCTTGCCTGAACTGGCTGCCAAATGAACCCCGAAATCGGCCATTTCGCCCTGGCGCTGGCTGTCGCGTTCGGCTTCGCGCAGGCGATCATCCCGATCTGGGGGGCGCAGCGCGGCGATATCAGGATGATGCAGGCCGCGCCCGGCCTGGCGCTCGGCCAGTTGATCGCACTGGCCACCGCGTTCGGCGTGCTGATGTGGGTGTCGGTGGACAACGACTTCTCGGTGCTGAACGTCTACGAGAACAGCCACAGCCTGAAGCCGCTGCTGTATAAAATCACCGGCACCTGGGGCAACCACGAGGGCTCCATCCTGCTGTGGTGCCTGATCATGGGGGTGTGCGGCGGCGCGGTGGCGGTGTTCGGCCGCAACCTGCCGGCGAGCCTCAGGGCGCGGGTGATCGGCGTGCTGGGCGCCTCCTCGGTCGGTTTCACGCTGTTCGCGCTGCTGGCCAGCAACCCGTTCCTGCGCATCTGGCCGCCGCCGGCGAACGGCCAGGACATGAACCCGCTGCTGCAGGACCTCGGCTTGGCGATCCATCCGCCGATCCTCTACCTCGGCTATGTCGGCTTCTCGATCCCGTTCGCCTTCGCGGTGGCCGCGCTGTTGGAGGGCCGGGTGGACGCCGCCTGGGGCCGCTGGGTGCGGCCGTGGACGCTGGCAGCCTGGTGTTTCCTGACCGGCGGCATCGCGCTCGGCTCCTGGTGGGCATATTACGAGCTCGGCTGGGGCGGGTTCTGGTTCTGGGACCCGGTGGAGAACGCCTCGCTGATGCCGTGGCTCACCGGCACCGCGCTGCTGCATGCGGCGATCGTGGTGGAGAAGCGCGAGAGCCTGAAGGTGTGGACGGTGCTGCTGGCGATCGCCACCTTCTCGTTCAGCCTGTCCGGCACCTTCCTGGTGCGCTCCGGCATCCTCAACTCGGTGCATGCCTTCGCCAACGATCCGACCCGCGGGGTGTTCATCCTGGTGCTGCTCGGGCTGGTGATCGGCGGCGCGCTGGCGCTGTTCGCCTGGCGCGGCCGGGCGCTGTCCTCGGTCGGGCTGTTCGCGCCGATCTCGCGTGAGGGCGCGCTGGTGCTGAACAACGTGCTGCTGTGTTCGATCGCCGCGGTGGTGGCCATCGGCACGCTGTATCCGCTGTTCGCCGACATGGTGCTGGGGCAGAAGCTGTCGGTGGGGGCGCCGTTCTTCAACGCCACCGTGCTGCCGCTGGCGGTGCCGCTGTTCATCGCCATGGCGGTGGGGCCGATGCTGTCGTGGAAGCGCGCGGCGCTGGGGCCGGCGCTGATGCGGCTGTGGTGGGCGGCGGTGGTGGCGGCGGCGGTCGGGCTGTGGGCCAGCTTCGGCACCAGCCTGCTGCCGGCGTTCGTGCTGGGCTGTGCCGCCTGGCTGATCTTGGGGGCGTTCGCCGACATCATGGCGCGCATCCGGCTGTTCCGCATTCCGCTGCTGTCCAGCCTGCTGCTGCTGCGCGGCACGCCACGCGGCGCGCTGGGGGCGGCGATCGCCCATGCCGGGCTCGGCGTCACCATCGCCGGGATCGCCGGCATGTCGATGGCGGTCAGCACCATCCTGCTTGTGAAGCCGGGCGAAACAGTGCACCTCGCGGGCTACGACTGGAAACTGATGGGATTGCACGATGCCCCCGGCCCCAACTACACCGCCCGCGTCGCCACCATCCAGGTGTCGCGAAACGGCCGCCTGGTGACCGTGCTGGCGCCGGAGCGGCGCAGCTTCCCGGTGCAGCAGATGACCACCACCGAGGCCAAGATCGAGACCGACGGTTTCCGTGACCTCTACGCCGTGCTGGGCGACGAGCGCGACGGCGGCGCGGTGCTGCGGCTGCACGACAACTTCATGGCGCCGTGGATCTGGCTCGGCGCGCTGGTGATGGCGCTGGGCGGCGGGTTGTCGCTGTCGGACCGGCGGCTGCGCTTGGGCGCCCCGCGCCGGGCGGCAAAGGCGCCGCACGCCGGCGCGCCTGCCTAGATGTCGACACGCCGCGCCATCCTGTACGCAGCACCGCTGGTCGCTGCCGTCGCCGCCGGCGGCGGGTTCTACGCCGTGCTGCACCGGATGCAGGAGGGCAGCTTCGACCCGCATGGCGTCCCCACCATGCTGCTCAATCGCCGGGTGCCGGGCTTCGAGTTGCCGGGGCTGGCCAGCGCCGGCTTCGCCTCCACCGACCTGTTCAGCATCGGCCATCCGGTGCTGATTAATTTCTGGGCCACCTGGTGCCCACCCTGCATCGAGGAGCACCCGGTGCTGATGGCGATGCAGGCGCAAAAAATCCCGATCTGGGGCATCGCCTACAAGGACAAGGCAAGCGCCGCGCTGGACTACCTGCAGACCCGGGGCAACCCCTATGTCCGCAACGCGATCGACGCGCCGGGCCGGGTGGCGATCGACTGGGGGCTGACCGGGGTGCCGGAAACCTTCCTGGTCGATGGCGACGGCTTCGTGCGCTGGCACATGTCCGGCCCGATCACCCCCAAGATGGTGAAAGAGCAGATCGAGCCGCTGATGAAGAAGTACGGCGGATGAAACGCGCGCTGCTTGCCGTGCTGCTGCTGCTCGCTGGCGCGCATGTCGCCTGGGCAATCTCTGACCCGGCCGAGGAACTGCGCGATCCGAAGCAGGAGGCCCGCGCCGAGCAGATCGGCCGGCAGTTGCGCTGCCTGGTCTGCCAGAACGAAAGCATCGAGGACAGCGGCGCCGACCTGGCGCGCGACCTGCGCCACATCGTCCGCCAGCGCGTGGTGGCCGGCGACAGCGACGCCCAGGTGGTTGCCTGGATGGTGGCGCGCTACGGCAATTTCGTGCGGCTGAGCCCGCCGCTGGAATGGCAGACATTGCTGCTCTGGGGCTCGCCGGTGCTGGCGCTGGGGATCGGCGGGCTGGTGGTGCTGGCGCATCGCCGCAGCCAGCCGAAGCCGCCGGCACCGCTTTCCGAGGCCGAACAGGCGCGGCTGCGCGACCTGATGAAAACCTGACGGGACGCCGGACACCGCGCTGTGGATACCACGATGCTCACCACCTTCGCCGCCGCGGCCGCGCTGGCCCTTACCGCACTGGCGCCGCTGCTGCTCAGCCTGCGCCGGGCCGCCTCCCCCCGCGGCCGGCGCGACGCGGCGCTGGCGCTGCACCGGGCACAACTGGCGGAGTTGGACCGCGAACTGGCGGCTGGCCGACTGGGTGCCGCCGAACACGCCAGCGCCACGCTGGAGGTGCAGCGCCGGATGCTGGCCGCCGCCGCCGCGGACGACACCGCCCCGCGCCGCGCCAGCCGCGCCCCGCTGCTGGCAACGCTGATGCTGGTGCCGGCTGCCGCCCTGCTGCTGTATCTGTATGGCGGCCACCCGGACCTGCCGGCGGCACCGTTATCGGCCCGCATCGCCGCCGCCCAGTTGCACGAACAGCAGGACGACGCGCTGATCGCCAGGCTGCGCGCCGGGCTGGCCAGGCTGGACCCGCACACCGACTCGGCGCGGAAAGGCTACGTGCTGCTGGGCACCGCCGAGGCCACGCGCGGCCGCTATGCCGCCGCCGCCGCGGCCTGGAAGATCGCGCTGGCGCAGCGCTGGGAGCCAGACCTGGCCGCCGAGGCGGCGGAGGCACAGACCCGCGCCGACGGGCGGGTGACACCGGCGACGGCGGCGGAATTCCGCCGCGCGCTGGCGGAGGCACCGGCGGATGCGCCGTGGCGGAAGATGGTGGAAGAAAGACTCAAGTAAGGTCTTCTTTTTGTGAACAAAAAGAAGCAAAAAAACTTTTTATCCATTTTGGAGACTCCGGAATCTCCGCCCCTCCGAGGTTGCAAGGCGGATAAAAGTTTTTTGGTTCTTTTTTTCAAAAAAGAACTGCTTGCCTCACGCCTGTTTCAACTCGATGAGACTGCGCCGGATGCTGCGCCCCAGTTTCACCCGTTCCTCGATATAGCTCGGGTCGCCCCAGCGCACCGCGCGGGCCATTGCCTGGGCGTCTTCCATGAAGCGGGCCAGCATTTCCAGCAGCGCCTCGCGGTTGTTGAGGAACACGTCGCGCCACATCACCGGGTCGGACGCCGCGATGCGGGTGAAGTCGCGGAAGCCGGAGGCGGCGAATTTCAGCACCTGCTGGCGGCTTTCCTCCTCCAGCGCGTCGGCGGTGCCGCAGATGGTGAAGGCGATCAGGTGCGGCAGGTGGCTGACGATCGCCAGCACCCGGTCGTGATGCGCCGGCTCCATGCTTTCCACCATCGAGCCGCAGCGGCGCCAGAGTTCGCTGATCTTCTCCACCGCCTCGGCATCGGCGCCGGGCGGCGGGGTCAGCAGCACCCAGCGGCCCTGGAACAGCGTGGTGAAGCCGGCATCGGGGCCGGAATACTCGGTGCCGGCCAAAGGGTGGGCGGGGATGAAATGCACCCCCTCCGGCACCAGCGGCCCAACGTCGCGGATCACCGACTGCTTGGTGGAGCCGACGTCGGTCAGCACGCAGCCCGGCGCCAGATGCGGCGCGATCGCCTGCGCCAGCGCCGCGTAGGCGCCGACCGGGGCGCACAGCATCACGCAATCAGCCCCTTCGACCGCGCGCGCCGGGTCCAGTTCCACCCGGTCGGCGATGCCGAGTTCCACCACTCGGTCGAGCGTCGCCTGGGTGCGGGCATTGGCCACCACCTCGCCCGCCAGCTCGCGCTTTTCCATCGCGATGCGGGCGACGGAGCTGCCGATCAGGCCGATGCCGATCAGCGCGAGGCGCTTGAAGACCGGCTCAGCCACGCCCCGCTTCTCCAGCCTGGGTTGCCATAAAAGCGGTCAGCGTCTCGGCCACCAGCATGCATTCCTCGGCATTGCCGACGGTGATGCGCAGGCAGTGCGGCAGGTCGTAGGCGCCCATCGCCCGCACGATGATGCCGCGCGTCTTGAGATAGGCATCGGCAGCGGCAGCGCGGGCCGGGGTGGCGAAATCGGCAAGGAAGAAATTGGCGTGGCTCGGCCATACCTTGATGCCGGCCGCCTCCAGCGCCACCGCCAGCTTGCCGCGCCACTCGGTGTTATGCGCCACGCAGCGCTCCACCCAGCCCGGCTCGGCCAGTGCGGCGACGGCGGCGGCTTGCGCGCCGAGGTTGACGTTGAACACCCCGCGCACCCGGTTCAGCGCGTCGATCACCGCCGGCGGCCCGTAGCACCAGCCGACCCGCATGCCGCCGAGGCCGAACACCTTGCTGAAGGTGCGCAGCATCACCGTGTTATCGCCGGCATCCACCAGCTTCGCCCCGGCGTCGTAGCCCGGTTCGGTCACGTATTCGGCATAGGCGGAATCCAGCACCAGCAGCACCTCGGGCGGCAGCCCGTCGCGCAGCCGGTGCATCTCACTCTCCGGCAGCAGCGAGCCGGTGGGGTTGTTCGGGTTGGCGACGAACACGATGCGGGTGGCCGGCGACACCGCCGCCAGGATCGCGTCGACATCGGTGGTCAGGTTGCGCTCCGGCACCTTCAGCACCCGCGCCCCGGCATAGGTGCCGGAGATCTGGTACATGGTGAAGGCGTGCATCGTCATGATAATCTCGGTGCCCGGCCCGCCATAGATGTGGCACAGGTGCTGGATCAGCTCGTCCGAGCCGGTGCCGCAGACGATCCGCTCCGGATCGAGCTTCCAGCGCGCGCCGATCGCCCGGCGCAGCTCATGCGAGCCGCCATCGGGATAGCGGTAGATTTCGCCGGCCACCTCGGCAAACGCCTTGATCGCCCCCGGCGGCGGCCCGAACGCGCCCTCGTTGGAGGACAGCTTGACGATGCGGTTGACCCCGGCCACCTGCGCCTCGCCGGCGACATAGGCGGCAATCTGCAGCACCTCGGGGCGCGGCCGCGGCCCCATTTTGCTCACGAGCGTCCTGCTCACCGGCGTGTGGCTCATGCGAAGTCTCCGTTCAACGGCACAGCGTAGGCGCCCAGCACCACCGGCGGGCGCAGCATATCGGTCAGCGCGGCCAGCCTGGCGTCGTCATCGGCCACCAGCCCGGCCACATCCACCAGCGCCTGCGCCACCGCCGCCCCCTGGTCGCGGCGCAGGATGATGTTGCCGGCATCGAACCCGGCGGCGACCAGTGCGCCGGAAAGCCGGGCGCGGCTGCCGTCCAAGCTCAGTTCCAGCCCGATCAGGCTGCGGTCGCCGCCCGCTGCGGCACTGCTGGCATCCGGCGCCACGGCGGCGACCACCAGCGCCTCCGCCTGCGGCCCGCCCTCGCTGCGCGGCGCCCAGAACGGCAGCTTGCCGACGATATGGATGCGCGGCTGGTCGCGATGCAGCAGCGCGGTCCACCAGGTGCCGGCACCCGCCTCCTGCTCCTGCGGCATCGGCAGCACCGCAGCGATCGCCACCCCGCTGCTCACCTCGCCGATCGCCTGCGCCGGGGTGGGATGCCGACGCATCGCGGTCAGCGCGCCGAAATGCTCGCGCGCCGCCTGCACGAAGCCGTCGCCGGCATCCGCCTCGCAGACGGCAATGACATAGCCGCCCTGCATCGAGGTGGTGGCCGCGAACAACTCCCGCCAGATCCGCACCAGCAGCCGCGCCGGCAGCGCGCCCCGGTGGCGGGCCAGCAGTCGGCGCAGGATATTCGCCTCGCGCCCCGGCCGGATCGCCACCCGGCCCTTGGCGCCGTGCGCGCCCACCTGCTCGACCACCTGGCCACGCCGCATCAGCAGGTCGTGGATGGCATCGTCGATGCCGTCCAGTTCGGCGCGCAACTGCGCCAGGGTCGGGGGGGTCGCTGTTTCGGCGGGGTCGAGGGTGCTGGACATCTGCGCGTTCGGCTGAGGGAGCATTGGAATAGCGGATGGTGCCGGATATGCAAAGCTGGCGATGGCTCGCATAGTCCGCAGCCCCTGGGCAGGACCCGCCATGCCGCGCATCGCCGAGATTTTCGCAGCCTTCCTCCGCCTCGGCCTCACCTCGTTCGGCGGCCCGATCGCCCATCTCGGCTATTTCCGCGATGAATTCGTGTTGCGGCGGAAATGGCTCGACGAGGCGGGTTTCGCCGATCTGGTGGCGCTCTGCCAGTTCCTGCCCGGCCCGGCCTCCAGCCAGGTCGGCTTCTCGCTTGGCGTGCTGCGCGGCGGCGGGCTGGCCGGCGGGGCTGCGGCCTGGGCCGGCTTCACATTGCCGTCAGCCTTCCTGCTGCTGGCCGCAGCGCTGGGCGCGGCGACGCTGGACGGCCCGCTCGCCCACGGCATCCTGCACGGCCTGAAGCTGGTCGCCGTGGTGGTGGTCGCCCAGGCGGTGTTCGGCATGGCGCAGAAGCTGACTCCGGACCGCCCGCGCGCCGCCATCGCGCTGGCCGCCATCGCGTTGGCGCTGCTGCCCGGCGGCGCGGCCGGCGAGTTCGCGGCGATCGTCGTCGGCGCGCTGGCCGGCCTGTGGCTGTGCCGGGGTGAGGCGATGCCGCTCGCCGGCCACCTGGCATTCCCGGTCGGCCGCCCGGCGGCGGTGGTGGCATTGCTGCTGTTCGCCGCCCTGCTGCTGCTGACGCCGCTCCTCGCCGCCACACACCAGGGTGTCGCCTTGTTCGGCGCCTTCTACCGCGCCGGCGCGCTGGTGTTCGGCGGCGGCCATGTGGTGCTGCCGCTGCTGCAGGCCGAGACCGTCGCCCCCGGCTGGGTCACGCCCGACAGCTTCCTGGCCGGCTACGGCCTCACCCAGGCGGTGCCCGGCCCGCTGTTCACCTTCTCCGCCTATCTCGGCGCGGTCTCCGGCCCGGCGCCGCATGGCGTAGCCGGTGCCGCCATCGCGCTGGCCGGCATCTTCCTGCCCGGCCTGCTGCTGGTCTACGGCACGCTGCCGTTCTGGGACGCGCTGCGCCGCCGCCCGTTCGCCCAGGCGGCAATGCGCGGCGCCAACGCGGCGGTGGTCGGCATCCTGGCGATGGCGCTGTACAACCCGGTGTGGATCAGCGCCGTGCTCACCCCGCGCGACTTCGCCCTGGCCGCCGCCGGCTTCGCGCTGCTGATGCTGTGGAAGCTGCCGCCCTGGGTGATCGTGCTGCTGCTCGGCGCGGCCGGCGGAATGTCCGCGCTGTAGCCGGCTACACCAGGCTGCGCACCAGCCGAAGCTGCGCCGCCAGGCACTCCTCCAGCGCGTAGCGGGCCAGCACCGTCTCGCGCGCCCGCGCCCGCAGCGCCGCATGCTCGGCCGGGTCGGCCAGCACCGCCACCACCTGTGCGGCGATCGCCTCGGGGTCGAGAAAATCCGCCAGCCTGCCGTTGCGCCCGTGCTCGATCACCTCCTGCACCGGCGCCGTGCGCGAACCGACCACCACGCAGCCGGCCGCCAGCGCCTCCATGCACGACCAGCTCAGCACGAACGGCACCGTCAGATAGACATGCGCCGCCGAGACCTGCAGCATCGACAGGAAATCGCGATACCC
This sequence comes from Rhodospirillales bacterium, assembly GCA_041691815.1. Classification (GTDB taxonomy): domain Bacteria; phylum Pseudomonadota; class Alphaproteobacteria; order Acetobacterales; family Acetobacteraceae; genus 70-18. Next base: position 49,024 of record JBEPTZ010000009.1, on the reverse strand, counting down.
CACCCGCCCCAGCAGATGCACCCGCGCCGGATCCAACGGCCCGACCTCCGCCAGCATCCGCGCCCGCCAGCTCTGCCCGTCCGGCGCCGACTGGCCGTAGCTCACCTCATCGCCGCCGACGATCACCACCCGCGCCGCCGGCCGCGCCGCCAGAATCCGCGGCACCGCGCGCATGAAACTGGGAAAGCCGCGATACGGCTCCAGGTTGCGCGCCACATAGGTCACCACCTCGTCCCCCGGCGCCAGCACCCCGCCATCGGGCAGCACGAAGCGGGCTGCCGGGTCCGGCCGCACCACGCTGGTATCGATGCCGTCGAAGATCACCGAGATCTTCTGCCGCAGCGCCTGCGGATGCTGGTCGCGCTGCCACAAGGTCGGACTCAACCCGTGGTCGCAGGCCTCCAGGCTCAGCAGCAGATGCGCGTTGCGCGCCCGCGCCCGGCATACCGAATCGAGGTCGGCCGGCGTCTCCGGGTCGAACCCCACATCGGCGCCGCGGCCGTGATAATAGAACTCGCAGTAGTTCAGCAGCACCGCGCGCGGAAACACGTCGCGCAGGAACAGCGCCTCGCCCCAGCCGGGATGCGCGATCACCAGGTCGGGCCGGAACCCCTCGCGCGCCAGTTCCAGGCAGGCCCGCACCACCTGCTGGCCATGCAGCACGCTGTTCTCATAGAGCCGCACATAATGATGCGTCCCGGCCCGCGCGCTGCGTGCCGGCTGATAGCTCACCCGCCGCACCCCCGGCAGTTCGCCATCCTCCCGCCGGGTCAGGAACACCACCCGATTGCCCGGCTCGCGCGCCAGCGCCGGCGCCAGATGCTTGAACTGGCCGGGCATGTTCTGGTGCAGGAACAGGATATTCATTTCGGCGCCACGGGGGACAGGCAAGCACCTTTCCCGGCCAACCGGAAGAGCCTCCTGCCACCCAACGAATCAGACGCGGCCGATCAGACGGGGCCGATCAGGCGGCGAGGGTCTCCCAGCGCCGCAGCACCGGCGCCACCGCGCTGCCCAGGTCCGTGCCGCCCGGCGGCAGCACGGCATCGGCGAGCTGAGTCGCCAGCGCCTGCTCCAGCCCAGTCACCGCCGCCTCGGTGGCGCCGAACACCACCCGCGCCTGCGGGCAGAACCGCAGCACCAGCACGCCATAGGTCGCGGCGGTGGCCGCCCCTTGCAGCAGCACCACATCCAGCCGGTCGCCCAGCCGCCGCAGCACCTCCTCCACGCCGCCCTGCCAGGCGCTGCCGAGGCAGCCGATGCCGGCCGCCGACAGTGCCGCGGTATCGCCGGCCGGCTGCTGCCAGGCCATGAAGCGCACCAGGAAGCCCAGGTCCCGAAGCCCCTGCATCCGCGCCAGCGCCGCCGAGCCCTCGCCCGGTGCGCTCGTATCCAGCACCAGCGCCAGCGGCTGCACCGCCGGGCGCGCGCCCGCTTGCACGGCCTCGTCGGTCAGCGTCAGGCCGCGCAACGGATCGCGCGGATCCTCCACCTCGGCCCGAGCGCCGCCGTCCAGCCGCGCCCGCGCCGCCCGCAGCCATTCCGCCTCGCTCAGCAGGAAGCCGGTCAATTCCTCCAGCTCCGCGGCATTCCGCGTCGCCCCGGCCACCCCGCGCAGCCGCTGCGCCAGACCGGCGCGGGCCGCCGCGTCGAACCCTTCCGCCGCCACCTGCCGCGGCGAGCCAGGCACCGCCGCGCCATCGGCGGCACGCCGCACCGCCACATGCTGGCCCGGCTCCAGCATCGCCGGCAGCCGGAAGTCGAAGCCGTGCCGCCCGTTGCCATAAGTTCCGGCCTGCAGCAGATCGCCGCGCGCCCGGTTGGCCAGCACATGGCCGATGCAGGCGCCATCCACCAGCACCTCCAGCCGCACCGCCGCGTCCGGGCGGGTGGCATCGAACGCCCAGCCCCGCACCGCGCCCGGCTCCACCCGCTCCAGATTGCCACGCCAGTCGGCAACCGGCCCGCAGGCATCCTCCAGCCCGGCCCGCGCCGCCAGCCGCGCGCGGATCGCCGCCAGTTGCCCGGACGCCTCGGCCAGCATCGGCGCGCAGAACGTCCAGGCCGGCGCGTCGTCATTCGGATATAGCGTCGCGAATTCGGCCGCATTGTGGAACATGCCGCGGCTGTCGCAATCGACGAAACTCTCCGATGCCGCGCCCTCGGCCACCAGCACGTCGTGGCTGGCCAGTTCCAGATGCAGATAGGTGATGTTGTCGCGCGCCGTCTCCTGCACGATGCTCACCCCGTTCACCAGCATGTCGGCCGGCACCAGTGCGCCGTCGAGCAGCATGGCGTGGCGCGGCGACACCAGCAGGTCGCGCTTCGGCACCCCCTCGCCCAGCGCCCCGGCGGCGATGCGCACCGGCAGCGCCTGCCGGTTGCCTTCCAGGAACCGCCCGGCATAGCTGCGCCGCCCGATCCACTTGATCGGCCGGGTGACGCCCGAGGCGGTCACCACGGCATCACCAATCGCCAGATGCTCGATCTCGATCTCGCCGGTGGGCGTCAGGATGCGGGTGCCCTGCGCATAGCAGGCGACGACCGTGCCGTCGCCGGCGCCGAACTGCAGGTCGCCGGCCGAGGTACCGGCGGCCAGCGTCACATGTTTCAGCACCGTCGAACCGAAGGTGAGGGTGTAGTCGCCGCCGGTCAAGTTCGCCGTGATCGTGCCGGTGGCGGTACTGCCGCCGATGATGATCTTGTCGCCGGCGCCAAAATTGCTGATCGTGCCGGTATAAGTACCGGCATTGAAAGTCGTCAGATCCAGCGTATTGGTCTGCCCAGCGGTGACCGTCCCGAAGTTGAAGCTGACCGTGGCCTTTGCCGACTGCGCCCGCAGCGTGCCGCCATGGGTGATGGTGAATGCCGACGAACTTGCGGACACATCGACCAATCCCGCCGAGACCTTCGAAATCGTGCCGCCATCGATCAGCACCGCGCCGCCGCCGACGAACTTGTTCAATATCAGGGTGCCCTCGACCTCCACCGAGCCGGTCACGCTGATCGAAGACGTATTGCTCACGGTTCCGGTCGCCGACACCTTCAGCAACGCACCGCTGCCAATGGTGACCACGCCAGCGAGTGAACTGGTCCCCACCGTGTCGAATGTGGTGCCGGAATACAGCTTCACCCCGGTATTGAAATCGCTGTAGGTGCCGTTGTTGGTCAGCGTCACCATCTCGGTTGTGCCGGTCGCACCCAGCGTGAGGGCACTCGCGCTGCGGGAGGTGGCAGCCGCGATCACCACCGAGACCGGCGCGCCGGTCGTGGTGATGGCGACGGCGCCGGTCGGAACCGCCGCCGGGCTCCAGTTGTTCGCGTCGCCCCAGCTGACCCCATCGCCAGCGCCGGTCCAAGTCGCCATGTCAGTCACTCCGCCTGGCACGGCCGGCCGGAAGAACAGGCCACTGTCCCCCGCCACGACCGATTGATTGCACCAAATAGTAACGACGGCGAATACCGTCGTATTCTATCGTCCCAGCCACTCACATCCCGACACGACCATCATCACCACACCGGGGTGCGGTTTTTGCGGATACGGCCACGCACAGGCGGCATTCACCGAAGTCCTATCAATCACATTTTCGGAAATCTCTAGCAAGCTAAAAATATAGTTTTAGTCTATATTATTTTTATATCGTAATAATTTAATTATATGTCGAATTATATGATTTTGTCGCGAATATATCTGAACATCACCGTCAATAATTCGCAAACCGCGCCGCTACCATCCCGCCGTCATGCCGCGTCCGGCCGCTGCCCGGCGGCGCACGCCCACGCCCGGCAAGCGCGGCGCCGGGATGTGCCCGCTCCCGGCCGCCAAATCCAGACGGTTGGTGTCGGACAGCCGAACAATTCCGTGTGAGCGGCAGCGCTGCCGCGGCCCGGCGCCGCCGCGGGGGTGGCTTGCCGTGCCGCCCGGAAAGCCGTTAACCCGGCACCGACCCAGCGCGAGAGGCAGGCATGGACTTACAGGCCGAATACGACAACGGGCCAAGGTGCCGGAGTACCCCGCCATCGTCGCCGCATGCTGTTCGCTCCCAACGCTCAGTCCGCCAAGATGATCATCGATCAGCCATGAGACGGGATTGTTTACACCCATATCCACCGCCAGCGATCGACGGGAAGCCACAGCACGCTGATTCCCCACAGATTCGCGCGATACGTATACAATTCTCACCAACTTCGTGTGTCAGGATATTTTACACTCCCGACACGCGCTGAGCACACTCCACCGTAAATTTGGCGGTAACGCTGGGCCCCCGGCCGTGGCATGAATGCTGCATGCTCATCCCGAAGGATTAGTGCATTTGCCTAGAAGGAGTATTCCCATGCGAAAAAATACGGCTTTGCTCGGCGCGGTTGCACTGATGGCGGTCGGCCTGATGGCCGGAACCGCGAAGGCGGTGCCCTACGCCTACGCGAGCAACCAGATCAGCGGGCTGACCATTCAGCTATATGACGGTACCAGTTATCAATCTCTGCTACAGCCTGGCATACTCGGTTCTCATACGACCCAGATCAAGGATTCGGCGACATTCCTGCCGGCCGCCCCTGACAGTCACGTGCAACCCGGCATTGCCGGCTCTGCGTCCTTCGTTCCCCAGGCCTTTAGTGGCCCTGGCCCGGCGCCCGCGGAAGAAACCTTTGGTCAGGCGTCGGTACCATTCTATGGCGCGCGCGCCGACGCATGGATCGGCGCGGGCAACGTGTCCAGCGGTGGCGTCAGCGTGAGCAACGTCGCCGAAGCTCGCGGAGCCACTCCCGCCGGCACGGCGACGGCTGGCAACACCTCCACCATCAACTTCACGATCACCGTTAGCGTCGCTGGACTGTCGATTCAGCTGAACTTCGTGGATGCGTACAGCTTGGAGGTGAAAACCGATACGCTCGGGGATCTGGCCACCGCGTCAATCGCCAATTCGTTCTCCATCACGTCAACGGATACCGGGAAACAGGTCTTCACGTACTCGGGCACTTCCGACATCAATCAGCAAATCTCGTCACAGGACGGCCACCCGCTGAACAGTAACTCCAGCGGATCGTTTATCGGCAGCGCGACAAGCGGTCCGCTCGCGATTGGCACCTACAACATCTCGTTGAGTTCCGGTGCTACCACCGACATCCAGGGTCTGCCGGTGCCGGAGCCTGCCAGCCTGGCGTTGCTTGGCAGCGCTCTGATCGGGCTTGGCCTGCTGCGCCGGCGCCGTGCAAGCCGCGGCTGACCATCGGATCGCATTTCGCGCAAAAGGCGGCATCGCAAGATGCCGCCTTTTTTGTGATCGCGGCCGCCGCCGCTGCTCATGCACTCATCCGCTGTGCCTGCCATGCCGGCATCGGCATCGGCATCGGCGCATAACCTAGCTCGGGCGTGGCCAGGCGCCCATCCTCGGTCACATAATTCCAAAGCTCCGGCCGCTCATCCCTGCTCTGCGCCAGCACCTCGGCGATCTCCGCCACCGCCGCCCGGCGGACGCCGTTATAGATGATCGGCGCGCCGATCGGGATGAAGTCCACGCCGACCTGGCGCAGCAGCCGGAACAGGCTCGCCTCCATGATCGCGCACCAATGCGTCACACCCGCCTCGATGCTCGCCTGTAACACGCCGCGCATCAGCGCCAGCCGCAGCAACATATCGATCCGGCTATCGCCATCGCGCCGCACCCGGGAGATGGAGAAGCGTGAGATCTCACCGATCTTGGCGATCGGCAGTCCAAGCTGGCCCAGCAGGCCATCCGGGCACAGCGCCTGCATCGGAAAGCTGGCCTCCGGCAGATGCTCGAGTCCAGTGACCAGGCGCACGGTCCCGACCAGTTCGCCGCTCCGCCGCCGCAACGCGACATGCACGGAGTGATCGTCGAAGGCGTCCATCTCCCAGCCATTATTGCCAGGCAGAAAGTTTCTCTCTGTGCAATAAACCTGGTACCGAAGCCTATGTACTTCAGCCAGTTCCGCCGCAGATCGCGCCACATTAACGGTGAACGACCGTTCTATTCTGGCGATACACTCCGAATTACTGCCGCTCATCTGCCGATTCCTCTCGCCTTCCGCCGGGCAATATCGGCATATATCCGTATGTTCCTCAAGGTTTTTTCATCTGCCAGACACACAGAATACGGATTAAGACAAACTGCGATGAATGGCCTAAGCCGAATGGCTGATACCTCGGACACCTGAGGCCACCCTCTCGCCGGCCGACCGGGCGGTGGCTTGCCGTCCCGCCCGGAAAGCCGTTAACCCGGCACCGACGCAGCGGGAGAGGCAGGCATGGACTTACAGGCCGAATACGACAACGGCGCCAAGGTGCCGGCGTACCCCGCCATCGTCGCCGCCTGGATGCGCGACGCCGCCAGCTTCCGCGACGGCCACCCCAACGCCGAACTCGGCCTGTCCTACGGCCCCTCCCCGCGCCAGGTGATCGACGTGTTCTGGCCCGGCGCCGAACGCCATGCGCCGCTGGCGCTGTTCATCCACGGCGGCTACTGGCAGCGGCTGGATGCCTCGGTGTTCAGCCATTTCGCCCACGGCCTGCTGGCGCACGGCGTCGCGGTGGCGCTGCCAACCTACGACCTCTGCCCGCAGGTCAGCATGGCAGCCCTGGTCGAGCAGGTCCGCGCGGCGGCCGCCTTCCTGCACCGCCGCACCGGCCGCAAGCTGCTGGCCACCGGGCATTCCGCCGGCGGCCACCTCACCGCCATGCTGCTGGCCACCGACTGGGCGGCGCGCGGCCTGCCGGCCGACATGATCCCTGCCGGACTGCCGATCAGCGGCTTGTTCGACCTGCCACCGCTGCTGCACACCAGTGTCGCCGATCCGCTCGGGCTCGACGAGGCCGAGGCCCGTCGCCTCTCACCGCTGTTCCTGCCCCGCCCGACGGCGCGCCTCCATGCCGTGGTCGGCGGCGACGAGGGGGTGGAATACACCCGCCAGTCGCGCAGCATCGCCGCCGCCTGGGGCGGCACCTGGGAGAGCCTGCCTGGCCTCAACCACTTCACCGTCGCCGCCGAGCTGATCGACCCCGCCTCCCACCTGGTCGCGCAGGCGCGCCGGCTGATCACCTGGTAACCCCCTGCTCACCTGACAGACAGCGGCAGCACCTCGTCCAGCCAGCCGGCCAGCGGGGCCAGCGGATCGCTGACCCGCGCGGTGCGCTGCACCGACAGCACCTGCACGCTGGTGATGCCGATGGTGTTCAGGATCGCCAGCAGATACGGCACCAGGAAATCCGGCTGATCGCCCGCAGCCCCGCGCGGATCGCCGGACACGGTGACCAGATAGGTCGGCCGATCCGCCAGCAGCCCATATTTGCCATTCGGCCCGAAGCCGAAGCTGCGCCGCGCCCGCACCACATGGTCGATCCACGCCTTCAGCGCCGAGGGCACCGTGTAATTGTGCATCGGCGTGCCGATCACCAGCAGATCGCACTCCACCAGTTCGGCGATCAGCGCCTCGGACAGCCGCATCGGATCGGCCGCTTCCGCCGCCCGCGCCTCGTCCGACAGCCGCATGCCGCGCACGAATTCGGCATCGACATGCGGCGGCGGTGCGGCACCGAGGTCGCGCCGAATGATCCGTGCATCCGAATGCACCGCCGCCAGCCGCGTCAGCAGGGCGGCGGTGGCGGTGCGGCTGAACGACTCGGCCTTGGGGCTGGCTTCGACCACCAGCACCCGCTTCACGACGCTCTAGGCCGCAGTTTGCGGCGTGTACTGGAAGGTGGCGGCAAAGCGGTTCCACACATTGATCGCCGCCACCGCCACGGTCAGGTTGGCGAGTTCCTGTTTGGTGAACGCCGCCGATACGCTGGCGAACACCTCGTCGGACACCCCGCCCTGGGCGATCAGCGTCACCGCCTCGGTCCATTCCAGCACCGCCCGCTCGCGCGCGTCGAACACCGGCGACTCGCGCCAGGCCGGCAACTGGTCGAGCTTGGCCTGCGGGATCTGCATCTTGCGGGCGTCGTTGTTGTGCATCTGCAGGCAATAGGCGCAGCCGTTGAGCTGCGAGGCGCGGATCTTCACCAGTTCCAGCAGCACATGCGACAGCCCGGAATTGGCCGCCGTGCCGTTGAACGTGCTCATCGCGGCCATCGCCTCGGGCACCAGCGCGCGGATTTCCGCACTCTCGATCCGAACCTTTGCGGTATGCGTCATGGTTGCTCTCCTCGGTCGTATGCCACAGAATATCAGTACGCTGATAAAATAGCCGAGTTGCCCGAGCATGGACAAGCCGCCGACCCAAGCGCCCGCCGCAATCCCGCTGCCCGGCCAGGGCAGGCGTGGGCCGGAGGGCTATCTGGCCTACCTGCTGCGCCAGGCCGCCGCCGCGGCGCGGCTGACGGTGGAACGGGCGCTGGCCGACCTCGGCGCCACCCAGCCGCAATTCATGGTGCTGACGATGCTGGACGCCTATCCCGGCGCCAGCGGCGCCGATATCGCCCGCCTCGCACAACTGACGCCGCAGACCGTGAACCTGATCATCCGCACCCTGGAGCGCGCCGGCGCCATCGCCAGGGCGGCGCATCCGGCGCATGGCCGCGTGCTGCAACTGCGGCTGACCGAGCCGGGCCGCACCCTGCTGCTCGCCTGCAAGGCACGCGCCGGCACCGTCAACCCGCTGCTGGCCGAGGGCCTGTCCGCCGAACAGGAGGCGGTGATCCGCGCCTGGCTGGTGCGCGTGGCGGTCCGGCTGGGATAAAACACCCCCCTGCCCCGCTGCCGCCTTGTGCCATGCGGAGTCCAACCGATAGAACCATCGCCATGAGCGCCCCGGTCATCGCCCCCAGCCTGCTTGCCGCCGATTTCACCCAGTTGGGCCGCGAGGTGCAGGCGGTCGAGGCGGCCGGTGCCGACTGGCTGCACCTGGACGTCATGGACGGCCATTTCGTGCCCAATATCAGCTTCGGCCCGGCGCTGATCAAGGCCTTGCGGCCACACAGTAAATTGCCGTTCGACGCGCATCTGATGATCGCACCGTGCGACCCATACCTGGCCGCCTTCGCCGAGGCCGGCTGCCAGCATATCAGCATCCATCCCGAGGCCGGCCCGCATCTGCACCGCTCGCTGCAGGCGATTCGCGCGCTTGGCTGCAAGGCGGGGGTGGTGTTGAATCCGTCCACCCCGGTCGAGGCGGTATCATGGGTGCTGGATTTGTGCGATATCGTGATGGTGATGACCGTGAACCCCGGCTTCGGCGGCCAGGCCTTCATCGGCAGCCAACTCGCCAAGATCGCCGCCCTGCGCGCCGCCATCGACGCCGCCGGCCGGCCGATCGCCTTGCAGGTTGATGGCGGGGTCGGCCCGGCCACGGTTCGCGCCGTGCTGGAAGCCGGCGCCGACACGCTGGTGGCCGGCACCGCGGTGTTCGGCGCCCCCGACTATGCCGCCGCCATCGCCGGCCTGCGGGGTGCCGGCGGATGACCCTCACGCCCACCAACTGGCTGCGCGGCGCCCGCCGCCACATGGCCCGGCTGCCCAGCATGAGCATGACGCGGGTGCCGGACGCTCCGTCGCAGCCGGTGCGCGACCCCTGGCCCGGCGATCCCGGCCGCGGCGCCAACCTGCTGAAGGGCGAGTTGGAACTCGGCGGCAATATCATCGCGCTGAAGCCCGGCGGCTTCACCGACCCGCGCGGCGTGCCGATGCTGCGCGCCCTGGCGCACGGCTTCACCTGGCTGCGCGACCTGCGCGCGCTCGGCACCGACGCCGCCCGGCTGCGCGCCCGCGCGCTGGTCGCCGAGTGGATCGCCACCCCGGCGCCGGACCGCCTCGCCGAGCGGCCGGATGTCGCCGGCGCGCGGATCGCCGCCTGGCTCGGGCATTACGATTTCTTCGCCGCCTCCGCCGATGACGGCTTCCGCCAGAAGCTGATGGCCCGGCTGGTCGCCGATGCCCGTGCGCTGGCCGCCTCGCTGCCCACCGAGGAACTCGACGAGCGGGCGCTGACCGCCATCAAGGGCCTGATCGCCGCCGCCGTGGCGCTGCCCGACCACACCGCGTTCCTGGCCCGCGCATTGCGGGTGCTGCCGCAGGAGATCGCCCGGCAGATCCTGCCCGACGGCATGCAGTGCGAGCGCAGCCCGGCGCAGCAGATGGCGGCATTACAAGACCTTACCGAAATCCGCTCGCTGCTGCAGGCCGCCCAGGCGCAGCCGCCGACCGCGCTGGCCGGCGCCATCGAGCGCATGGGCCCGGCGCTGCGCATGCTGCGCCACGGCGACGGCGGTCTCGCACTGTTCAACGGCAGCAAGGAGGAAACTCCGGCCCTGGTCGACCTGGTGCTGAGTCTCGCCGGCCGCGCCGGGCGGGTGCCGAATGCGCTGGCGGAGGGCGGATTCCACCGCCTGCAGGCTGGGCGCAGCCTGCTGCTGATGGATTGCGGCGCGCCGGCGGTGGCCAGGGTGGACCGCTTCGCACATGCCGGCACGCTGGCTTTCGAGTTGTCGATCGGGCGGGAGCGGCTGATCGTCAATTGCGGCGCCGCGCCGACTGCCAGCGACGATTGGCGTGACGCCTGCCGCGCCACCGCGGCGCATTCCACGTTGATCATTGCCGACACCAACTCGTCGGAGCTGCGCAGCGAGGGGCTGGGGCGGCGGGCCGAGCATATCGAGGTGTCGCGCCAGGAATCGCAAGGCGCGCACTGGCTGGATGCCAGCCATGACGGCTATCGCCGCAGTTTTGGCGCCATTCATCGGCGGCGGCTGTACATGGCCGAGAGCGGCGAAGACATTCGCGGCGAGGACCTGGTGGAGGCGCCCAGTCCGCAGCCTTATGTGGTGCGGTTTCACCTGCATCCCGGTGTCAACGCCAGCCTGCAACAGGATGGCGAGGCTGTGCTTTTGCGCCTGCCGTCGGGCAGCGGCTGGCGGCTGCGGGCGGATGGCGCGCGGATGACGCTGGAGGAGAGCATCTATCTCGGCGGCCCCACCCCGCGCCGTGCCGAGCAGGTGGCGCTGATCGGCTACCAGGACGGGCCGCAGCAGGTGAAATGGGCGATCAGCAAGGTCGGCTGAAGCTTGAAGGTCATCGAGGTCACCAACGTCGATTTCAGCCTGCGGCATTTCCTGCTGCCGTTGATGCGGGGGATTCGGGCGCGCGGGCATGAGGTGATCGGGGTGGCGACCGAGGGGCCGCTGCTCGACGTGGCGCGCCGCGAAGGGTTCCGAATCGAGGCAATTCCGCTGCCAAGAAGCCTCGATATCGCGGCAAATTGGCGCGGATTCCGGGCATTACTGGCGCTGTTCCGTGCCGAAAAACCCGACCTGGTGCATGGCCACATGCCGATTTCGGGGTTTCTGGCGCGTCTGGCGGGTCGTATCGCAGGCGTGAAGGTTATAGCGTATACCTGTCATGGTTTCATGTTCAACCAGCCCGGCCCGGCCTGGCGGCGGGGGCTGGGGCTGGCGGTGGAGTGGCTGGGCGGGCGGCTGACCGACATCTACTTCACGGTCTCGACCGACGAGGCGGCGGATGCGCAGCGGCTGCATATCGCCCGCCGCCCGCACGCCATCGGCAATGGCCGCGACCCGGCCCGGTTCCACCCCGACCCCGAGGCGCGCGCCCGGTTGCGCGCCGAACTGGGGACCGCCGAGGATACGGTGGTGGTGGTGATCGTCTCACGGCTGGTGCGGCACAAGGGCTATGTGGAGTTGCTGGCGGCGATGGCGGCGGTGGATGGCGAGTTGTGGGTGGTCGGCGAGCGGCTGGCCTCGGACCACGGCGAGGATTTGGAACCGTACTTCGCAGCGGCGGGGAATCGGGTGCGTCGGCTGGGCTATCGGGAGGATATCCCGGCGATTCTGGCGGCGGCAGATATCTTCACGCTGCCGAGCCATTTCGAGGGGCTGCCGATGTCGGTGATCGAGGCGATGCTGGTCGGGCTGCCGGTGGTGGCGACCGATATCAAGGGGCCGCGCGAGCAGGTGGTAGAGGGCGAGACCGGGCTGCTGGTGGCGCCGATGCAGACCGCACCACTGGCCGCCGCACTGGTCCGGCTAGCTGGTGATGCCGGGCTGAGGCGGCGGATGGGCGAGGCCGGGCGGGCGCGGGCGCTGGTGCGGTATGACGAAGGCAGGGTTGTGGCGCACACCCTGGACCTGCTTGGGTTGTAGCTCTATGCCCCCGGCAGGTACTCCGGGAGCCTCAGATGACCGATATCGTCGCCATTCGCCGCGCGCTTATTTCCGTCTCCGACAAGGCCGGGCTGGTCGGCTTCGCCGCGGCGCTGGCGGCGCGGGGGGTGGAGATATTGTCCACCGGCGGCACCGCCACGGCGCTGCGGGCGGCCGGGCTGGCGGTGGTGGAGGTGTCCGACCATACCGGGTTTCCGGAAATTCTCGACGGGCGGGTGAAGACGCTGGTGCCGCAGATCCACGGCGGCATCCTGGCGCGGCGCGATATGCCGGCGCATCTGGCGCAGATGGCGGAGCATGGCATCGCGCCGATCGACCTGGTGGTGTCCAATCTGTATCCGTTCGAGGCGACCTTGGCGCGCGGCGCGGCGTTCGAGGATTGCGTCGAGAATATCGATATCGGCGGGCCGGCGCTGACCCGGGCGGCGGCGAAGAACCATGATTTCGTCGCCATCGTCACCGAGCCGGGGCAGTACGACGCGGTGCTGGCGGAACTTGCGGCGCATGGCGGCACCACGCTGGCGTTGCGGCGGAAACTGGCCGGCGAGGCGTTCGCCCGCACCGCCGCCTATGACGCGGCGATCGCGGCCTGGCTGGCCGGCGAGCGCGGCGAGGTGTTTCCGGCGCGGGTGACGCTGTCAGGGGTGTTGCGGCAGACGCTGCGCTATGGCGAGAATCCGCATCAGCAGGCGGCGTTCTATGTCAATGGCGACCGCAAGGGGATTGCCACCGCGCGGCAAATTCAGGGCAAGGAGCTTTCCTACAACAACCTCAACGACACCGATGCGGCGTTCGAGTGCGTCGCCGAGTTCGAGCGGCCGACGGTGGTGATCCTGAAGCACGCCAATCCGTGCGGGGTGGCGAGTTCGGCTGATCTGTCGAGCGCCTGGGACCTGGCGCTGCGCTGCGACCCGGAATCGGCGTTCGGCGGCATCATCGCGGTGAACCGGACCTTGGACGAGGCGACGGCGGCCAAGGTGGCGTCGATTTTTTCCGAGGTGATCATCGCACCGGATGCCACCGAGGCGGCGATTGCCGCCCTGGCGCGCAAGAAGAATCTGCGGCTGCTGCTGACCGGCGGGCTGCCCGATCCGGCGGCTTCGGGGATGGGCTATCGGTCGGTGGCTGGCGGGTTTCTCATGCAGTCCCGCGATGCCGGGCGGGTGAAGCGGGCGGATTTGCGGGTGGTGACGCAGCGGCAGCCGACCGAGGCGGAACTGGATGATCTGATCTTCGCCTTCAGAATCTGCAAGCATGTCAAATCCAACGCCATCATCTATGCCAGGGATGCGGCGACGGTGGGGATCGGGGCGGGGCAGATGAGCCGGGTGAATTCGTCGCGGATCGCCGCCTGGAAGGCCGAGGATGCCGCCGCCAAGGCCGGGCTGGCGCAGTCGCTGGCGATCGGCAGCGTGGTGGCGTCGGATGCGTTCTTCCCGTTCGCCGATGGGCTGGAGGCGGCGGTGGCGGCGGGTGCGACGGCGGTGATCCAGCCGGGTGGCTCGATGCGCGATGCCGAGGTGATCGCGGCGGCCGATAAGGCTGGGGTGGCGATGGTGCTGACCGGGATGCGGCATTTCCGGCACTGAATCCAGCAAGCAGAAAGATTCACAAAGAGACGTAGAGGCGAGGAGGAGACAGGGAGAAGTTCTTCTCTTCGCCTCCCCATCTCTTCGCCTCTACGTCTCTTTGTGAGTCTGCCTTGCTTTGCCCGCCCCGTGCCGTGCCGTGCGTGGCGGTCATTGCAGTTCGTCGCTGACCTGGCCGTGCGCCAGGACCGCGAACAGCGCGGTGCCGCCGATGATGTTGCCGAGCAGCGACGGCAGCATCACGGCCCCGAGCGTGGTGGCCAGGCTGGCCTCGCCGCTCAGCCACATCACCCAGGCCTCGGTGGAGCCGGCGATGCAATGGGTGAAATTGCCGAGCGAGATGAGATAGGTCAGCAGCATGATCACCCATAGCGCGCTCTCGCGGGCATTGGGCAGAATCCAGGCGATGGCGCCGATCAGGAAGCCCGAGGGGATGCCGAGCCACAGGATCGCCATCGGGGAATGTTCGAACAATTCGCGCGAGAGGGCGAGAATCGCCGCGCGGTCGCCGGCAGAAACGATGAACTGGCGGTCGATCAGATAGGATACCGCCAGCGTGCCGGCGAAGTTCGACAGCAGCACGATGCCCCACAGCCGCAGCATCCGGCCGAGCCCGGCGAAGCTGGGGTGGGCGGCCACCGGCAGCACCGCGGTGACCGTGCTTTCGGTGAACAACTGCATGCGCGCCAGGATGACCAGGATGAAGCCGAAGGTGTAGCCGAACGACTCGACCAGCGGCCGCCAGGGTGCGTCGGGCAATGCCGCGTGCAGCGCGCCCTTGGCGAGGATCGAGGCGTTGATGCCGATGCCGGCGGCGAGGCCGGAGAACATCAGCGAGCGCCAGGGGCGGACCAGTTCGTGCTCGCCCTCGGCGCGCACCACCTCGTGGATGATGCGCGACGAGCCGGCCTTGCGATCGGCGACCTCGCGCTGTTCGGCCCTGCTGAGCGGGGTCGGGGCGGGGGCCGCGTCGGCGCGGTCGGCAGGCGTGGGCCCGGTTTCGGTCACTGGCTGTTCTCTCGCACTGGTCACGCGATGAAACGCGGCGGGCGGGGTTTGGTTCGATTTGCCCGGCGTGAGACCGCAACGCGGCCGGCTGTTGGATTCAACACCTTATGCTGCCATGCCGGCCAGCAGGTCGCGGCCGTCGCGCATATCCTCGGGGGTGCCGAAGGCCAGCATGTAGTGGCCGCGGTAGCCGGCGCCCTCGATCAGCCGGAACATCGCGGAAAAATCGATGGTGCCTTCCCCGGGTTTCAGATGCTCCTCCTTGTCGCCCTTGTTGTCGGCGACGCGGACCTCGGCCAGCCGGGCCGGGCCGAAGGCGTCGAAGAAGCCGGCGATGCCGACCGGCAGCATGTGGGCGTGGTTGACGGTGAATGACCAGCTTATGCGCTCGGGGTCCAGCCGGCTGAAATAGTAGCTGCATTCCTCGACGTCACTGGCCAGATAGCGAACCTCGGCATCATGCGGCTCGGGGTTCATGTTCTCCAGCAGCAGCCTGACGCCCTTGCCGGCGGCATGGTCGGCGAGCCGTTGCAGCCGCTGCAGGCCGGCTTGCATGCGGCGCTGGTAGTCGTCGGTGAAGTGGTAGCCGGCATGCAGCACGATCCAGCCGGCGCCGAGCGGGCCGGCCAGATCGATGTAGGCGCGCAGATATTCGTCGACCGCCTCGGTGAGGTAGGGCGCGGTCTCGGCCATGTTGACCGCGGACAGGCTGTGCAGGCCGAGGTGCTGGCCGGTGCGCTCCACGGCGGCGCGGGCGGCGGCGATGCGGGTGGCGTCGAAGCTGCGGAATTCGTTGCCGGTGTCGCCGAGGCGGACATCGAGATAGCGGAAGGCGTTGGCCTGCGCCCAGGCCAGCGCCTGCTCGATCGGCAGCTTGGCGCCGAAGTCTATGCCGATGCGGTCTGCCAGGCTTTGCATGCTGTTGTCTCCGATATCGTGGGATCTGAGGCTGTTCCGGCTTCGGCGCAAGTGCGGGCCGGATCAAGCCGGCGTGGGCAGGGCAGGAAGCAGAAAGATTCACAAAGAGACGTAGAGGCGAAGAGAACGGCACCCAGCTTGCTTCTCTTCGCCTCTACGTCTCCTTGTGAGTCTGCCTTGCCTTGCTCCGCGCGGCGAGCCGTGGCCTGATGCGGGCGGAATGATGGAGGACGGGGGTTGCGGATCATCGTGATCGGGGCGGGGATCGTCGGCATGGCGACCGCCTGGTGGCTGGTGCGGGACGGGCACCAGGTGACGGTGGTGGATCGCGCGGCGACGCCGGGGCAAGGCACCAGCTACGCCAACGGGGCGCAGCTTTCGTACAGCTTCGTGGCGCCGATGGCGTCGCCCTCAGTGCTGCGCAATCTGCCGAAATGGCTGCTGAAATCGGACAGCCCGATCCGCTTCGTGCCGACCGCCGACCCCGGCCAGTGGCGTTGGATCATGCAGTTCCTGGCTGCGTGCAATGCCGGGCGGAGCGGCGCGACCACGGCGAAGATGCTGGCGCTGTCGTACCACAGCCGCGCCATGCTGCACACCATGATGGCGCAGACGCCGATGCAGTTCGACCACGCGGCGAACGGCAAGATCGTCGTGCAGTCCAGCCGGCAGGGCATGGCCGACGCCGAGGCGCAGCTGCGGGTGCAGGCGGCGCTGGGCAGCGAGCAGCAGGCGCTGTCGGCGGCGGAGTGCCTGGCGATGGAGCCGGGGCTGGCCAGCATCGCCGGGCGCATGGTGGGCGGCATCTACACGCCGAGCGAGGAGGTGGGCGACTGCCACAAGTTGTGCGGCGAACTGGCGCGGGTGCTGCCGGAGGTGGAGTTCCGCCTGGGCACCGATGTCTGGCGGATCGTGCTGGAGGGCGGGCGGGTGCGGGCGGTGGAGACCTCGGTCGGGGCGCTGGAGGCAGACCTCTACGTGCTGGCGGCCGGGCCGGGCAGCCGGGCGCTGGGGCGGGCGGCGGGGGTGCGGACCAATATCCTGCCGATCCGCGGCTACTCGATCAGCCCCGCGGTGCGGCAGAGCAACCTGGCGCCGGTGCGCAGCATCACCGATGCCTATGTGAAGACGGTGTATGCGCCGCTGGGGGGGGCGCTGCGGGTGGCGGGGTTCGCCGAGATCGCTGGCGAGGGCACTGAAATACGCCCGGACCGGATCGCCACGCTGTCGGCCAATGTCGGCAGGACGTTCCCCGGCGCCTGTACGCTGGATGAGCTGCATCCATGGGCCGGGCTGCGGCCGTCGACGCCGTGGGACATGCCGACGATCGGGCGCTCGAAGGTGGAGAACCTGATGCTGAACCTGGGGCATGGCTCGCTGGGGTTCACCCTGGCGGCCGGCAGCGGGCGGCTGCTGGCCGACCTAGTGGCGGGGCGGGCGCCGGCGGTGGATGCGGCGCATTTCGCGGTGCGGTGAGGCCGGCGTCAGGGCTGCGGCGCGATGCGGAACAGAGCGAAATCGGTGCCGCTGGCCAGTGGCGTGAGGTGCTGCTGCAGCGCCGGGGCGATTGCGGCGAGCTTTGGTCGCAGGACCAGCAGGAAGTTATAGGCAGGATCGATCTGCGCGATGCTGGCCGGAAGTGTCAGCGTCCAGAGTGGCTGGTAATTTGGCTGGTAGCGCAGCAGTTGGCCGGAGAAACCGGCAAATATTTGCGGCTCGAAGCCCTGGCGGCGGGCGACCGCCAGTGCGGCGACGTTGTCGAGCGATGGCCTGCGGTCGGCTGAGGTGGAGCCGGTTGTACCTTCAACAACCATAAGTCGTGCGCCGATCGGCAGTTGGGCGAAGGCGGACTCGAATTGATCGAAGATCGGTTCCCAACGGAGCCATAGCGTGGCGATGATGGCGACACGGGCGACAATCAGCACACCGAACCAGAGGTTCCACACCATGCCGGTGCGCGGAGCAGCGGGGCCGCGAACCAGCATACCCAAGGCGAAGAACACCGCGGCCGAAGGCAATCGGTAGTCGATCCAGGTGGCGCCCATTGCGGTACGCGGTGTCACCAGTACGGCAAGCCCCGCCAGAAGCAGAAATGGCAGGCCGCGCATATCGAGGCGTATTGTGCCGACAGCAAAGGCGAGGGCGAGGCCGAGCGCGGTGAGGGCGAGCAAGCCGAGTTCCGGTCCAGGGCTCGAGAACATAGTGAGTGCGGCGACGCTCTCCAGCTTCTGGATCACCGGGCCATAATGCACGTAGTGCGAAGCAGGATGGCCATTGATCAGGCCCAACACCAGGAAGAGCAGGAGCGGCGGCAACAGGACCAGCAGCGCCAGTGCGGCGCGGCCGGCAAGGTTGCGCAGAAAGGCGATCGGTGTCGCACGGCGCAAGATCGGCAGGGCCTCGGCCAGTTGGTGAGCACACACGGCAATGGCGAACGTGCCGAAGGCGGCCAGATGGCAGAAGAAGACCAAGCTGCTCAGCAGGGTGAACGCGGCGATGCGGCGGGGCCGGGTGGGGTTCCAGAAGCGAAGATAGAGGCCGAAGGCAACGAGCGCCAAGCCGACGCCGAAGGTGAAGCTGAGAAAGCCAAACTGGAACGGGCCATTATAGAAGAAAATCGGGGCGATGCGGTAGATGCGTGCGTCCGGCCCGGCGTAATGAAGGTTGATCAGCTTCGTGCCCAGGAACAGCAGCGCCATCGTTGAAATACAGAAGGCACGAAACGCGGTATCGATGCCGATTATGGGACCTACGGCCTGCACGAATACGTCCAGGCCGAGATTCGGGATCAGCGCCCAATGTACCTGATAATATTGCTGGTAGGCGGCGCTGGTCTGCCAATGGGCAATGATGAACTGCCCCGCAAGATGGTTGGGCAGGTCCACCAGCGGCAGGTGCCGGGTCAGCAACAGCGGCAAGATCGCCACCAGGAAGACCAGGGTGTCGACGGCAAGGGCGGCTCTGCGGGTCTCATAGCGACCCGGGTGCGCGGCCCACCGGGTACGCTGACGACTAGTGGAGACAGCCATCAGAACTCCCTGTTGCTGCAGCGACTGCCGCGTGACCGGATTCTGGGCGACACAAGCGTGGCCCGCGATCCGTTGCTGGCGTTCTAATCACAGTAATGCGCATTGCGCAATGATCGAGGTCAGAAAATTGAACCGACCGCCGCGGCGCCGGGCCGCCAATTCGCAATCGCTTAGCGATGCAGGCCGTGCTAGCTGATGGTCAGTTCGAACAGCGTGGTCTGGTCCAGGCCTTCGCCGAACCAGGCCGAGATGGCGGCGGTGCGGTGGCCGAGGTAGGTGGGTTGGTTGTTGTGCAGGTGCATTGGCAGGTCGTGGCCGGGGACCAGCGTGGTGTTGGGGCGGGCGCGCCAGAGGGTCCAGATGGATTGCATCGAGGCGCGGCTGATGGCGGGGTCGTAGGTCATGTCGGCGGTGAGAGAGAGCAGTTCGGCGCGGTTCTTGGCGGCGTCGCCGGTGAACAGGATGTCGTGCGGTTGGCCGGCGAGGTGGAAGATCAGGTGGCCGGGGGTGTGGCCGGGGGCGGCGTGGGCGGTGAGGCCGGGGAGCACGGTGTCGCCGGGGTGGACGCGGTCGGTCTGGGCGGAGGTGGCGAGTTCGCGGACGTAGAGTTCAGGGACCGGGGTGGTGCCCCAGGGTTCGGTGAGCGACCAGGCGAGTTCCTCGGCGCCGATCACCACGCGGGCGGTGGGGAACATCACCCAGTTGATCGAGTGGTCCCAGTGCGAGTGGGTCAGCAGCACGTCGGTGACATCGGCCGGGGCGAGGTTGTGGGCGGCGAGGCGGTCGATGAGGGGTTGGCGCTGGGCGAAGGAGCCGACATCGATCAGCACCACGCGGCCATGCCCGCGCAGCAATGCGATGGTGCTCCAGCCCAGCCCGCCATGGCAGACCGCCTTGCCGGGGTAGCCCTGGACGATGATGTCGATCGCCCAGCCGGCGGTGTTGGTCAGTGCCATGGTCGCGCCCCGCCACCCTGAATGGATGAATAGTTTTTCTGCTTCTTTTTGTTCACAAAAAGAAGACCTCGCTTACCCCAGCATGGAATTGAACGACCCACCGTCGAGCACCAGATTCTGCCCGACGATGTAACCCGAAGTCGCGGCGCAGAGGAACACGCAGGCCGCGCCGAACTCTTCCGGGTCACCGACCCGCCCGGACGGTGAGTTCTTGGCGTGTGCCATGATCTGGTCTTCCACGCTGATGCCGGCCTTGGCGGCGGCGGCGGCGTTGGTGCTGCGCAGGCGGTCGGTGAGGAACGGGCCGGGCAGCAGGCCGTTGATGGTGACGTTGTGGCGGGCGACCTGGCGGGCCAGGCCGGCGACGAAGCCGGTGAGGCCGGCGCGGGCGCCGTTGCTCATGCCCAGGATCGGGATGGGCGCCTTGACGCTGGCCGAGGTGATGTTGACGATGCGGCCGAATTTGCGGGCGATCATGCCGTCGACCACCGATTTGATCAGGAAGATCGGGGTCAGCATGTTGGCGTCGAGCGCCTTGATCCAGATGTCGCGGTCCCAGTCGCGGAAGTCGCCGGGGGGTGGGCCGCCAGCGTTGTTGACCAGGATGTCCGGCTCCGGGCAGGCGGCCAGGGCGGCGGCGCGGCCGGCCTCGGTGGTGATGTCGCCGGCGACCGCGTGGACGGTGGCGCCGGTGGCCTGGCGGATTTCAGCCGCGGTGGCTTCCAGCGTGGCGGCGGTGCGGGCGGTGATGGTGACCTCCACGCCCTCGGCGGCGAGGCCCATGGCGCAGGCCCGGCCGAGGCCCTTGCTGGCGGCGCAAACCAGGGCGCGCTTGCCCTTCAAACCCATATTCATGGTGCGTGTTCTCCTTCGATCATGATGTTTTGCAGTTCGGCGCGGATGAAATCGGGGATCGGCACCGGGCGCATGCTGGCGCGGTGGACGTAGACATGCACGAAATGGCCTTCGGCCGAGGCCTGGTCGTCGTCGGCGCGGAACACCCCGGCGGCGTATTGCACCGAGCTGCGGCCGAGTTTGGCGGCGCGTAGGCCGATGGTGACGTCGTCGGGGTAGGCGATCTGCGAGAGGTAGCGGCAGCCGGTTTCGGCGACGACGCCGATGGTGCTGCTGCCGGCGATGTCGAGCAGGCCGCGGTCGATCAGGAAGCGGTTCACCGCCGTGTCGATCCAGGAATAATACACCACGTTGTTGATGTGGCCGTAGACGTCGTTGTCCATCCAGCGGGTGGTGATGGGGTGGAAACTGCGGTAGCGGCTGCGGGTGCTGGGCGGCGGGCGGGGCATGGCGGTCCGATCGGTGGCGGGAGGGGCAATACACAAGGTTTGCGGCGCAGCGTCCACCCGGCGTGCTGCCTCAGCGGATGGGCGGAGTCTCGCCCGATGGACAGGCGTGCGGGGTGGGGTTTACATCGCGGCGGCGCCGGCGCGGCCGGCTGCGACGAGGGACGTGGTAGATGACACATCGGAATCAGAGAATGTTCGCAGCGCGGCCGGTACACGGGCGGCGGCGGGTGCTGGCCCTGGCGCCGGCGCTGGTGCTGCTGCTGGCGCCGTGGCCGGCGTGGGCACATGCGGTGCTGGAGCACAGCACGCCGGCGGCGGGCGGGCAAGTGCCGGCCGGCAAGGTGGCGTTCCGGCTGCAGTATAACAGCCGGGTGGATGCCGGGCGGTCGCGGCTGGCGCTGGTGAAGCCGGACAACAGCGAAACCCTCCTGCCAATCGGCAAGGACAGCACGGCGAACGTGCTGACCGCTGCCGCGACGCTGCCGGCGGGCGCCTACACGCTGCGCTGGCAGGTGCTGGCGGTGGATGGGCATGTCACCCACGGCGAGGTGAAGTTCACCGTGCAGGCAAGCTGATTTGGAGCTGTTCGTCGACCTGTTCGGCTACCTGAGCGTCGTCGTGCATGGGCTGGTGCTGGTGGCACAGTCGATGCTGCTGGGCGGCGTGCTGTTCCTGGTGCTGCTGGCGCGGCCGCAGGGCTGGCTGCTGGGCGAGGCCGGGCGGCTGGTGCAGCAGGATACCGCGCGGATTGCCGGCTGGGCGGCGCTGGGGCTGGTGCTGGCCGAGGGTGCGACGGTGGCGATGCAGGCGGTGCTGCTGATGGCGACCGTCGGGCTGCCGCTGGGCAACGTGCTGCAGGCCGGCTTCGCGCTGGCCGGGCTGGTGAAGATCGGCATGGCGTTGCTGCTGGCCGCGGCGCTGTTCGGCCTCGGCGGGCGGGCGCCGGGCTGGCTGCTGCTGCCGCTGGGTGCCGTGGAACTGGCGGCGGCGACCATGACCACCCATGCCGCGGCGCGGCTGGAACTGAGCGAGTCGCTGCTGGCGGCCACGCTGGTGCATCAACTGGGTGCGGCGATCTGGATCGGCGGCATCCCGTGCTTCGTCTCGGCGCTGCGGCGGGTCAACGAGGCGGCGGCGTGGGAGGTGATCGGCAGCCGGTTCTCACGCATGTCGATGCTGGGGGTGGCGTGCATCGCGCTGTCGGGCGCGGCGATGGCGTATGTGTATGTCGGCGGCTGGTCGGGGTTCTACGGCACCGCCTATGGGGCGATGGTGGGCGCCAAGATCGCGATGTTCGCCGCCCTGCTGGGGCTGGGCTATGGCAACTTCCTCGCGGTGCAGCGGCTGCGCGGGCCGCGCGGGCGGACATGGGGGGTGAACCGGCTGAAGCGTTTCGCCGAGGTGGAGATCGGCGTGGGAGCGGCGCTGTTTTTCGCCGCCGCCTCGCTGACCTCGGTGCCGCCGGCGGTGGACCTGCCGCATGACCGGGTGACGCTGCAGGATATCGCGGCACGATTCACGCCGGAGTGGCCGCGGCTGGAGTCGCCGGATCGCGACGCGCTGACCTTGCCGGCGCTGCAGGCCAGGCTGGACGCCGAGGCGGCGAAGACCGGGCAGAAGGCGGCGCCGGCGTTCGTGCGAGGTTCGGGCGAATTGCCGAGCATCAACGCGGCGGATGTCGCCTGGTCGGAATACAACCATCACTGGGCCGGGATCTTCGTGCTGGCGATTGGCGTGCTGGCACTGCTGAACCAGATGGGGCTGCGGATCGCGCGGCACTGGCCGCTGCTATTCGTGGGGCTGGCCGGGTTCCTGTTCTTCCGCTCCGACCCGGAGAGCTGGCCGCTGGGGTCGATCTCGTTCCTGGACAGCCTGCGCGACGTGGAGGTGTTGCAGCATCGATTTTTCGTGCTGCTGATCGTGGTGTTCGGGCTGTTCGAGTGGCGGGTGCGGCTGCGAGGGCAGCAGAGCGGGTGGCAGCCGCTGGTGTTTCCGCTGGCCTGCGCGCTGGGCGGGGTGGCGCTGCTGACGCACAGCCACGCAATTGCCAATGTGAAGCAGCAATTGCTGGTGGAGCTGACGCATATCCCGCTGGCGCTGGCCGGTCTGACGGCGGGCTGGGCGCGTTGGCTGGAACTACGGCTGAACCCGCCTGGCAACCGGATCGCCGGCTGGGTATGGCCGCTGTGCTTCATGCTGGTGGGCGCGCTGCTGCTGGTTTATCGCGAGGCGTGACGGCGGCGGCGGTTACGCGCCGCGGACGGCTTCCCCTGATCGCCAAGCTGCGCTAAGAGCCTCCCGCCCCGGCGAGGCCGCCGGCGTGCCGGGCCGGAGGGATGGCCGAGCGGCTTAAGGCGCACGCTTGGAAAGCGTGTGTGCGTGAAAGCGTACCGAGGGTTCGAATCCCTCTCCCTCCGCCAATACCCGCAGAAATATGCCACTTTTTAACACTTCTGCTTCCCGTCCCCACATCAGTTCCCACATGGGACCTGCGCACTGTCGCGAACCGATGCGACCTAGCCAGAGTTCTCTGCGGGCAACCTGACCGCGCCACCACAGGCTGCCGCCTTCGTCCGGCCGCCTACCCCCGCCACCGCGACCCAATCCCGCGCATCCTCGAAAGCAAGAGTTCCCCGGCTGGCGGATAGGCCGCGGCGACATCGCCGACCATGGCGATCAATTCCTCACGGAATTCTTCGATATCGGCGACTGCACGCATCGCCGTATGGACCTTCAACGCCGTTTCCAGGCTTCGGCGAAGATGTTCGCTGGCTGCCAGCAATGTGCGCGACACTTTTACCTTGCCACCGGGATACCGCGCGAACGCCATCACCTGCTCCGCCGCCTCGATGTTGAGCTGGACGCGCCGGATCACGTCCCTGGCGGACAGACCTGGGCCAGCGACGACGTCAACTGACGGTAATACCGCGGCTCCGGCGATCAATTTCGCTGCCACGGATGCAGCCGCCATTCCTGGGGTGCCGCCGCTCGATTCCGCGCGGTGCTTTCTGACCGCGGCCGCTTTTTGCGCCGCCCTGATCATCGCTGGGCCGGGTTTCTTTGCTTTTGCCAGTCGGTCCGCCCATCGATAGAGAGTAGATCGCCCCACCCCGCAGGACAGGAACGGGCGGACGATTACAGACGTCTTCACGCCATCCGCGCCGCATTCAGCGTAAGCCTTTGATATCGCGCTCTCCACTTCGAGACGCAGACTGTTATCGCTCGCCGGTCGTCCCACAATTATCCTATTATTTAGTATTGCGTCACGACGGCGGACATGCGGCGGGAGTGCGAGATCCCCGCGCACAGTTGGGGCGGAGCCGCTTGCAGGCTTTACAGGGGAAGGTCGAGGCCCCAGCCTTGCAGACTGTCCGCACTGGCAAGCTGGTGGCAGCGTCGTCAACTCAATCGCCGCAAATCGCTTGCTTGATCCTGCTTGTGCGACACGAGCACCTCCCATCCTCTCCGGTCCGCAGAAAGCTTTCCATATACGCGACCTTGGTCGTCCTGACCTGTCGGGAAATGGCGTTCCCACCAACCCGCATGGCCACCCAGTCGCTTCCATCCGGTCGGTTGACCGCGGTCTTGCCGATCAAGGGCGGCGAGGAGCTGCCATATCGCGGACCGATCGGAAAGCTCCACGGCGATGAAAGCCAAGCTACCGGCGAGGAATGCGATACGTGGCAAAGTGGCGGCGGCGATCACCGCGAAAGCGTGTTCAAGTCGATTAGTCGCCGGATCCTGTCGCCGGGGGGTGATTGGCCGTTCGCTGAACTTTCGAGCGTCCGCCTCCAGCTCAGCCAGGCGACTGGCCATAGCAACGACGTTCTGCCGCTCCGTCGCACTCGCAGCGGCTTCGGCGATGGACGCGGTGGCGAGCGTTGAGGACTCCGCAAGCTTCTTGCTGAGGCTCTGGCGAGCGGCTTCGGTTGCTTCAAGCGCTTCGGTGAGCAGGCGCTCCCGTATGCTGGACGCATCGGAAGAGGAGGAGGCCGTCGCATTCGGACCTAGGGCCTCATTAAGAAGGTCCACGATCCCAGTTCCCGGGTCTGCGACACGAATAAACCAGTCACCAGTCGTGCCAGACAGGTTCGGACCACTTCTCACGACGTCCGCACCCGCGGCGACCAGGATCTGCAGAACTCGAACACGGTCTGTGTCGTCGCCGTCAAAAAAGACGTATCCATCGACGTTTGCGCCGCCGCCCTCGAACCGCCAGAAAGTCGCCGGGTCGACCCAAGGACGGCACAACGCGGGTACGGTTCCCGCATCGGCCAAATCAATGCGCTGGCCATCATGGAGTGGAAAAGCCAAGCCGCCCCATTTCGCGGCAGGACGACCGTCCGGCAGCCTCAGCAGTTCTGCACTGATGCGCGTGACAGCACTGCCGTCTTTGCATACCTCTATGGACAATGACCCCATGGCTATTGCATGTTCCAAACGTCGCCTCTTGCGTCTGCCGGATGCGAGCGATTGAACGTATGATCAAACTTGGATGAACGGATTACAATGCCTGCATGGATCACGGTCCTCGCCCATGAATGGGGGGAGGCGATGCTCGCCGGAGACTTGGTCCATGTTTTTGGAAACTGGCTTACCATTGGCGCCCTGTCGTGCGTGCTAATCGGCTGGGCTGCGTGGGCTGGGGCGCGCTTCGCCAGAGGCACCAATCGGCTCGCCGAGGCCCTCGGTGGCGCCCTGAAGGCCCTCGACGCGACCCCTGCCGATGCCAGAGCATTCGCAGCCGAGTACGAGCGGATCGCGGCAGAGTTTGAGAGTTGGCGTGTCATCGGTCCGGCGTGGCGGGACTGGCGTGCTACTCTTGTCACCCCAACGACCACCGCGGTGCCAGTCCGTTCTACGCTCCGGCCGTCAGACTATCTATCGCTCGACTTGCTCCGCAACTGCGGTATTCAACCCCGTCTTCATGCAGCCATGCCAAACTTGTTGGTGGGTGTAGGGCTTCTGCTAACATTTTTAGGTCTGTCGTTGGCGCTTTCAGCTGCTGGAAGTATTGTCGGCGGGGACAAAGTTACCCGCGATACTGGCCTTGAGGGGCTGCTCAACACCGCTTCGGCCAAATTCGTATTCTCGCTTGTTGGCCTTATGTGTTCCATTGGTTACACCGTCGGGCGCGGCTGGTGTCTTCACCATGCCGATCGGGCGCTTGATGCCTTCCTGGTCGCCTTAGAAGAGCGAATCCCGTTGGCCACCGCGGCGGCACTCCAAGCGGAAGCCAATGGTATCCTCCGGCAGTCGTTGGATCAGCAGGAACTATTTTCTAACCAGCTCGCGGTCAGCATCGGCGCGAAGCTCGACGAAGCCTTGGATACCCGTCTGGGAGAGCATATCGGGCCGCTCCGGGAAGCCATTGAAAGGCTGTCCGGGAGCTTGGGCACCAAAAGTGAGGATACCATGCACACAATGCTGGAGGAATTCCTCAAGCAGTTGCGTGGCGGTACCGACGGCGCAATGCAGCAGGTGGTTACGACCCTGGCCGATGTAAGCGCATCCATGGCCGAAGTCCGGATGGGACTCTCCGAAGCCGCGGGCCGAATGGCGACCGCTGCTGATCAGATGGCCATGCAGATGGGTACCCAGACGGATGCGGCGATGGGACGCATTGCCAAACAAATGGAAGGCCTTGTCGATCAGCTTCGCGTCCTCGCGAAGCAATCCAGCGACGCCGGCACCGACGCCATGCTTCAAGCCGCCGCCCAGATTGCCACCGCAGGCGATGGTTTCACGCGTTCGGCCCAGAATGTCGCCAGCAGCCTGGAGAAGGCGGTCGCCGACATGACCGGTCGGATGGGTGGAGAGGCCGAGAAGGCGACGCGGCAGATGGCCGAGGAGCTTGGGCGTGCGATTGAGGCACTGCGCGTCCTAAGCGAAAGCAGCAAAACCGCTGGTGATGATGCGGTTAAGCAACTCGCCGAGCGCCTAGGACATGCGGCGACGGCATTTGAGCAATCATCGAGCGAGGTCGCCCGCACGCTCTCCAGCGGCGCGGGTGACGCTGCAGGGCGTCTGACTGATGCGATGGACGAAATGAAGGGGCAATTCGGCCGCTTGGCCGACGAACTCGGGGGCGCGCTGCAAAAGGCAGGCGGTGCGGTTGTGGAATCCAGCCGCTCGGGATCGGAAGCTCTGACGACCGCGGCCAATGCCGCGGCTGAAGCACTCCGTCTCGGCGGCCGAGATGGTGGGGACTCCCTGCGCGCCGGCGGTGCAGAGGCAGGACGGGGGCTTGATACCGCGGCCCGTACGTTAGCCGAGCCCGCGCGCAATCTCGCGGACCGCCTCACGGTAATGCAAACGCAGGCGACGTCGCTTTCGGAAGCCATCGCGTCAATGCAAGAAGCGGCGTCCGGCGCGACCGCACCCCTCGGCCGCGCCGCAGCCGACCTCGCTCAGGCCGGCGCAAGTGCACATGAAGCGACGTCCGAACTCGCAGACCTGGGGCGCAGTATGGCTCCACTTACCGAAGTTCTGGCCGGGACCGCGGCGCGGCTGGAACTGGCGGAAGAGCAGGTCGCAGAGCTATCTTCCCATTTGGCAACCGCGGTGCGGCGTTTCGAGGGCATGGATGACAAGCTCGCTTCCGTGTTCAACAACCTTGAAGGTGGACTGAAGGGCTTCGCAGATCAAGTATCGCAGTTCGTCTTGGGGACGAATAACGACATGGCAAAAGCCGCAAGCACCCTGAATGCTGCGGTTTCTGGTCTAGCCGAAGCACTCGAGGATAACCGTCCTTTGGTTCGGCGGGAAAGCCGATAGATGGCAACCCGCCACCGTGAGGATGACGAGGGAGGCGAGAGCTATTTCGCCTCGGTGAGCGACCTGATGGTCGGTATACTGTTTATCTTCCTGTTGATGTTGACCGTCTTCGCGCTGAATTTCGCTGACGACAACAAGGATGAAATCATCCGGCGGCTTCAGGAGCAGGTCGTCGCGGCCAACCACGAGCGCGATGCTGCCAACGCTGCCTTGGCCGCAGCGCGCGCGCAGTTGGCTAGGCAGGCGACGGAAATTCGGCAGCTAGAGCGAGATATCGAGGCACTTCGCACGACGCTGGACGATGCGACACAGCGAGAAGCGCAACGGGACAAGCAATTGGGTGCCTTGGTGGCGTTGGTCAGTCAGATTGATGCGGAGGTATCGACAGAAAGCCGACGAATGCAAGAAATCCGGAGCCGCCTTCTTGATCGAATAAAATCGGATCTCAGTGAAAAAGGGATACCCGTAGAAATTTCTGAGCAACAGGACGTGCTCCGCGTACCGAGTAATGAGGTATTTCAGATAGGGACGTCGGCCTTTACATCGAAGGGACGTGAGCAGACGATCATTCTGTTGCAGGAAATGGCCAAACTTCTTCCCTGCTATGCAGCGGGGGCACCGTCGGATTGTGGCAACCCGGTGCCGATTTTTGAAACCATTCTGATAGAAGGGCACACCGATACCTTACCGGCCGACAACTGGCGCCTGTCGACGGAGCGGGCACTTGCGGTGCGCAGCCTGATGACCGGCCCCCTTTCCGGTCTGACAGAGCTACACAATGCTTCGGGACTGCCGCTGCTGGGGATGGCAGGCTACGGCGATTCCCGGCCGCTCCCGTCGATCCCCGGCATCGACCCCCGCAACCGGCGGATCGAAGTGCGCTTTCTGCTTTCTGCTTCCCGCGAAGCCGAACTCGCTGGACTTCGCGCGAGTTTGGGGCAGCTGCGCAAGCGGCTTGAGGCTCTCCGGGCCCATGAGTGAGCTTGACGCGGCTCTCTCTGACCTAAATGCGCTCATCAGCGCGATACCGCAGCACAGAGCCTTACCGGGCGAGGCTGCTCGCGCAACTCACAAAGTGATGGTGGCGATTACCAATGGCCACGATATACCGCCAGCGGTGCCGCAACCGGATCGCCTGGACCAGGTTTGGCGTGAACTTCGCGAGGCCAGTCGGATAGGCGAAGACCTTGCTTCGTTGCCGCCGCGCACGCTCCGGGACTCCATCTGGCTGCTTTGGGACAAGCAACGGAGCCTGATCGAGCTTCCCGGATTGCTAGGTTTACTGCTGGGCCGCGCCAGAACTGACAGTGGTATCCTGCGTCGGCTCATCGATGCGTGGCTGCGCGACTTTGATCCAGCGTTACCGGGCATCGCTTCCGTCGCCAGGCAGATTAGCACGGCGCTTGCCGTCCATGAGGCGAGCCCATTGGATCGCTGGCGGCGGACCAATGAGACCTACCATATCTTCGATGCCGCTGCCGGCCCAAAAGCTCTGGCCCGCACATTATTGGCCGGAGGTTCATCGTCCGTGCTCGCTGAGACATGGCTGGATGCGCCGCTGCGGGCGAGCGGCGGCTTTATGCGAGCCGTCGCGGCAGCGTTCGGGTTGGGGTTGCCCACGCGGCTGCGGACCAACGCCAACTCGGCCACCATAACGGGAGCTGCATGCTTCTATGCGCCAGATGGCAAACTGCGTTTCGACGAACCAGAAGCGCGGGGAGCCATGGCCGACGCGCTGGTGGGCGCATGGGTGGGCGGCGCTGGCCCCGATGCGCTCCGCGACGATGTGTTGGAGTTTTTGCGCCTGCATTTGGGCGACCCGCGGGTGAATCCGCCGCGGTGGGCGGAAGCCGACGAGAAGACGTTAATGACGGTTCGGGGTTGGCTCGCCAAACTGACCTTGGATGCCTTCTTCGACACTGTCGGATTATTTGCAGGGAAGTCCGGCTTCAACCGGACTTGGCTGGAGCGCAGGGCGTTTTGGTCGGCTTGTCTGAGGAAAGGGTGGATCAGCGACGGATGGCTGGCGCTGGGTCCGAACGTGAGCGACAGCGTCGCTGTAAATCGTGAGTTGCGCGGCAGCTTTGGTCGCTTGGACGGAGCGTCCGACAGGAATCATTCGGTGCTGCTCATGCGGATCGGGCAAACTGTTTTCGGTGAATGGAGCCATAACGGCAAGTTGCGGGCGTGGGCGGTCGGTGACAAGCAGGCCCCACGATTCTACGCAATTGGCGTCTATAGAGCGCCGGCACTTCAAACAGGTACCGTGAAGTTCCCGGCGCCAGATAATCGGCCAGACCGGCATGTGATCGGCCCCGATGGGTTGACACATGACCCGTCCGGCGTCTGGAAGCACCGTGTTGCTACCCTGCTTCGCAGCCGGGAGGGGCGGCGGCTCAGCCCGCATGAATGGATGACCTGATGTCTTACGGCTTTCAGCACACGCCGACCGCATCCGGGACCGAAATGCGGCTGCACGGCCCGTCGGGTGCGGTTCCTCTGACCCGCTGGCCCATCGACGTCCCAGCAACCTTGTTGCCGGGCGTCGAGCGGCTGATGCAGATGGTCGCATCTGATCAGGCCATCGCGGACGACACAATGATCCTGGTGGCGGATGAAGCCATCGCAGCGTTGTCGGGTCGGGATTCGGCGTCGCTCGGGTTGCCGCCAATGGCCGACGTCATGGCGCGCGTCGCCACGCGCGGGATCGTCAATGGCCCCAGCTTCCGGGCAACCCTGCAGTGGTGCCGGCCTTCCGGCCAGGCGATCGTGGCGCCAGAGCGGATCGGTGCCTGGTTGCGCATCGGGGGCCAGGACCGCCGCCTTTCACCAGCTCTGCTGGCCATTTCCGAAGCGGTTGCCGCTGTCGGAGCCGCCCCGGATATGCCCGCTCGGCTTTTGGCAGTGGGCCGTCTCCGCGAAGCTCTACCGAGCGCGCAGGAGGACGGCACCGCGACCGCCGCTGGGTTGCCGGCGCAGGTGGACATCATTCAAGCCGATGCCTTCTCTCTGGATCTGCAGGGTCAAGGCTCGGCCGCGAAGCTCGTGCCCATCCTTCATCGGGCTGGTTCAGATGAACCGCTGTTGCCATCCGAGCAGCAGGATGCCTTTGGGCATAAGCAGTTCAACTCTTTCGCCGAAGCGCGGCCGGTCTATTCGCTACCCGGCAACACGTTTGTGGTGTTGATGCCAACGCTGCGCAGGGCCCTCGCCGAGGTGCGCCGCCACCAATCCTCTCCTGCCGCGGTCAAACGGGAGTTGATGGCAAACCCGCGCGGCTTCCTCCGCGCGGCACTCGAAGCCGACGACGACCCGACCTTGCTGGAGCGAGTCGAGTCCGTATTCGTCGAAACTGCCACCTACTCCGACCGCGTCATCGGGTTGGGCCTTTGGGAGCCGCGCGAGGTCCCGTGGCTTGCCCGGACCCCCACCAACTGGTTCGGGCACGATTCCGCTAATGCCGTTCCCCAGCGTTCCGTCGCGGATCTGTCGCCCGAAGCAGCCGCTGAACTCTGTGCCAGCGTCGAACAGGCTATGGCGGCCGGCGAGCCGGTGGTCGTGTATCGCCCTGCCGGCGACCCTCCCGATGCTCTCCCGCTGAGGGTTCCCGCCACCGCCGAGATGCGCGATGACTTGGCGCGGCGTGCGCCCGGTGAAGCCCCGCCCGCGCCACCGCCAAAACTGGCCCAGCCGGCGCAGCCCGCCCCGCTGGTTCCGCTCATCCGAACCAACGAGGGCACGCTGGAGCACCAGCAGGACTTTATCCAACGCGCCACCGTACCGCCCGGCCTGCCTGCCTGCCTGGAAACTTCCCTGAAAGTGCACCAGACACACGGCTTGGAATGGTTGCAGCAGAGTTGGCAGGCCGGCGCGCCTGGTGTTCTGCTGGCCGACGATATGGGCCTAGGAAAGACGCTCCAGGGCCTCGCCTTCCTTGCATGGCTCCGCGAGGCGATGCAGCGCGGACTGATCAAGCGCGAGCCCGTCCTCATCGTCGCCCCCACCGGATTGCTCGCCAACTGGTCTGCCGAACATGCCCGCCATCTTTCCGGCGCCGGCTTGGGAGAGTGTGTCGCCGCCTACGGCGCCGGTTTGCGGGCGTTCCGCCAGGCAGCCGACAAAACCCTCGACCGCACCCGCATCGCCGGCGCCGACTGGGTGATGACCACCTACGAAACCTTGCGCGACAACGCTGCGGACTTCGGCGCTATTTCGTTCGCTGCCCTGCTCGCCGACGAAGCCCAGAAGGTGAAGACCCCTGGCGTGCGGATGACCGACGCACTCAAAGCGATGAACGCCGATTTCCGCATCGCGATGACCGGCACCCCGGTCGAAAATCGCCTGGCCGACCTGTGGTGCATCGTCGATGGCGTGCGAGCCGGCTGGCTCGGCGACCTGAGCGCCTTCAGCCGCACCTACGAAGCCGCCGCCGATCCCGAGGCCTTGAAACCGCTCAAAGTCATGCTGGAGCAGAGCTTCGGCGGGGCACCGGCCCTGCTTTTGCGCCGAATGAAGGAGGACCATCTGCCGGACCTGCCGAAGGCCAGCCAAAGCGTCACCCGCGCTCCGATGCCTGATATTCAATACCGCCGCTATGAGGAGACGCTCGAAGGCGCCCGCGGCAGCAAAACCCCCGGCGCGGTGCTCACGGCCCTGCAAGCCTTCCGCGCCCTATCGCTTCACCCCGACCCGCACATGGAAGGCGACGACGTCGCCTTCATCGCCGCCTCCGCGCGCCTGATGCTGTGCTTCGCCGCCCTGGACAGCATCGCCGCCGCCGGCGAGCGCGCCCTTGTCTTTCTCGACAAGCGCGACATGCAGCCCCGCCTCGCCGGGCTGATCCAACGCCGCTACCGCCTGGCCGAGACGCCCAGCATCATCAACGGTGAAGTCGCCGGGGCCCGCCGCCAGGCGCGGGTGGATCGCTTCCAGGCCGCCCCGGAGGGGTTTGACGTCATGGTGCTGTCCCCCAAGGCCGCCGGTGTCGGCCTCACGATCACCCGCGCCAATCACGTGATCCACCTGGAGCGCTGGTGGAACCCTGCCGTCGAGGACCAGTGTACCGGCCGTGCTTTGCGCATCGGCCAAACCCGCACCGTCCATATCCACATTCCGATCGCGACATTGCCAGCCGGCCCGAAATCATTCGACGAAAATTTGCACGTTCTGCTGGAACGCAAGCGCGCGCTGATGCGCAGTGCACTGCTGCCGCCTGAGTTGAACGACGGGGATCGCGACGCTCTGTTCGACAACACGGTCGGCGGCACATGATCCCAGCCACATGCGAACCATCAGTTCGACGTTCAAAGGGCGCATAGCGGAGACCCGAGTAGAGGATTTGGGGGAAGAACGTCTTTTGCAACAGTTTGCCAGGCGGCCGCCGCGCCAAGCACACTTTCATCACCTCGCTAATATTGACCCTGATTGAGAGCAAAAGTTGGGGTTAAGGACGTGCTCAATTTGGCCGCTTGTCTCAGCCGGATCGCCCAATGAAGATTTCGGTCTGGCTGTTCGCCGCGCCGGCTACGCGGAAGCGAAGTTCCAGCAGCTTGCGCGCCTGATCTTCCATCCGCGTTGTGAAGTCAAACCGCACCCGCTCCGCCGCCCGCCAATGGCCAAGCCCTTGGTCTAGCAGGATCTCGATCGCCCCGCCTGTCCCCTCGATCTGTAGCGTGCGCGCATGGCGGATGTTCGCGCGATCATCGGTATCCAGCAAGACGTCGAACCCGGCCTGCGCCATCACTTTCTCTGCGACCGCATCGCGCATGGCCATGTCACGCCAATCATGCTCAATGAAGTGCGGCAGCGACACGTCGCTGCCGCGGCGGGCGGCCATGGTACGCAGCGTCAGCGGCAACCTTTACGCCGCCGGCAGCCCCGTGCGTAGCCGCCGCGCCACCACCCCCGCGTGGAGAAGGCGCAACGGCAGTGGCGAGAATAGGTAGCGGTCCGTATAGGTCAGCGCGCGCAGCTCTCCGCAGCCTCGCAGTTCCGCGCCGGCACCATCGGCGACCAGGACGTCCCAGAAATGTACGCCGAAGTTCTCGATCGGCCCATCCAGCTCATTGCCGATTCGCCGGCGGTAGGCACCCGGTTTCAAAGCTTCGACGCGCGCGTGAGAGTCAAATGGCTTGCCGGCGCGGATTGGCGCGTCGACCCTCCCACGAACGACGGTCTCGGGCACGTTCGAAGCGACAGCCGGTGCGGCCCAGGCAATCCCGCCAGTCGCGCCGCCAACGACCGCCAGCAGGCCAGCGGGTGCTAGCGGCCCCGTAAGCGCCGCGATAAGCAGGCGCCGTCCAGTACGGTCGGCAAGGCTGCGTAATGCCAGCGCAGTCGCGAACCCGGCCCCGGCAAGCGCGGCGGCGGGCGCCAGCACCGTCACTTCCCGCCTGTCGCGCGCAGCTTGGTCCAACAGCGGCAACGCCCACCATCGCTCCGCATCCCATCCGTCGGCCGGCCCGTGCAGGAACAGCGTCAGCGCCGCGGTGGTGTCGGCGGCGAGTTCGTGGCGGATAGCCGCAACAAGCGGCGCCTGCTCCATCCGTTGCCGGACGGTGCTACCGAACACCATCGCTGCCGGCGGCAGCACCAACTGCGGCAGCACCGTCGCCAAGAATCCCTTCGCCGCCCGGCGATCCAGGCGGTTGGCGAACCGGGCGGTGTCGCGCAGCACCAGGCAAGCCGGGCAGGCGCGGGTGCAGCCGGGATTGGTGCAATCCAGCGCCACCAGCGCGCCGCGCAGCAGCCCGTCAAGGTCCGAGGCCGCCGTGCCGGCATAGCCGGCACCACCCGACGCTGTGTCGAACAGCCAGATGGAGATGCCTTGTCCGCTCGCCGACGGGGTCCGGTCGGTGAGGCAGGCGATTTCGTCCCGCGCGATGCCGAGGCGCCTGCACAACGCTTCGCGCATCGCGATCGCCAGCGTAATGGCGACATCGTCCGATGGCATGTCGGCGAATTGCAGCTCGAAGACATCGGTCTGGCGGGAATGACCGAGGGCCAAATGGCGCTGGACCGCGAAGGCACCATCGCACCGCAA
Organism: Rhodospirillales bacterium; assembly: GCA_041691815.1. Taxonomy (GTDB): domain Bacteria; phylum Pseudomonadota; class Alphaproteobacteria; order Acetobacterales; family Acetobacteraceae; genus 70-18. Next base: position 14,265 of record JBEPTZ010000009.1, on the reverse strand, counting down.
CTTGCGCTCCTTCTGCCGCCTCAACGGCCGGTGCCCCACCATCGCGGCCGGCAGCGGCGGCTTGGTGCTGCGCGCCGCGGGCTCGGGTTCGGCGCGGCCGCAGGCTAGGCACAACGCATAGCCATTCCCACCCGACCCGTGGCTGGCGGTGATCACCAGCCCTTCCGAGTCGTGGCGAAACCGGCCAATTGCCGGGTTGCTCAGCGAGAGCCATGGCATCGCCGCCGCGACGAAGGGCTGCACGCCTGGCACCGGGGCGATATAGTCTACGGCGTTGCTAGGTGCCGCATCCGGGTCAGCCACGAAACCCGCGGCGCGAAGGGCGCGCTCTGGGCGCAGATCGGTGGAGCCGCAGCCAGGACACAGGCTGGGTTCACGTGCTGTATCGCCGGCCGCGCCGCAACTGCGACAGCGCCACAGCCAGCGCAACGCCTGGATCTCGGTCGCGGCCTCCGCGCTGGCGGGACGCTTCCAGTTCAAGCTGACGCCGCCGCTGCGATAGACCACGCCATCGATAACCAACTCGTTGCCCGGTGCATACTCGCCTAGCGCGATATCGAGCGTGCGGGTGGGATAGCGGCGGGCACGCGGAGTTTCCTCGCGGTCACGCATATCATTACGGGCGGGCGGGATGATGAACGGCACCACGTCGGTCGGGAAGCCGTGGCCGGGTAGGAAGGCGGCACGAGCCAGTTCGCCAAGCAGATACTCCCCCGTCCATGCGTTTGGCCTGGATCTCGATTGCCCGTCGCGCAGCCCCTTCGGCGCCATCCAAATCGGCTTGCAGTAGTTCACGTTCGTCGCGCCATGCGTCGAACAGTTCCTGGATCGCGCTGGCGGCCGCTTCGGGCGTATCGTCGCCGCCGGCCAGCGCGGTGCCCTGCAGCAGTGCAGCTAGATCGTCGGCCAAAACGGCGTCGGCTGCGGCATCGACATGCAGCCAGGTCACGAAACGGCTCGCGGGCGACTGCTCGCCGAGGCCGGGGGCGAAGAAGGCGCCGGATTCGAGCTTCAGTGCGTTCAGCCCCCGCGCACGCAAGAATCGGCCGAGCAGCAGCGCATTGACATGGCGCTGCGCCAGTACACGGCTGTCCAGCGCCACGCGCGGTGGGTCGATGGGGGAGATCAGCGGGCCGAGTGGATTATCGAAGGCGTGCCATCCCACCGGCGAATCCGGGCAATAGGTGAAGGCGACTGCAAGCGGCTCCCGCCGCCGGCCGGCGCGACCGACGCGCTGGCGGTAGTTGGCGGGGGAAGGCGGCACGTTCGACATCGCGACTGTGCTAATGCCGCCGATATCGACGCCCATCTCCATGGTGGTGGAACAGTTCAGCACATTGATGCGCCCGGCCTTGAATTCCTGTTCGAACCACCGAAGCCGCTGTGGCGGTTGCTGGGCGGAATGCTCGACGATGCGTGCGAACGGCGCCAGCAGCGCCAGCCGGTCGCCGATATCGGTCCAAAGCCCGCGGCGGCGCAGTTCGGCCACGGCGGGATCATCAGCCAGCCAGGCCTCAATCTCCGGAATCGCCTCGCGCCCGTCCGGATAGCGACACCACGGATACGGCAGGCGGGGCATGGCAAGCCGCGTCATCGCCAGGCGCTCCCTCGGCTGCGGCTGCTGCGTCACGTAAGGTGTGATGCCGCGAAAGCCGCGTTCCAGCAGCCGATAGGTGACCGGGCACAGGTACGCCTCCTCCAACCCGATGATGGCGCTGCGGGTCAGGTCGAGTTTCAGCCCACTATCGGGCAGCCCGCTGGCGCCTACGCGCTGCAGCCGGTCCCAGGCGGCATCGAGCGTGTCGTTGATCGCTTCTCGTGTGACGGGGTCGTTCAGGTTCAACCCCAGACCGTCGCGCAACAGCAGCACCGGGCGGCTGGTTTGCCCGGCGCGCACGGTCAGGTAAGGCCAACGGCGCTCCCACGACGCCACCTCGCGGGCGACACGGCGATGCAGATAGGTGTGTGCCCGTACCCGTTGGCCGGTCCAGCGGCTGATAGCGTCATCTACCTGCACCGCGGAGTTGGCGCGCAGGAAAAATGTGGCGAGGACGTGTAGATAATCCTTCCAGTCAGCCAGGCTGGCGCCGTGGCTGCGGAACAACTCGGGTAGCGTACTTTCGGTGATGTCTTCGATCGCTGGGAAGCGCAATGCCGCCAGGCCGAGCGTCTCCAGGCTGTTGGCCCGCAGCGGCCGGCGCAGGAACTCAGTGTAGAGTTGCAACTCCGCCAACCGTTCGGGGCGGTCGAAATCCTCACCGCGCTCGCGCCAAAGATCGGTAAGTTCTGGCTCGCAGGAGATGAGTCCGGCAAGCTTGCTGCGCATGTCCGTCCAGGGGACCGGCACGAAGCCGCCGATTTGGCGGCGCTGCTCACGCAGCCTCTCAAGCGCAGCGCCAATGGCGCCCTTCAGCGCTGGCTGCCCCAGTCTCTCATATTCGGCAATCTGCTCGTCGAGTTCGGCCACGTCGGCACCAGAGTGTTCGTGCAACCGATGCAGAATTCGCGCCCGGCTGAAGTTGCGCACCGCATCCTGCTGCCAGCCAGCCGCGAAACGCGCCGTGCCCTGGCGGCTGTCGGTGAATGTGATCAGCTGCCTGCCGCCGAAGGGCAGGCGACGGTTGGCGTCCGATGGCCGTGCAGCCTCTAGCAACACGTTACCGGCGGTCGTCATGGAGAAGGCGCCGCCCATTCGCAGGTGGCGGAACAGGTGTCCGCGCGCATTGCCGCTGCCGCAACAAGGGCATGAATCGGTCTGGAAGGCCGCCAGTGCGAGCGTGTCGGGCGTCGGTAGGTCGCGCAGCTTCCCGGTCAGCTTATCCATGGCCAGCCGCTCACGCGCGGCGGAGGGATGAATACGCCCATCCTCAAGCAGGATCAGCCGCCGCTGGGTGGCCGGTAGTGCGGCCGTAGCGTCGTCCTCCGCTTCGTCTTCCGGGTCGAATTCATCAATCGGTGCTTCCTCGGTCCAGCGAACCAGGCTGGTACGGGTGGCATCCACCGCTGCCTCCAGCAGCGGACTACCGCAATCGTCGCACAGCAGGATCGGCAATACGCGGGAGCCGCAGCCAGGGTGGGCGCAGCGCTCGCGATCGCGCGCGCTGACCAAGCCGAACGGCCAGGCGGCATCATCGAGCGCGGTGCCGGCGCGCCCGGTGCAGCCGGGATCGACGCAAGCGAAAAGGCCGCCCTGGGCGCGGTGGAACAGATGCAGCCGCAGCGGCAGAAATCCATTCTCCCGAACCACCCGGTCGAACAGCGGCCGTAGTGACGTGCCCCCGAAACTCTCGGCCAGCACACCGAGCCGTTCGGGTCCCTCGGCGAGACGGTTGCGCAATCCCAGCGCCATTGCGTCATCGGTTAGCCCGCCCTGGGCCGAAGCGATCACCGGAACCTCGCGCGCTCCTACGATCACATCCACACGCTCCGGCGGCACGCCAGACAAAGCGGTCAGAAATTTGTGCAGCCGATCGCGGACATCGCTGCCGTCGCCGAGTGTCGCCGAAGTGGCGATAAAGCTGACCTGGTCGGCACGGACACCGAAAGCCTGCAAGGTGCGGCGCAGCAGCAACGTCAGTTCCGCTGCCTGCGAGCCGATATAGCTGTGCGCTTCGTCCAGCACGATCCAGCGCAGCCGCCCGCGTGAAGCGGCCAGGATTGGGGCATCCTGAGGGCGCACCAGCATGTATTCCAGCATCGTCGCATTCGTGACCAGCACGGGCGGCGGGTCGACGCGCAGGGTCTTGCGGTCGAGCACCTCATACGACAGGCGAAGACGCTGCGCCGCCGGCACTTCCTCTTCGGTCTGGCCGTTATACAGGCAGAATCGGATGTCGCCGGCGAACGGAGCGGTCCAATCCGCCAGCCTGTCGCGCTGGCTGGCGATCAGCGCGTTGAGCGGATACAGCAGCAGCGCCCGCACACCGTCGAGGCGGCCCCTCTGCTCCGCTTCGCGCGCCAGGCAGTCGAGGATCGGCACCAAGAATGCCTCGGTCTTACCCGATCCGGTACCGGAGGAGACGAGCACCGAGCGCGGTGGCTGGGCTGCCAGCGCCTCCCAGGCGGCGAGCTGGTGGCAGTAGGGTTCGCGCTCCAGCGGCATGGTGTTGCGGTCGGTTCGCTCCGCGGGATCGAGCGGGGCAGTCTCAGCCAGGGCGAGAGCGGTGCGCTCGGCAAGCATGCCGCGCTGCACAAGGTCTGCCATCGTAGTGCCGTCGGTGCGGTAGCCGAATGCGGCCTCAAAGACAGGATCGGCGAGCAGCGCGTCGGGCTCACCCGGCCCACGCGACAGCAAGGTGCGCAGATGCGCACGCAAGGCGGGATTGACGATGCGCGCGCGGCCCAGGGCGGCCTCGGCGGCCCGGTTGGTCAGCCGGTCGATCAGAGGAAAGATATCCGACTGATGGGTCATGGGAAGGTCCTTGTCAGCCGCCGGCGGCAAGCAGATGAGCGAAACGGAAGCGCTGGTCAAACCGGTCTGGTGCCTGGTGACGGCAGAACCGAATGGCGGAAACGGTGCGCGGAGATGCCACCACCTGGCTTAGCGCGTAGCAGGCGGCGACATGCGGCGCGCCGTCATGGACCATTTGCGGCAAATTCTCCCAGTCTGTGCAGCGGACGACCGCCCCCTGCCATGCATCCTGGCCTGGGTCGGGCCCGGCGCCATCAGCCAGGATCGCACGGATGGCGGGCAAATAGGCTCGCGGGAACTCGTTGGCGCCGGGCGGCAGGCCCACCGCATCACGTGCTTCCCAGACTCCGGCACGCGCCGGCGGGCAGCAATCTGCGATCGCTTCGAGCCTAGCTCCCAGGGCCGGCCCGGCGTTGAAGCCGAGGGCGCGATAGCGGGCGAGAAATTGCTCGGCGCCGGCGCGCCAGGCCGCCATCGGCACGAGCGCCCAGGCGAAAGATAGCCCGTCCTCCAGTGCGGCGATGCGCGCAACCTGCGCGTCATCGGCGCGCAGCAGCCAGTTGACTAGCAGCAGCGGGCACTCGCCGGCATGAACTAGAGCGTCGAAGAATAATGCGGGCGCCAGCCGCATGCCGGCTTCCAACGTGGCATCCAGGAACGCCCATTCTTGCTGATGCGCGGCTTCATCCGGCGCGGCCGCCATGGCAGTGAACACCTCGGCAAACATCAGGCTGCGTTGATCCGGCACCGAGCAGGTAGCCGCCGAAGCCAACGCACCCTCCGCCACCGCGGCCGCACTCGCATAAAGGCGCGGCCGCACCTGCATTGCCAGCGCCCCGGTGCCGACGATCAGCCAAGGGCCGGGAGCGGCTGGGAGCTGCCAGCCACCGCCGTCATCGCGCTGCAATCTGGCCAGCGGCGCCTGCGGCCGTACCAGCGCGAAAGCAGCCAACCCGGCATCGGCTCGGTTAACGCCGGGGTGGCCGTCATTCAGCAGGACGCGGTTCGCCCCACGCTGAAAATCCAGTGTGGCGCCGAATGCTTTCACATTGATCGGCGGCCCATCCTTGCCCTCCAACCGCACATGCAGTCGCACGCTTGCATCGCGTTCGCCGGCAGTCGCATACATGCGACGCAGCTCCGGCAGCAGTCGCGCCATAGGAAATTCCTCGACGAAGCGCAACGAACGCGCAAGCCGCGTACCTGGTAACCGGGCCGGCAACTCCCCGCTCGAAACTGTCAGCAGGCTAGCCGAAATTTCGGCATATCCGTCTGCATCCCCGCCCCGGGCCACCAACGCGGCAAGGTCGCGGAAGCTTACATCGGTATTGGGTGCAACCACTTGGCCATCCGGGTGCAGCAGGACGCCGGTATCCAACCGCACCCGTACGCGATGCCGCAGGTCGCTACCGCCGAGCCGGGTCAGCACCGCGACCTCTGCGGGTGGCTCCCGGCCCGATTCGATTTTGAACCGCAAGCTGCCATCCACATTCGTGGTGCGCTGCGCCTCTGGATGGCCGGGGAGCGAGATTAACGCAGGACCGAAGCCGGCAACCACCACCTCGAATCCCGTCTTGGTCTGACGTGCGGCAATTCGGGCATCTTGCGGCAGGATGGCGAGTCGCTGACGATCGGAAAACGCATCCTCCGCCACCAGCGCCAGTTCAATCTCGCCGAGCGGCAGCTTACCGGAAAACGGCTGCCAGTTGTTCGTCGCACCGGGGCGGCGCCACAGCAACCGGGCGCCGCCCCGCGGGGAAGCGATGCGCGGCGGGCCGAGACAGGCCATCATTCCCTGCACGTCCCAGCGTGGCCGGGTGGCGTCGATGGCGATGCTCGCGCCCGTCGGCTGCTCTTCGCCAGTACGCAGTCGAACTGCAAAATCCTCGTCATGTTCATGCCAAGTGACACTTCCGGAGACGGCATGCAGCACCCGGGCCGAGCCCGCCAGTGCATCGCCGACTATCACTTCTCCGGCGGCTGCTTCGAATGTGCCCGTCGCCGGGTCGACCGCGACGAACAGCCGCGGCGCTGTCGTGCTCCGACTGCCCTGGCCCAGCAACATCAGCATACCGGCCGCCGCATTCTCCTCGAATACCCAGGGTGCGGCCCCAAGCGCTGTCCCACCAGGCAGGTCGAGCCGCCCGCATTCCTGGCCATCCACGAGCAGTCTAGCCTCAACCGGTTGGTCAAAATCAAGCGCTGGCCGCGCCCCAGCGACCGGCCGATATAGCCAAGCCGTGCCGCCATCCTGTTCCGATTCCAGCAGCGCGATCTCGGCCCCGCCTACCGTGAGGCGCACCCGGATTGGTGGCTCAGGCCCGGTGAAGGGCGGTGAGGACACCAGACTCGGCGGTAGTCGCCCCGCATCGGCCGGCGCCAGCCGTTGCTCCCAGGCGCCCCCTCGCGACACCAGCACTCGCCGGCATAGAGCGTCGAGCTCACGCAACGGCGGTCTGGCTGGGGCCGGCTGTGCAAGCAAGGCGTCTAGCAGACGTTGGGCTGCAATATCGGAAAGGTCGATTGGAAGCGTCTGACGCCACTCCGCCGGCGGCACCCCTCCCGTGCGCATCGCACGGCGCACCGGCACGAGCGCGAGCAGGAAATCGGCGGCGAGCTCAATTGTCTCATCCCGCTGCCAGGCGGAGGGCAGGCGCCGGCCTGCATCGGCAACCAGCCGAATTGCCGCGGCACCGGAGGCGGCGAATTGCTCGATGTCCCGTAGTGCTGCCTGCATAAAGCGCTGGAACTCGTCGCGCGCCAGCAGTGGTGTCGGTAAACCGGCCTGCAGCAGCAATAAACTGAACGACATTCGACTGCCATCGGCGCTGCGGCGAAGCGGTAAGCCCCAGAAGGGAAGGCCACGCTCGACCAGCGCATGGCGTTCCTCCTGGTCCAGGGGTGTGCGCAGGCCAAGCGGCTGCAGCGCCTGTTCCCACGACCAGGCGCCGCCCTGGTCGCGGCGCCGTAATGTCTCGGCGGCGAACAGACAGAACAGGCCGGCCACATTAGCCGGGTACACCGAGCGCACGACAGGAGAATGCAAGCAGCGCCGCAGCATCGCGGTCAGAGCATCGTAGCCGGCGGTATCCAGCCGCATCCGGAACAGCGGCAACCCGGCACCGGCGGCAGGTGCTGCGTTGCGCAAGCGCGAGTTTGCCTCGATCCACTGCTCGGCGTCGTGTTTTGCTTCACGCAACATTACGTTTGCCATGCGCTTCCCCATGCCGCTGTCAAAGCACTATCGAACGATTATGATTTCGGCAAGCCTTGGCTGTACGCCACAGTGTGTTACAACCGCATGCGTGCATCTGCCCATCCAGTTCTCCGCGCAGCAGCACGTCGTGGGTCAACCACCGCATGCACTCCAGTAGCGCATGCAGGTTGTTGTCGAACGAGGCTTCGCGACCCCATCCCCAACCGCGCTCCAGAAACTGCCGTCCGTGCCATGGTGCATGTTGACGGGGCGATGGTTGCAAACTAGTTACCAAAGAGCTTTGCGACATCGCCGGTGGCGAGCGCAGCAGCGCAAGCGCCCTCATTGTTCGCAATACCGACAGCTAAACATAACTTCTCCTGCTGCGACGATAGCGCGCGCACATTAACAGGCTGCGAGTTTGGTGGTTGTCCGCGTGCCATAACGATAACAGCGCGGGTTCATCGCAAGGCTTGCCCCAATCGTTGGCATAGCTCACCCTCTCCCCAACATGATGGTCGCAACGCCCGAAGCCCGCGCCCGCGTAAAGATCGACGCCATGCTGGCTGAAACCGGCTGGATCGTGCAGCACCGCGCTGAATTGAACCTGCATGCCGGCCCTGGTGTTGCGGTGCGCGAGGTGCCGACCCCCACCGGCCCGGCCGACTACATCCTCTTTCTGGACGCACGCGCATGCGGTGCCCTCGAAGCCAAGTCGGAAGGTGTCACCCTTTCCGGCGTCGTGGCGCAGGGCACCGACTATACCGCCGCCGCGCCGCAGGATTACCCGTGCTGGGATGATCCGCTGCCCTTCGTCTACGTCTCGACCGGCGCCGAAACCCTGTTTCAGGACGCGCGAGACCCGCACCCGCGCCTGCGCGGTATTTTTGCTGTGCATCGGCCGGCGACACGCTGGGCCGGCGCCTGACCGTCCTGCCGCCGCTGGACCCCGCCGGCCTGCGCCCCTGCCGTCGGTTTCCTTCTCCGGTTCGATCGCGATCAGCTTCTGCATGTCATCATGCAGCCCGGCCGCCGCCGGGTCCGACTTCCCATACTCCGCCACGAACACCGCCCGCAGCGCGCCTTGGTCCTGGGCCGTCAGCTCGCCGATCGGCCTGAACGCGGCGACACCCTCCAGGTTCTTGCCCGAGGCTTTATGCACGGCTTCCACAGCGCGACCACTGTCCGAAAAATCCTGCAGATGCAGCGGCTGCGCACCGCCGCCGAGCTCCTTCACGAAATCGTCCGCAATTTTCTCGAATGCGGCCCGGGCTGCCTCCGTCCGGACCATATTACCGTCCTCGGCATAAAGGGGCGCGACCTTCTCCAGCGCCGCCATGTATGCGCCGCGATCGCCCGAGACCCGCAAGGTAGCCGAGACGGCTCTCCGCGGTTCCGCCGGCCGTCACATCCTCCAGGCGGCCGTCATCGCTCGCAGCCGGCCGAGGACGAGCGGTGCGATCTGCGGATACTCGCGGGCAACGTCTTCTAGCATGGCAACAATACCACGGTGAAATTCTTCGATCTGGCTGACATTATGGATCGACGCCTGCAGGCGCACCACCGAGTCCACACTGCGGCGCAGATGCTCGCTGGCCGCCAGCAGGGTGCGGCTCATCTTCACCCTACCATCGGGATGCCGGGCGAACTGGACCACCGCCTCGGCGTTCTCAATGCACGTCCTCAGCGTGGCCAGGACATCCAGGGCGCCACGACCCGTCGCCGCCAGGCCGACCAGCGGAGCCGCCTCCAATGCCCGCTCAGCGACGGCCGCGACCGCCTCCAGTTCCGTCCTTCCCTTCGCCCGCTCGCGGGCGATGACCCGCCTCGCTTTCTTCGCCAGGCGGGCGCCGGGCTTTGATTTGACCGCGTAGGCATCGAACCAGCGATACAGCGTGGATCGCCCGATCCCGCGGGACAAAAACGGCGCGATAACCTCGCTCTTGTTCAGCCGGCCCGCGCCAAGATGCTGATATGCTTCCTCGATTGCCGCATGGAACTCGGCCCGGATCGCTTCATCAGCCATGCTCGGAATCCCACATTTTCCCACCGTGAAGCGCTGGCCGTCCCACGTCGTGTCCCGCCAAAATCCCGCGCGCGTCGGTGCATCCGCTCGACAGGATTTGCGAGAGCAAGGCTAAGCTCCGCGGTGTGATGAGCACCTGTTCCACGATCTTCTGCGAGCCATCCGCACGATCGACGGCGATGACCTTGTGTTCCAGCAGCCCGGCATCAGCCTTGACCTGGTAGTCGCGGTAGTTCGCGCCGTTATAGCGCTTGTAAATCCAGCCATGGTTCCGGAGGTACCTGAACAGGTCCATCGGCCGGATCTTGAGAGCCTTCGCGGCGTCGGTAGGGCACAGTGAGCCGTGAGCCGCGGCGATACGATCCAGCGCGCTCGCCTTCGGCGCCGGTTCGGCGTTCGCAATGGCCAACCTCCCTACCTCGGATTGGCCCTCGAACTCCCGCACGATAGATGAGCGCTTGAGGTGATCCGGCGTATCGACACGGGCAAGCTGGCCCCGGATTGCCGCTTCAACGCGAGCGCGGAGGTCGGCGGTGGCCCCGCTCACAGCTCGCCCCGCATCGCGGCACGGTTGCGCAGACGGAGGTAGAGCGGCCGCGTGACACCCCAGACGGGCTTGCCATTGAACCCGACGCGCCCGACGACGGTGTCCAGTTCGCCGAGCGCCTTGAGCATCGCCGCGTCAAGCTCGCCGAGATAGAGCGTGAGGGCCGAGGCAACGGCGGTGTCCTGCGCCTGAGTCAGCATCAGCCGCGCGTCTTGAACCTCCCGCACCACACCGTCTTGTGCGGGCTGGGTGGCCGCCCCCCGCTGGTTTGCGCTGATGCGCAGGTTGCGCAGGCGTTCGATGTCAGCGGCGAGCAGAGCGAGGCCACCGCCGCCATCCGCCTCCTGCTGGCCGCTGACGCGGCGGGCGACGACGGCACCCCGCTCTCCCGCCAGATCGGCGACGCGGCGCGCAAGGCGGTCGTGGCGCTTCTCGGTCGCCTTGCGCGCGTCACTGGTCTTCGCCCCGGCCACTACCGTTTCGAAAAACCGCCGCACGGCGGCCGTGATGGGGTCGGCACCGACAGCCCGTATCTTCTCAGCCAGCATCGTGATTCTCCGATTTCCAGTCCGGCCGGAATGGCGGGCGCTGGAATGCGGCGAGCTCATCGAGCAGCTCCTTAAATTCGGTGGGCATGGAAGTTCTCCGCGATGCTGTTTCTGACGACACTAGGATGTCATCACGACGCCGCGCGGGGTGACACTTCCGGCGCAGCGATCGGTCGATACAGGGTCCGAGGACCTGCACGCCCTGCTGGAGCGCAAGCGCGCTTTGATGCGCAACGCCCTGCTGCCACCCGAGTTTGATCGCGGCGATGTGGATGCGCTGTTCGACACCACGGTGGGCGCCTAAACCCAGCCACAAGCGACCTGGTGACGCGGTAGTGGGTCAGTTTGAACCCAGCGGATTAAAGTCCTAGCCGGTTCCGGATGCAAACTGCGCCGGGTGATGCCATATTATAGGCATGGTACTCAAACGCACCCCCCGCCCCCGTGATCCCGTCCAGCTTGGCAGGCTGATGCTTGATATAGCAACCGGCGCCATTCCTGATGCCGTCGATGACGGCAAGGATGCTGCCGCGAGCGAGATGGGGCGCAAGGGCGGCCTGAAAGGTGGCGCAGCGCGGTCTGACGCGCTATCACCGGAACGCCGTTCGGAGATCGCTAGTAAGGCTGCGGCGAAGCGGTGGTCTGACAAGACCATCTGATGCGTCCGTCGCGTTAGGGACGGCATCACATTAAGTTTGCACCGGCCGAAGTGATGGTGCATATTGCGCCTCCGATCGGAGGCGTTGGTTATGCATGAGTACGAGATGTGGCTGCGAGCTCAGATAGATGCGGCACGCGCTACGGTTCATTCTCTGGAAAGTTCGCTGGAATTGCTCCTCGCGTGGCGCGCGGGCAACCCGAACGCTGCGCATGCAACACCGTATCGTGCGTCGACAAATGTCCATGGAGAAGCCGGATCGCGTCGTGTTTACCCCAGCACCACGCGCAAGCGATCATCGAAGAACGAGGCCATATTCCAGGCATTCGAGAAGGCTGGCCCCGAGGGGCTGACCCAAGACGAAGTTCAGTCAGTTGCCCGTGAACACGGTCTGAACACCAATCCCAGCGCATTGCGAGCGCTTTGCTGGTCAGCAAAGGAATCGGGACGTTTGGTATCGTTGGCGCCGGGTCGCTATGCGATCGCGCCAAAGAATGAGGCGGCAGTCGAGAACCTGTTCCCGGGTGAGACCACCGCCCCTGCTAGGCCGGACCACAACCAGCATCGTGAAGGCGATGCGGGAGGTGGGATATGAAAAAATAGCCATCTAGGTCGATGACGCGCGTTGCTGGTAACAGCGCGCGTCACTTCCTTCCCATTAAATAGCACAAGACGCGCTCCAGGGGAATCCCTGATCTGGGTGCCGTTTTTGCATTCTAAAATGACCTTTTAGCTTGACTGTCAAGCATAGGAGTCATATACCTATGCCTATGAACAAGCTCACCCGCACCGCTCGCGCTCAAATTCTCGGCCTGATGGTCGAAGGCATGTCGATGCGGGCGATCAGCCGGATAACAGGCGCGAGCAAGAACACCATCGTTAAGCTGTTAGAAGATGCGGGCGAAGCGTTCTCAGACTATCAGGATCGCACCCTACGGAACCTTACCTGCAAGCGCGTGCAGGTCGATGAGATTTGGGCGTTCGTCTATGCCAAGGCCAAGAACGCGCCGACGGCGAAGGCCGCACCGGAAGGTGCTGGCGACTGCTGGACGTGGATGGCGATCGACGCCGATACGAAGTTGATCCCGTCATTCTATGTCGGCGCACGCGATGCGGATGCAGCGCAGCACTTCATCGGCGACCTGGCGCTGCGCTTGGCTAATCGAGTGCAACTGACCAGCGACGGCCACAAGCCCTATCTGGAAGCCGTAGAGCAGTCTTTCGGGGCTGATATCGACTACGCCGTGCTGTTTAAGCATCACGGCGAACCTGTTGGCGCGCTCGGGCGTTACAGCCCCGGCGAATGCACTGGCGTTGAACTGCGCCGCGTTGAAGGCCGTCCGAACGAAAGGCAGGTCAGCACCAGCTACGCCGAGCGGGCCGATCTGACCCTGCGTATGGGTTCGCGTCGGTTCACTCGCCTGACCAACGGGTTTTCAAAGAAGGTCGCGAACCACGCGCATTCGGTCGCGATCCACACCATGCATTACAATTTCGCCCGCATCCACCAGACGCTGCGTTGCTCGCCCGCGATGGCGGCGGGCGTGACCGGCCAGCTTTGGGAACTGGCCGATATGGTGAAGGTGCTGGAGGATTGGGAAGCGCGCAACTAGTCCGCTGCGGCCATCTGCTCCACTTTGTTCGCTGCTCTGCGCTTCGCCGCTGACGCGACATTATTGGAAACCGCAGCATCTCGCCGGCAAAAGATGGTGATCCCACGGAATCTATGATTCGTGGACTTCCACATGCCAATTGCCGCTTCCTGCTCGAATGCGTCTTTGCGGTACATCGGTAGAACCTGATCTAGCCATACGACATGCGCGCCAAGTGGCAGCCTTTGAAGCGCGCGCATGACCACGTTCCGCTTAATCATGGTCGTTTGGTAGTGGTCCGCGTCTTCGACGCTGTAAGGCGGATCCGCCAAAACAAGATCGTATTTTTCGAGAGGCACGCGCGTAAGAGTCTGCCCGTCATCAACGTAAGTCGGCTTCAACCTCGGATTGATATCCACGGTATCGCCTGGAAATGCGGCCAAATCCACTTGTCCGCTGAACAGATGCAGCGTGCGTTTTTTGTCGGGAAATAGCGCCCGGATGCGTCGCAGATATCCGGCCGGGTATCCGCCATAATAGGTGGACTTCACACGATAGTCGTTTCCCATGATCCATGTGCCTACCGCGCGCCCATCTGGCCCGACGAATAGACACTTGGGAAACCCGGTTTCCTTCGCGTAATTTTCGATACGATCTTGCCACAGCATCTTGAGCCTCCCATGATTGCGCCATGGGTACGATGCCGAAATACCGGAGGCAAAGTACACACACAATAGTACATGCCTGGTATGCGCTTTGTACATATCTAATTTAGGAGGTTACAGTGGACGTAATTCTTAATAAATCTGAACTAACCGCATTATTCCTCCAAGAGCCGTCAACAAAAAAAGACGGAGGTTGGCAAGGTCTGATGGTCGGATTGCAAGAGAAAACGGATCAGACGAACGGATCGCTTTCTCTCACATTGAGAGATAGGCGTCGCATTCGGATGTATGCTTTCAAATATAAAAAGGGCGGATGGGAAGATCGCCTACAAGCGGCGTTTAGCCGCCACCTGGGGAAAAAACTGGATCTTGGCCTCCCACCCCCTGAATGGTGATGGGAAATCTATCTTGGGTTGGATTCCTATCTTAGAGGCTGTCGCGCAATGAGCGCTGCGGGCTGGTTTCGAGCGCCACCGCCGCCTGGGACGGCGTGATGCGGCCCGTCCTCGAGCGTTTCAGGCCTTATCGGCCCGCTTTCCGGCCATCTGGCTGCCTGCCGCCCGGCGTCGGACAGAGTCCCGGTGCAGCTTGCGCAGATTGTGCACGGCGGCATGCAGATGCC
>JBEPTZ010000008.1:0-66418 GCA_041691815.1 Rhodospirillales bacterium | reverse complement strand
GGACGCCGCCAACGTATCCCTTCCTATTCCTGATATGATTTTCAATGAACAATCCCGATGCCGGGCCCCGTCGGCGGAGCGTCCGTCGTCGGGAGGCGCTTTCTAGGCGGGTGGCCTGCTGGTGTCAACGACAACCCGCACCACCGAGAAAGAAACCTGAAATTCGCAAACCTCTTTTATGCATCTGCTATTTTGGCGAAATTCACCGGCTATGCGATCTACGCAATGCAACGCACCAAAGCTATGCGTTTTCAGCATATCATCGAATTCCCACGTTCCCGCCCTTGCCTGCCGCCCGCCATCGGAGAATTCTTCCCCGATGAACACCGTTATCCGCGATTCCACCGAGGCCGACCTGGCCGCCATAACCGCCATTTACGCCCATGCCGTGCTGACCGGCGTGGCCAGTTTCGAGCTCGAAGCCCCGGATATCCCCGAAATCGCCCGCCGCCGCACCGCCACCCTGGCCGGCAGCTTCCCGTATCTGGTCGCCGAATGCGATGGTGTCGTCGCCGGTTACAGCTATGCCAGCAGCTACCGCACCCGCCCCGCCTACCGCTTCAGCGTCGAGAACACGGTCTACGTCGCACCCGACCGGCACGGCCACGGCATCGGTCGCGCCCTGCTCACCGCCCTGATCGCCCGCTGCGAGGCGTCCGGCTACCGCCTGATGGTCGCGGTCATCGGCGACAGCGCCAACGCCGCCAGCATCGGCCTGCACACCGCCCTCGGCTTCAGCCGCGCCGGCCTGCTGCCCAATGTCGGCTGGAAACAGCAGCGCTGGCTCGATTCGATATTTATGACCCGCCCGCTCGGCCAGGGCCCCACAGCGCCGCCGGCAGACTGACCCGCTACTTCCCGGCGTAACCGAACATCTGCGGCACCCAGAGCACCACCTCCGGGAACAGGATCATGATCAGCAGCGCCGCCACCAGCACGGCGATGAACTGCCAGATCTCGGCGATGATCTCGCGCAGCGGAATCCCGGTGATCGCGTTCAGCACGAACAGCACGATGCCATAGGGCGGCGTGATCAGCCCGATCATGCAGTTCACCACGATCACCACGCCGAAATGGATCATATCGATCCCCAGCGCCCGGCAGGTCGGCACGAACAGCGGCACGATCACCAAAATCAGCGTGGTCGCATCCAGCAGGCAGCCGAGCAGCAGGAACAGCACGTTGAGCGCCAGCAGGAAGGCCAGCGGCGGCACATGCAGCCCATCCATGGCGTGCGCCACCACGTTGGGGATGTTCTCGCTGGCGACGATATAATTCAGGATCAGCGCGCCGCCGATCACCAACCCGACCGAGGCCGAGGCCCGCGTGCTCTCGTACAGGATATCGTATAGCGCCCGGAAGCTCAGCGCCCGGTAGAACAGCGCCGCCAGCAGCAATGCATAGGCCGCCGCCACCGCCGCCGCCTCGGTCGGCGTGGTGGCGCCACCATAAATCCCGTAGAGCAGGATCACCGGCATCAGCAGCGCCGGGAATGCCCGCACCGTCAGCGCCGGCAATTCGCGCATCGGCACCGCCGTATCCACCGGAAAATTGCGCCGCCGCGCCACCCGATAGTTCAGCATCATCAACACGATGCCCATCAGAATCCCGGGCAGGATGCCGCCGAGAAACAGGTAGCCGATCGAGGTGTCGGAAACCAACGCATACAGCACCATCGGGATCGACGGCGGGATGATCGGGCCGATCGTCGAGGCCGCCGCGGTAATCGCCGCCGCATAGCCGCGCGGGTAGCGGTTGCCCTGGGTCATCATCTGGATGACGATCTTGCCCAGCCCCACCGCATCGGCCACCGCCGAGCCGGACATGCCGGCGAACACCATGTTGGCGACGACGTTGACGTGCCCCAGCCCGCCACGGAATCGCCCCACCAGCGCCATGCAGAACTTCAGCAGCCGGTCGCTGATCGTGCCGGCGTTCATGATGTTGGCGGCAACAATGAACAGCGGCACCGACAGCAGCAGGAAGCTGTTGTACAGCCCCTGGATGATCTGCTCCGCCGCCAACCCCAGATCCTGGCCCTTCATCGCCAGATAGACCACAGCCGAGACGATCATCGCCAGCGCCAGCGGCGTGCCGATCGCCGCCAGCACGAACAGCGCCGCCAGGCACAGCCCGAATGACAGCGTCACGGTGTGGTCACGACAGGGTCAGGCGGGTCGCCGCGCAGCAGGCACACCACCCGCCAGCCATAGCGCAGGATCGTCCCCACCGCGAACAGCGCATAGACGCTGAACACGTAATCCATGCGGATGCCCAGCGTGGCGCTATCCTGGATCGAATAGAAGCTGATGAACGACCAGGTCGCCGGCAGCGAAACCGCGAACGCCACCACGATCGACAGCGACGAGATCAGCGCCAATACCCGCCGCACCCGGGTGTTGCAGGCCTCGTACAGCATGTCGAAGCTCACATGGTCGCGCGGCCCCAGCAGGAACGCCCCACCCCAGAACACCAGCCAGATCCACAGCGTCAGGCAGGCTTCCAGCGTCCAGCCCAGCGGATTGTCGAGCACGTAGCGGAACACCACCTGCACCACGAAGGCGAGAAACGTCGCGGCCAGCAGCCCGGCGCCCACCGCCTCGGCGCCAAGCTCCAGCCAGGCGCGCACGCGCCGGATTGCGCCGTTGCCCATCTAGCGTCCGAGGCGTCCCATCGCCAGGCGGATCATCCCTTGACCGCGTTGATGCGCTCCAGCATCCCCTTCGGCCACAGCTTGGCGTATTTGGAGTCGAGATATTCCTTCTGCACATGGCTGCGGAACGCATCGACATCCGGCGTGTAGACCTTCAGCCCCTTGGATTTGAAGAACCCCACCAGTTCGTCCTCCAGCGCGAGTTGCCGGGTCCGATTCTGGTCAGCCGCGTCACTCGCGCCCTTCATCACTGCCGCCTGCTGCTCAGGCGTCAGCTTGGCCCAGATCTTCGCGCTGAAGGCGAGGAAGTTCATGTCCACCAGATGGCTGGTCAGCACGATCTGCTGCGTCACCTCGTAGAACTTGGAATCGCGGTCGCTCGGCAGCGGGTTGTCCTGCCCGTCGATCGCCCCGCTTTGCAGCGCGGTATACACCTCGGTATAGGCCATCGGCAGCGGATTGGCGCCCAGCGCCCGGCCGAGGAACTGCCAGGCGTCAGTGCCCGGCATGCGCAGCTTCACGCCCTTCAGATCGGCCGGCACCTTGATCTGCCTGGTGCCGCGCAGGTTCAACTGGCGACGGCCAAGATACATCACCGTCAGCAGCTTCACGCCGAGCTTCTTCTCGGTGAGGTCGAACATCTCCTTGCCGATATCGGACGCGAACACGTTCTTCTGGTGCTCGGCGCTGCGCATCAGATAGCCCGAGGTGAAGATGTTCCAGTCCGGAATCAACGTCGCCAGTTCCTGCGCCGAGGTGATCGACATTTCCAGGTTGCCGCGCGCGATCGCCGGAATCTCGGTGCCCTGATGGAACAGCGTGTCGTTGTAATGCGGCTCGTAGGTAGCGAAGCCCTTCACCGCCGGCGCGAATTTGTCCTGCAGCGCGACCGAGCGCATATCCGTCGGCGTTGCCGGCGTGGACAGCCGCAGAAGGATATTCTCCGCCCGCGCCGCCGTCGGCCGCAGCCCCGCGGCCACCGCAACGCCCGCCGCCACCCCGCCCAGCACCTGCCGCCGCCCGATCTGCCCCGTCATCGCAACCTCCCCGGTTTTCGTGTTCTTGCGCGCCCAGCCGGCGCCGACCCGTATTTGCTCAATAACCGAGCCATACCCGCAAGTCGAGCGGCGATTTTTGCCGCCGGCTTCCGGCCAAGGTGTTCTTTCCGCAGCCAAAAAGACCGCGCCGCTACCCCGCCGCCCGGGCATCTTCCAGCGCCACCGCCGCCAGCAAATCCTGCGGATGCGCCACGGCACTGCCGGGCGTCGCGCCGATCAACCCGGCGGCACTGTTGGCCAGCCGGCTCGCCAGCACCAGGTCGAACCCCGCCGCCAACCCCGCCGCCAGTGCCGCCAATGCCGCGTCCCCGGCGCCGGACAGATCGACCAGATCCGGCCGATGCAGCCGGAAATGTCGCGCCCCGTCGCCATCCACCAGGCTCAGCCCGTCCTCGCCGCGCTTCACCAGCAGCGCGCCAAAGCCGTGCCGCGCCCGCAATTCCTGCCCCGCCGCCGCAACCGCCGCGTCATCCGCCGCCACGCCGGGCTCCAGCATGTCGCTGGCATGCGGCATCAGCACTTCCGCCCCGGCGTAGCGGGCGAAATCCGCCGCCCGCAGATCGGCCACCACCCGCCGCCCGGCGGCATGCGCGCGGGCGATCAGCAGCGCCGGCATGTCGCCGGCCAGCACCCCCTTGCGGTAATCCGACAGCACCAGCAGCGAGGTCGCCGCCATCGCGTCACCGGCGATCCGCAGCAGCCGCTCGGCCAGCTTGGGATGGATCGAGCGCGAGTCCTCATGGTCGGCCCGCAGCAACTGCTGCCCGCCCCGCCTGCTGCCCTCGGCGACAAACCGCGTCTTCTTGGTGGTGATCCGCCCGCCCTGCACCAGCAGCCACGGCTCCACGCCGGCCTGAGTGCCGATCAGCCCGGTCAGTTCCGCCCCCGCCGGGTCGTCGCCCACCACCGAGACGAACGCCACCGCCGCCCCCAGCGCGCACAGATTATGCACCACATTGCCGGCGCCGCCCGGTTCGGCCAGTTCCTGCTCCACCATCAGCACCGGCACCGGCGCCTCCGGACTGATCCGCCCGACGGTGCCGAACACGTAGCGGTCCAGCATCGCGTCGCCGACCACCAGCACCCGGGCGCGGCCCAACTGGCCGATCGCATCCGCCGCGTTCAGTACCGGTTCGCTCATGCCTGCAGAAACCCCATCGTCTCGCCTTCCAGCACCACGCAACTCAGCATCCCGCCCAGCACCGCCCCGGTATCCATGCCGATCCGATTGGCCCGCACCACCGGCAGCGACTCCTCCGGGGTATGGCCGTGCACCACCACCGCCCCCAGTTCGGCGTCGCTGGACAGGAACGGCTCGCGAATCCACAGCATATCCTGCCGCGTCTGCCCCTCCATCGGCACCCCCGGCCGCAACCCGGCATGCACGAACACATAGCCGCCCAGCCGATGCAGCAGCGGCAGCCCGCGCAGAAACTCCATCTGCGCCGCCGGCAGCAGCCCGGCCCAGCGCCTGACCGGCGTGCGCCACGGCACCCCCCAGCTCTGCAGCGACTCCACCCCGCCATTGCCCAGCCAGAGCTCGGCGCTGCCCCGCTGCCCGTCCAACGCCCCCAGCAGCATATCCTCGTGGTTGCCCATCAGACACACCACCTCCGGCGCCACCACGCCCGGCGGCACGACCAACGGCGCCATCAGCCGCGCCACCACCCCGGAACTGTCCGGCCCGCGATCGATGTAATCCCCCAGATGCACCAGTACCGCCGCCGCATTCGAATGCACGGGCCGCTCAGCCAGGTCGGCGCCAATCGCCTGATGCAGCGCGGCCAGCTGCTCCAGACAGCCATGCACGTCGCCCACCGCATAGACCCGCACCCCGGGCGGCAGCGAGCCGGGCGCGGGCGCCAGCGCCAGCACCGGCTAGACCCGCCCCGCCAGCAGCTCCAGCGCCCGCGCGAACGCCGCGTCGGCATCCAGCGTCGTGGTGTCCAATATCTGCGCGTCCGCCGCCGGGCGCATCGGCGCGGCGGCCCGGGCGGCATCGACGCCGTCGCGCCGCCGCACCTCCTCGGTCACCTCGCCGAGATCGGCCGCCAAACCCCTGGCCCGCAACTCCGCCCAGCGCCGCCGCCCGCGCTCTTCCACGCTGGCGGTCACATACAACTTGGCCGGCGCATCGGGGAAAATCACCGTGCCGATATCCCGCCCATCCAGCACCGCGCCATGCGCGCGCCCGAAATCGTGCTGGAAGTCCAGCAATGCCGCCCGCACCGCCGGGATCGATGCCACCGCGCTGGCCGCCGCATCCGCCTCCGGCCCGCGCAGATCGTCGCGCTGCAGATCCTCCGGCCGCAGCCGCCTGGCAGCGGCGGCGGCACTGTCCGGCTCGGCCGGTTCGCCGCCCGCATCCAGCACCAGCCGCCCGACCGCGCGATACAGCAGCCCGGTATCCAGATACGGCAGCCCGAAATGCGCCGCCAGCCGCCGCGCCAGCGTGCCCTTGCCGGCCGCCGCCGGGCCATCGATTGCGATGATCGGCAGGCTCATGCAGCCCGCGTCTCCGGCGCCCGCAGCGCCTCGCCGCCGGCCAGCCGGTTGATCAGCGCGACGAAGCCCGGAAAGCTGGTATCGATGAAGCTGCAATCATCAACCGCCACCGGCCGATCGCTGGCCAACCCCATCACCAGCGCGCTCATCGCCAGCCGATGGTCCATATGCGTCTCCACCACCCCGCCCCCCGCCGGTGGCCCGCCGCCGCCCTCGACGATCAGGTCATCACCGGCGATCTCCACCCGCGCGCCGTTGCCAGCCAGCATCGCCGCGGTGGCGGACAGCCGGTCGCTCTCCTTCACCCGCAATTCCTTCAGCCCCAGCATCCGCGTGGTGCCGGTGGCGCAGGCCGCCGCCACCGCCAGCACCGGATACTCGTCGATCATCGCCGGCGCCCGCTCCCACGGCACCACGATGCCGTGCAACGCGCTGTGCCGCACCACCACGTCGGCCACCGGCTCGCCGCCGGCGATGCGCTGGTTCTCCACCACCAGGTCAGCGCCCATCTCGCGCAGACAGTCGAACAACCCGGTGCGCAGCGGATTGATCCCCAGCCCCTCAATCCGGATCGCCGAACCCGGCACCAGCAGCGCCGCCACGATCGGGAACGCCGCCGACGACGGATCGCCCGGCACCAGCACATCGGCGGCCCGCAGTTCCGGCTGCCCGCGCAGCGTGATGATCCGTGTGCGTCCTTCCGCCTCCACACGCACCTCGGCGCCGAAATGCCGCAGCATGTTCTCGCTGTGATCGCGCGTCGCCTCCGGCTCCTCGATCCGCGTCAGCCCCGGCGCGTTCAGCCCGCACAGCAGCAGCGCCGACTTCACCTGCGCCGACGGCACCGGAACCCGATACTCCAGCGGCAGCGGCTCGCGCGCCCCCTCGATCGCCAGCGGCAGCCGCCCGCCTTCCCGCCCGGCAAACCGCGCCCCGCAAGCCGCCAGCGGATCGGTCACCCGCCGCATCGGCCGCCGCCGCAGGCTGGCATCCCCGGTCATCACCGAAAAAATCGGATGGCTGGCCAGAATCCCGCACAGCAGCCGCGCCGCGGTGCCGGAATTGCCCATGTCGAGCACATCGGCCGGCTCCACCAGCCCGCCCAGCCCGCGCCCCGACACCCGCCAGGTCGCCGCATCCTGCTGCGTCACCACCGCCCCCAGCGCCCGCATCGCCGCCGCGGTGCGCAGCACGTCCTCGCCCTCCAGCAGCCCGGAAATCCGCGTCTCGCCCACCGCCAGCGCGCCGAACATCAGCGCCCGATGGCTGATCGACTTGTCCCCCGGCGCACGAAAACTGCCGTTGAGCGGGCCGGGACGATAGGCGGCGAGCGGGCGCGGAACTGAGGTATTCATCCCCGCCGCTTAGCACGGATCGGCCCCCTTGCCATGCCCCGCGCGCAGATGCTGTTTGACATGCGCGCCCGGCAATGGCATGGGGCGCGCCCTCTGGCCCGGCCATCCTTCCGGCACGGGCGTATGCATGATGAGGCGATCGATGGCGAAGCCCGAACTCGGCACCAAGCGCGTCTGCGTCTCCTGCGCCACGAAGTTCTACGACCTCGGAAAACAACCGGCCGTCTGCCCGAAATGCGACACCGAGCAGCCCGCCGAGCAGCCGCGGGTGCGCCGCCCGGCCGGCAATGTCGTCGAGGAAAAGCGCCGCCCGAAGCCCGCCCCGGTGCCCGGCCTGGAAGACGCCGATGTCGAGGTCGAAGCCGCCGAGGACGACGAGGACGCCGACGAGGACGTGCTCGAAGACACCTCCGACCTGGAAGACGGCGCCGATGCCATCGCCGACGTCGAAGTGGAGCCCGAGCGCGGCGAGGAAGAGCGCTAGAGCATCATCCGAACAATCGGCTAAGCCGATCGGATAAAGATGCTCGTCAAAACAAAGCGGTCTAGAGCTTTTCTCCGATCCCTATCGATCGGAAAAAGCTCTAGACCCGCCACGCCAGCCTGAGCGCCAGCAGCACCACCACGTCATACGGCAGCGCCGCCGCCTCGCGCAGCCGCCAGAACCAGCGCCGCCGCCAGCTCTGCGCCGCCGGCACACGCGGCGGCGGCGCGGGCCGCGCCGGCAGCCCGGCCAGCCACAGCAGCACCACGCAGCGCGGCAGGTGATAGGCGCTGCTTGCCGCGTAGACCGGCCCGCGATGTCCCGCCAGCAGCCGCCTGACCGCCCGCACCGAGGACAGCGTATCGGTCGCGCTATCCTCCACCACGATACTGCCCGCCCTCACCCCAAGCCCGGCCAGCAGCCCCGCCATCACCACCGCCTCCGCCGCGCCGTGGCGGCCAACGCCCCCGGTCGGCACATACAGCGGATCGGCCAGCCGCGCGCCGAACGCCGCCGCCGCCTCGGTGCGCAGCCGCAACGCCCGGCTCGCGGTGCCATCCGGCCGAACCGCCGCGCCAAAAATCACGATCGCCGGACGCGAGACGACAGCCTCATTCACGGTCGGTATGGCTCCATGCCGGTTGCCGCTAGACTGCCCAAAGCGACGCCGCCTGGCGACCCTCGCCGCCACCACCGACCAGAGCCACGGACCCCAGCCCATGCACCCCGCCCATTCCCGCGGCTATTTCGGCATCGGCGTCGAAGGCGTCTCCAAATCCGCCAATGTCGGCGCACTGCTGCGCACCGCCCACGCCTTCGGCGCCGCGTTCTGCTTCACCGTCGGCGCCGGGTTCGACGCCAGGGCCGGCCGCAGCGCCGACACCTCGGACGCCGCCGGCCATGTGCCGCTGTGGCGCTGGGACTCGCTCGACACCATGCACCTGCCGAACGGCTGCGCGCTGGTCGGCATCGAATTGCTGGAGGACGCCGCCGACCTGCCCTCCTTCCGCCACCCGCTGAACGCCGCCTACGTGCTCGGCCCCGAGCGCTCCGGCCTGTCGCCGGCGATGCTGGCGCGCTGCGCCCATGTGGTGCGCATCCCCACCCGCTTCTCGCTCAACCTGGCCGTCGCCGGCGCCTTGGTGCTGTACGACCGCCTGCTGCAACACGGCCGCTTCGCCGACCGCCCGGTGGCCAGCGGCGGCGGCGGCCAGCCGCCAACCCGCAGCGGCCACGGCAACCCGGTGTTCCGCCGCACCGTGCCCGGCTGGTTCCCCAGTGCTGACAAGCAAGCAGGGGGCAAGGCAGCGGGGGACAAAGGGGAGACATGAGCAGGCAGCCCTTGTTTGCACCGGCCGCACCTCGTATTTCTGCGGCCATGCGCGCCCCATTCCTCCTCCTCGCCCTGCTGGCCCTGCCCATCACGGCGTCCGCCGCCCCTGCCGCCCCCGCTGCCACCAAGCCGGCCGCGAAAGCCAACGGCCCCAAGGCGCTGGGCATCTTCGATGACTGGCAGGCCGCCACCTACGCCGAGGGCGGCCAGACCGTCTGCTACGCCTTCACCCGCCCGAAATCCTCCACCCCGGCGGTTCCCGGCCGCGGCGCGGTGCTGCTCACCGTCACCCAGCGCGACAAGCTGCGCGACGCCATCTCGCTCGGCGCCGGCTTCAGCTACCCGGCCAAGGCCGAGGTTAAAGTCAACGCCGACACCGCCGAACTGGATTTCTACACCGCGCAGCGCTCCGCCTTCGCGCGCGACGGCCACGCCGCGGTGGCCGCCTTCCAGAAGGCCAACCAGGCCATCGCCCACTCGCCCGAGGCCAAGGGCAAGCCGGTCGTCGACACCTTCAGCCTGCGCGGCTTCTCCGCCGCCTACGCCGCGATCAGCAAGGCCTGCCCCCCCAAATGACCCCCCCGGACGGCGTGCTCGACCTCACCGAGGCCGAACGCACCCGCATCCTGGCGAAAACCGCCCGCTTCGCCCCGCCGCCGGCGCAACTCGCCGACGGCCGCCGCGAGCTGGTCGGCCTGTCGCGCGCCGAGCTGGAAGCCGAACTCGCCACCATCGGCGCACCGAAATTCCGCGCCAAGCAGCTCTGGCACTGGATCTACCACCAGGGCGCCACCGACTTCGCCGCGATGACCAGCATCGCCAAACCGCTGCAGGCGCAACTCGCCGAGCACTTCGTCATCGGCCGCCCGGAAGCCGCCGTGGTGCAGACCAGCATCGACGAAACCCGCAAATGGCTGTTCCGCTTCCGCGACGGCCAGGAAGCCGAGACCGTCTACATCCCCGACCGCCACGAGGACCGCGGCGCGGTCTGCATCTCCTCGCAGGTCGGCTGCACCCTGTCCTGCCGTTTCTGCCACACCGGCACCCAGGCGCTGGTGCGCAACCTCGGCGCCGCCGAGATCGTCGGCCAGTTCATGGCGGCGCGCGACAGCTACCGCGAATGGCCCAGCCCGCACGGCGAAACCCCGCGCCTGCTGTCCACCATCGTGCTGATGGGCATGGGCGAACCGCTGTACAATTACGAAAACGTTGCCAAGGCGATGACCATCGTGATGGACGGCGAAGGCATCGGCCTGTCCCGCCGCCGCATCACCCTGTCCACCTCCGGCGTGGTGCCGATGATGGACCGCGCTGGCACCGAACTCGGCGTCAACCTGGCCGTCTCGCTACACGCGGTGCGCGATGAACTGCGCGACGAGATCGTGCCACTCAACCGCAAGTACCCCATCGCCGAGCTGCTTGCAGCCTGCCGCCGCTACCCCGCCGCTAGCAACGCCCGGCGCATCACCTTCGAATACGTGATGCTGAAAGGCATCAACGACAGCGAGGCCGACGCCCGCGAACTGATCCGCCTGATCGCCGGCATCCCGGCCAAGGTGAACCTGATCCCGTTCAACCCCTGGCCCGGCAGCCCCTACGAAACCAGTAGCGGCAACGCCATCGACCGCTTCTCGCGCATCGTCATGGACGCCGGCTTCTCCTCGCCGGTGCGGGCGCCGCGCGGGCAGGATATCCTGGCGGCGTGTGGGCAATTGAGGACGGAAAGTAAGCGAGAGAAAAAGTAAGTCTTCTTTGTTTGAAAACAAAGAAGCAAAAAAACTTCATCCCCTGGAGTCACCGCTGCCGCGGTTCAGACTCCCCGGGGATGAAGTTTTTTGCGCGCTTTTTTACAAAAAAGCGCTGCTTGCTTGTCTCAAAGATGCTTGCCGAAAAACGCCAGCGTGCGCTCCTGCGCCAGTGCCGCATCCGGTGCGCTGAAGCTGCCGCGCTCGTCGCAGCCGAAGCCGTGCTGCGCGCCTGGATAGACATATATTTCCGCGCCAGGTTGCGCCGCGCGGATCAACTCGACATCGGCAAGCGGGATGCTTCCGTCCTTCTCGCCGAAATGCAACTGAACCGGGCAATTCGGTGTCTCGGTTCGCGTCGCTGCGATGCCGCCGCCATACCAGCCGCTGGCCGCCTTGAACTTCGTGCTGCGGGTGGCGCCCCACCAGGCCAGCGTGCCGCCCCAGCAATAGCCGACGATGCCGAGCGAGGTGCCGGCCAGCGCCGCCGCCGCCGCCTCGATATCCGCCATCGCGCCGGCATCCGGCACCTGCCCGCGCAATTCGCGCCCCTTGGCCACGTCCTCGGCGGTGTAGCCGAGCTCGCTACCCGGCGTGGCGCGATCGAACAGCGCCGGTGCGATCACCGCGAACCCCTTGGCGGCGAAGCGGTCGCACACCGTGCGGATATGATGGTTGACCCCGAAGATCTCCTGCACGATCACCAGCGCCTTGCCGGCATTGTCCGGCCCGGCCCGATAGGCCGAGAATTGATGCCCGTCAGCCGCCGTCAGTTGGATAGTGGTGCCCATGGCGGGTCTCCCTGTCACGCGTTGCACCGGAAGGATGGACCCATGGCCGAGATCGTCAACCTCCGCCGCGCCAGGAAGCAGCGCGACCGCGCCGAGGCCGACGCCACCGCCCAGCAGCAGCGGCTGCTGCACGGCCGGACCAAGGCCGAAAAGAGGCTGGAAACGTTGGAAAAAATCCGCTCTGACCAAACCCTGCGCGGCGCCCGGCTGGAGCCCGATCCGCAGGAGTAGGCGCCGCTTGTGAGTCGGAAAACTTTACAGCCGCAAGGCGCCAGCCAGATCGTCCAGACGGATGACCGAAGTCGGAATTTATTCGATTTTTCAATGTCTTAAACTGTCTTTCAGATACTTTGTTGGCTGACCGGCACGATTGCCGTGCCAATCCCCCTGCGTCAGCGTGTCGGGGTTTTTTACACTTGGTTGCCCATCCGCTCCGTGGGAATTGATATGCAATTGAAATTCCTGACGATTTATCTCTGGCACGTATCCTGCTTACAACCTAGCCAGGACGGTCTCGCTGATCCGTTGATGTGGATTTTGAAGGAGAGTTTCGGTGCTTGGAAATTTTAAGGGCGCTTTAACGGTTGGGGCGGTGGCGGCTCTTGGTATGATGGGTGCGACGACAGGGGCATTGGCGTCGCCGATCCTTGCCGGAGTTACCACCGCGTACACCTGTGCCGCTGGCACCTGCAGCTACGGCGCAACGGCGACCGGGCAGACCGATGCGCAGTTCCAGTTCGACATCCCGCAATGGGGTTCCCTCGGCACGCCCACCGGCCAAACGCTGACCGGCATGACCGTGACGATCAGCGGGAGTTACACCACGCATGGCAGCGTGACCGCCACGGGCACCGTGGATGCGCAGGCCGTCTCGATCAGCACCGACAACATCACGACTTCAGGGCTGGCGGGCACTACCATCGTTGGAGCATTCTCATCGGGGCTGAACGGCAATAGCCCGTCGTCCGTTAATTTCAATGTGTCCTCTGGCGACCTGCTTTCGAACCAGGTTGTGGGCACTATCCTCGCCGGGAACAGTTCCCCCGTTAGCTTCTCCAAGTTGTTTACCCTGGTGAATTTGGGGTCGATTGATGCCGCCCTCGTCGGCGCCGGGAATTACACGGTCGTGTTCGGCACCTCGACCTATGTTACCACGGGTGCATCAAGCGGGAACGTCCAGCAGACGGTGACGACCGACGAGACGCTGAACCTGGCGTTGGCATATCACTATGTGGAAACCCCTCCGCCGGGTGTTCCGGAACCCGCCAGCATGGCGTTGCTGGGCACCGGCCTGCTTGGCCTCGGGATGATGATCCGCCGCCGCCGCCGGAGCTGAGATTTAATCTGAACCTACCGACTCATTTCAGTGATCGAACCGGCGGCCGAGAGGCTGCCGGTTTTTTTATGCTACCGCGCAAAGCTCCGGAACGACTCCGCCAGCACCACATAGATGTCGCGTTTGAACGGCGCCGCCAGCAGCGGCAACTCGGCCAGCGCCGCCCAGCGCCAGGCATCGAACTCGGGATGCGGGTCGGCGTCCAGCCGAATATCGGCATCAACGCCGAAAAACCGCAGCGCGAACCAGCGCTGCCGCTGGCCACGGAACCGCCCGCGCAGCGCCACCCCCAGCAACTCCGGCGGCAGATCATAGCTGAGCCAGCCCGGATGCTCGCCGATGATCTCGGCGCGATCGGTGCCGATCTCCTCGGCCAGTTCACGCAGCACCGCCCCGCGCGGGTCCTCGCCTTCATCGATCCCACCCTGCGGCAACTGCCAGCCGCCGGGTGCCCCCTCGGCATTCGGCAGATCGGCGCGGCGGGCGACGAACACCCGCCCCTCGGCATTGAACAGCACGGCACCGACATTCGGCCGATACGGCAACTCGCTCATGGCTTCGCCTCCACGGTTGGCGGAGCAATCAGCGCGCTCACCGGCACCAGCACCAGCCCCTGCTGCTTCAACGTCGCCGCCCAGGCAGCAATCCGCCCGGTGGTCACCGGCGACGGCCCATCGGCCAGCCCCAGCGCGCTGCCATGGTCGCGCGCCAACTGCACCAGCCGCGCCAGCTTGGCCTCGATCTCGGTGCGCAATGGCGGTTCGTCCAGCACCAGGTCAACCGCCCGGCTGGCCAACCGGGCACCGGCCGCCGGCAACTTGCCGCCCTGTCGCGGATCGATATAGAACAGCCCACGCTGCGCAAGCTCCTGCAACATCGGCACAATCTGCGCCGAGGCGGCATAGCGCTCGCCGCGCAGCCCGTTGCCCATCGCCCCGGTCGCCCCGGCATAGCCGTTGAACAGCGCCAGCACCTTATCCAGCCTTGCCGCATTCTCCGCCGGCGACAGCCCGGTCATCAGCGCCATCGGGCCGGGATCGTTCATCGCGTAGCCCTGCGGCTCCATCGGAATGCCGATCAGCAACTCATGCCCGGTCGCCCGCGCCAGCTCCACCAGCCGGCCGGGATTCGGCGCATAGGGTGAAACCGCCAGCGAAACCGCCGGCGGCAGCGTCTTGATGGCGTCTTCGCTGTCCTGCTCGCCCATCGCGATATTGGCCAGCAGGATCGCCACCCTGGGCCGCGCGTCGGCCGGGTCGTAGCCGGCGGCATAGACCCGCATCGGCATCCGCCCATCCGGCCCGATCCGCGGCAGGCTGGATTCACTGCCCGGAATCGGCGTCAGAAGTGCCGGATCGGGCGGCAAAATCGGCGCACCGGCCGCATGAACCGGCCCGATATCGGCCAATTTCGCTGCCACCGGAGCCGGCGCTTTGGTCGCCACCGGGGCATACGCGGCTGGCGGTGCATTCGAATGCACAATCACCGCATCCGGCGGTCCGAGATACTGCAACATGCCCGCCCCGGCCGCGGCGACCAGCAGAACGATCGCCCAGAACCACACCAATCCCCGCCACCCGCTGCGGCGTGCTGGAGTGCGGGGAGGTGCGGCCACGGCAGTTGGCTCCTCAGGAAGCAAGGAAGGGTTCTTTTTTGCAAAAAAGAACCAAAAAACTCTTACCCTTTAGGGCTTGGCGCCGGGGGCCGGCATGGCGTGCAGCACCCGCAGCGCCTGTTGCAACTGGAAATCGGTCTTGAAATCGGCCGGATCGTATTTCGGCTGGTTTTCCGGCGGCAGCTTCGGGATTTCCTTGGCGATCGCCGGCAGATCGTTGCGCGGCGGTGCCGCGTTCTGCGGCGCCCCGCCGGTGTTGGCAATGGCACCGCGCAGATCCGCCTCATGCGACGGGCCGAAGCTCGGCGCCTCAACGCGTGTCTCGCTCACCTCGATATCCGGTGTGATTCCAAGCCCCTGGATCGAACGGCCGGACGGCGTGTAGTAGCGCGCGGTGGTCAGCCGCATGGCGCCGCCGCCAGGCAGCGGCATCACCGTCTGCACGCTGCCCTTGCCGAAGCTGCGGGTGCCCAGCACGATGGCGCGCCGCTGGTCCTGCAACGCGCCGGTGACGATCTCGCTGGCCGAGGCCGAGCCGGCGTTGATCAGCACCACCACCGGCAGGCCGTCGGTAATATCGCCGGCCTTCGCGTTCCAGCGCTGGCCGTCCTGCGGCTGGCGGGTGCGGGTGGAGACGATCTCGCCCTGGTTGAGGAAATCGTCCGACACCGCGATCGCCTGGTCGAGCAGGCCGCCGGGGTTGTTGCGCAGGTCCAGCACCACGCCGCGCAGCTTGCCATGCGCCTCGGCCTGCAGCTTGGTGAAGGCGGCGCGCAGGCCGGCGTCGGTCTGCTCGCTGAAACTGGTGAGGCGGATATAGGCGATATCCGGCGCCTCCAGATGCGACTTGGCAACCTGGATCTTGATCACCTCGCGCTTCATCGACAGCTGGACCGGCTTGTCCACGCCCTGGCGGCGGATGGTCAGGTTGATCTCGGTGTCCGGCTTGCCGCGCATCTTGTCGACCGCGTCGTTCAGGCTCAGGCCCTGCACCGTCCTGCCGTCGATCTGGGTGATGAGGTCCCCGGCCTTGACGCCGGCGCGGCTGGCCGGGGTGTCGTCGATCGGGCTGATCACCTTGATCCAGCCGCCCTCCTGCGTCACCTCGATGCCCAGGCCGCCGAACTCGCCGCGGGTCTGCACCCGCATGTCCTGGTACTGCTTGGCGTTCATGTAGTTGCTGTGCGGGTCGAGCCCGGTGAGCATGCCGTTGATGGCGTTCTCGATCAGCTCCTTGTCGGGCACCGGCTGCACATATTCGGCCCGCACCCGCTCGAACACGTCGGCGAACAGGTTGAGCAGGCGGTAGGTCTCGGCCTTGTCGGCGGGCTTGGTGTCAGCCGTTGCCGCGTCGTCCGGCTTGGCCGGCGAGGCCTGCGCCCAGGCAGCCGGGAACAGCACGCCGGCGAACTGATGTTGCAGAACGCCAGCCGCGTGCCTGCCGCCCACGCCGACAACGGGGCCAGCCAGAACGCCGACGGCGAACGCGGCGCTCAGCAGCAGCCCGGTGCGAAGCTTCATTCCCAGTCCCTCTCGCGCGGCGACGACGGCCGTCGCTGTTCATTCAAATGTCACAACCCAAGTCCGTCCGTGGGCAACCTTGCCCAGATAGGCAGATCACGGCCGATTCCTATACCTAGCGTAGTTCCCTAGCCCTTGCCACGCAGGAACGTCGCAGGATCAACCGGGGAATCGTTGTGACGCAACTCAACATAAAGTAATGGGCGCTCGCCACCGGATTTGGGGTCCCAGTCCGGCATCACCCCCACCGGCGCGCCGGCGGCGACGCGGCGGCCGATGGGCGCATCCATCTGCGCGAAGCCGGACAGCACGAAATGATAGCCGCCGCCGCAATCGATGATCATCAGATTGCCGAAGCTGCGGAACGGCGCGGCGAACACCACCTTGCCGGTGCAGGGCGACACCACGCGGGCGCGCGCCACCGCCTGGTAGGTGACCCCCATCGCCGGGCCGCCGATGGTGGTGTCGCCCCAATGGCGCACCACGTGCCCGGCCACCGGGGCGCCGGCGGCCGGGCGGTCGGGCGCCAGCCCAGGGCCGGCCGGGCGGGCCAGCGCCTCCTGCCGGTTGCGGGCGGCCTCGGCCTCGGCGGCCTGTTTGCTGCGGGCGGCCTGGGCGGCCTCGGCGCGGGCGCGGGCCTCGGCGGCGCGGCGGGCGGCTTCCAATGCGGCGATTGCGGCGCGCAGGTCGTCGGCACGGGCGGCGGCGGTGGCGGCGCGTTTGGCGGCCTGCTCGGCATCGGCCTCGGCGCCGTGCAGGGTGTCGCGGCTGGTGGCGAGTTGGGTGTCCAGCGCATCGGCGGCGGCCTGCTGCGCGTTTCGCGCCGCCTCCAGCGCCGGAAGCTCGGCGCTTACCTGGGCCTGCAGCAGCGCCACCCTGGCCTGTTCGCCACGCAACGCCCTGGCATCCTGCTCCAACTGCCGGGCCAGGCCGCCCAGCACCAGCATGCCGCGGATCGCCTGCTCCGGCGGCAGGTTCAGCGCCAGCAGGGTTTCGGCGGGGTACAGCGACAGCCGCTCCAGCAGCGGCAGCAGCGGCACCATGTCGGCACTGCGGCGGTCGAGCCTGGCCTGGGCCTCGCGGCGACGCTGCTCCAGGGCTGCGATGCGGGCGGCGGCGGCCTCGGTGGCGGCTTCGGCGTCGCGCAGATGCGCCAGCGCCTCGGATTGCGCGGCGGTGAGGCGAACGGCGTCGGCGCGCGCCGCATCGGCCCGCGCGGCGGCGTCCTGCTGGACTTTCAGTTCGGCGGCCCGGGTGCGCTCGGCCTGGCGCAACTGCTGGCGGGTGGGGGCGGCGGTGGCGGAGGTGGCGATCAGCAAGGCGAGGAAGACGCTCTTTTTTGAAAAAAAGAGCCAAAAAACTTTTATCCGCCTTGCGGCAGCGGTGGGGCGGAGAGGCCGGAGTCTCCAATGGATGAAAAGTTTTTTTGCTTCTTTTTGTTCACAAAAAGAAGTGCTTCCTTGTCTCTTCACTTCTGCTTGCTGATAAGGCTTAGCCCAGTCATCTCTTTCGGCTGGGGCAGGCCAAGCAGCGCCAGCAAGGTGGGCGCGATATCGGCCAGCCGACCATCATGCAGGGCGGTGCCCGCCGGCGCGCCCTGGAGCATGACCGGCACCTTGTTGGTGGTATGGGCGGTGTGCGGGCCGCCGGTTTCGGGGTCGCGCATCAGTTCGCTGTTGCCGTGGTCGGCGGTGACCAGCAGCGCACCGCCGGCCTTGGCGATGGCGTCGGCAATGCGGCCAAGGCCGGTGTCGACCGCTTCCACAGCGGCGATCGCCGCCGTCAGGCTGCCGGTGTGGCCGACCATATCGGCGTTGGCGAAGTTCAGCACGATCAGGTCGTAGAGGCCGCGGCCGATCGCCTCCACCGCCTTGGCGGTCAGTTCCGGCGCCGACATCTCCGGCTGCAGGTCATAGGTGGCGACCTTCGGCGAGGGCACCATGATGCGGTCCTCGCGGTCGTTCGGTGTCTCGATGCCGCCGTTCAGGAAATAGGTGACGTGCGGGTATTTCTCGGTCTCCGCCATGCGGAGCTGGCGCAGCCCGGCGGCGGCGACCACCTGGCCGAGCAGGTTGTGCATCACCTGCGGCGGGAACAATGCGGTCATGTACGGCGCCAGCGCGTCGCTGTAGCGGGTCATGCCGACGGCGGCGACGAATTTGATCTGGCGGGGCAGCGGGAAATCGGCGAAGCCGGGCACCGCCAGCGGGGCGAAGAGCTGCCGCACCCGGTCGGCGCGGTAGTTGAAGCAGAGCAGCGCGTCGCCGTCCTGCATACCCTTATAGTTGCCGATCACCGCCGGCACGATGAACTCGTCGGTGATGTTGGCGCCATAGGCCGCGTCGATGGCGCTGGCGGCGTCGGCGAAATGCGGGCCACGGGCCTCGGCCATGGCGAGGTACGCCTTGGCCACCCGCTCCCAGCGCTTGTCGCGATCCATCGCGTAGTAGCGGCCGCTGATTGTGGCGATCGGGATGCTGTCCGGCAGGGCGGCGCGGAAGCGGGCGACGTACTCCGCGCCGGCGCGCGGCGGCGTGTCGCGGCCATCGGTGAAGACATGCGCGGCGGTGGGGATGCCGGCCTTGGCCAGCACCCGGGCCAGCGCCACCGCGTGGTCCTGGTGGGAATGCACGCCGCCCGGCGAGACCAGGCCGAACAGGTGGCAGGTGCCGCCGCTGGCGCGCAGCTTGTCGATCAGCGCCAGCAGTTCCGGCAGCGTGGCCAGCGAGCCGTCCTTGATGGCGGTGGTGACGCGCGGCAGGTCCTGCATCACCACCCGGCCGGCGCCGATGTTGAGATGGCCGACTTCGGAATTGCCCATCTGGCCTTCGGGCAGGCCGACATCCAGGCCGCAGGTGATCAGGAAGCCGTGCGGGGCGGTGGACCACAGGCGGTCGAAGGTCGGGGTGTGCGCCAGGCGAACGGCGTTGTCCGCCTTCTCCTCGCGCCAGCCCCAGCCATCGAGGATCGCGAGCATGACGGGTTTGGGCGGCATGGCGGAACTCCCGGCGGTGACGATCGGCGATCCCCGGCGCGCAACGGCTGCCTGTGGTCGCATCCTGGGTTTGAATCGCGCGCCAAAACAGGGCGCTGGAACGGGATCGGCGCTGCTGTCGGCAGCGGCTCCGTTCTAGAGCATGTTCGGCGATCGCGGCAAATCCGCGGCGGCGGCGCATTCGGCGCGGCACTGGTTGTAACGCAAAAAAGCGCGGCCCCCGAGGAGGCCGCGCCGGTTCAGGCTGAAATATGGTCGGCTGGGATCAGGCGGCGTTGCGGTTGCGGCGACGAACCGCGGCGCCGAGGCCCAGCAACGCGGTGCCGAGCAGCGCCATGCTGGCAGGCTCCGGAATGCGGGTCGCAACGCCAGCCAGCAGGGGACCGTCGGACGAGCCAATGCGGGTATATCCGCTCGGGCTAACGATCGATTCGATCGCGAGAGACTCCCGCGACGGTGCACTCGAGTAGGATTCGGAGGTGCCACTCGGATCAATGGAGATCGACGGGAGCGACCCGGCCCCCCACACGGACGGATCACCACCGGCGGCAAATGTGATCATCAGGTCATACTCGGCTCCGCCGGAATAGGCCTGGAACGTCCAGTTCAGCGGCCGATCAGCCGGATCACCGCCCCATGACGGGTTGAAGTCGCTGGATGGCGCATAGACGGAGGCCGTAGCCTGCGTATAGGTGAAACTGAACGGGGTACCGATGGTGACGAAATTGAACGCGATCAGATTATGGCTGGTATCGAACGTCATCGTGCCGCCGGCCTGGATACCACCGGTCACCGCGAGGGGTGAGGAAGAGACCGGCTGCGGAAACACCGGATTGCCATTGCCGTCGTCAAGTTCAACGAACGGAACGCCCTGAAACGTCCAGGTCACCGCCGGCACTGCCGCTTGCGCATGCACCGCGGCCAACGCCAGCACACCGCCAACCATTAAATTCCGAAGATAGGCATTCACGGTCTGAACTCCATTTCTCGTCAATATCTCCGCCGCTCGGCCCACAAACCGGCTTTTATCCGGCCAGCGAGCCAACCGCCTCAACGTGACTGCGCCGAATCAGGCCCACCCGGCGTGATCGATGCAAACGTCATGCCATCTATCGAAAAGGCTATATTCCAATATGTTAGCCATGAGTTTTCGGGGCTCGATAGCGGGTGCTCGGTGGCGGTGTAAGAAAATCCGACAGGCCCGGGCGGCCAATCCCGCGCGAGATGCCTCCGGTATCCCGGATACCGCATATAAAACAGCGGGTTAACCCGTTATTGCACGCCGTCGAAAGTGTAAAATTCTCCGACTCATCCTTCGCTGCCGGCTTTACAGCGCCAGCGGGTTCGCCGAGGCTCCCACCCTCGCCGGGGAAGGAGGCGCCGCCATGACCGAACCAGCCATCAAGCGGGCCCGCGCCGCCGGCCTCGCCTGCGGCCGCCTGCCGCCAGGCGGGCGCAACAGCATCGCCGACGTGCTCGGCGTGGCGGTCGGCCATCGCACGCTGCGCCAGGGCGAGGTGTGCACCGGGGTGACCGCGATCCTGCCGCATGGCGGCGACCCGTTCCGCGACAAGCCGGTGGCGGCCAGCCATGTGCTGAACGGGTTCGGCAAGAGCATCGGGCTGATGCAGGTGGACGAACTCGGCCAGTTGGAGACGCCGATCCTGCTGACCAACACGTTTTCGGTCGGCACCTGCGGCAATGCGTTGATACGGCGGGCGATTGCCGCCAACCCGCAGATCGGCCGGCGGACCGGCACGGTCAATCCGGTGGTGTGCGAGTGCAATGACGGCTACCTGTCCGACATCCAGGCGATGGCGGTGACCGAGGCCGATGCCGGGGCGGCGCTGGATGCAGCCGGGGTGGATTTCGCGGTCGGCGCGGTGGGGGCGGGCGCCGGGATGAGCAGCTTCGGCTGCAAGGGCGGCATCGGCACCGCGTCGCGGCAGGTGGTGCTGGACGGGGTGACGCAGCATATCGGCGTGCTGCTGCTGGCCAATTTCGGCCGCGCCGGGGATCTGCGGCTGCCGGATGGGCGGCGGGTTGGCCCGGCTTCGGCGCCAGGCCCGGAGCGTGGCTCGGTGATCGTCGTGCTGGCGACCGATATTCCGTTGGATTACCGGCAGTTGCGCCGGGTGATCCGGCGCGCCGGGGCGGGGCTGGCCTGGGCCGGCAGCTTCTGGGGGCACGGCAGCGGCGACGTGTTCCTGGGTTTTACCACCGCCAACCGGGTGCCGCATGCGCCGTCCACTGACCTGCTGGCGAGCCGCATGCTGGCCGAACCGCGGATCGACCTGCTGTTCGAGGCCGCTGCCGAGGCGACCCAGGAGGCGGTGCTGGATGCGCTGTACGCCGCCGACGCCACCACCGGCCGGGCTGGCCATCATCGGCCGTCTTTGCGGGATTTACTGAAAGCAACCCCATGAAAATATTCATCTCTGCCGATATCGAGGGCGTGGCCGGCGTGGTGACGCCGCAGCAGGGCCAGGCCGGCAACCCGGAATACGAGCGCGCGCGGCGGCTGATGACCCAGGAGGTCAACGCGGCGATCGACGGTGCGTTCGACGGCGGCGCCAGCTATGTGCTGGTCAGCGACAGCCACGGGCCGATGGTCAACCTGATCGCCGAGGACCTCGACCCGCGCGCCGAACTGGTCAGCGGGCGGCCGAAGCCGATGAGCATGGCGGCCGGGCTGGATGCCAGTTTCCAGGCGGTGTTCTTCACCGGGTATCATTCCGGTGCCGGGCGATATGGGGTTTTATCGCATACCGTCAGTGGGTTGGCGTTCCAGACACTGCGGGCCAACGGCATCGACTGCGCCGAGGCGACGCTGTATGGCGCCTATGCCGGCGAGTTGGGCGTGCCGGTGGTGCTGCTGTCCGGCGATGACCAGTTGGCGGCGCAATGCGGGCCGTTGTTTCCGGCCGCCGAGATGGTGGTGGTGAAGCACGCGCTGGGGCATCGGACGGCGCGGGCGATGTCGCCGGAGAATGCCCGCAAGGCGATCCGGGAGGCGGCGAAAAGGGCGGTTTCAGGGGGCAAAACCGGGGAGAAATTCCGGATTCCTGGCCCGGTTCGGCTGGAAGCTGACCTCGCCAGCGTGGTGATGGCCGATCTGTGCGGCACGATTCCGGGGTCCGAGCGGGTAGCGCCGCGCACCGTTGCATTCGAATGCACGGATATCGGCGTGGCATTGCGCTGGATCAACGTGATGGGTGCGCTGTGCGGGAGTCTGCGCTGATGCATACCCTGGCAATCCATGGCGGCGCCGGAACCATCCGGCGCGAGACGATGACCGCCGAGGCCGAGGCGGCGTATCACGCCGGGCTGCGCACGGCGCTGCTGGCGGGGCACCAGGTGCTGGCCGGCGGCGGCGGGGCGGTGGAGGCGGTGGCCGCCGCGGTGATGGCGCTGGAGGATGATCCGCAGTTCAACGCCGGGCGCGGTGCGGTCTACACCAGCGCCGGCACGCATGAGATGGACGCCGCGATCATGGACGGGCGGGAGCGCCAGGCGGGCGCGGTGGCGGGGATTCTGGGGCCGCTGCATCCGGTGCTGGCGGCGCGGGCGGTGATGGAGCGCAGCGAGCATGTGCTGCTGATCGGCCGCAGCGCCGAGGACTTCTGCCGCGCCAACGGGGTGGAGTTCACCCATGCCGGGCATTTTCACACCGCGCGGCGCTGGGAGGCGTTGCAGGCGGAGTTGAAGCGGCGCGCGGCGGCGGCGGCCGATACCCGCAGCGACGCCGACCGGCATGGCACGGTGGGCGCGGTGGCCTGCGATGCGGCCGGCAACCTGGCGGCGGCAACCTCGACTGGGGGGATGACCGGCAAGGCGCCCGGGCGGGTGGGCGATTGCCCGGTGATCGGCGCCGGCACCTGGGCCGACAACGCCACCTGCGCGATCTCCGCCACCGGGCACGGCGAGTTCTTCATCCGCTACGCCGTGGCGCATGAGATCGCCAGCCGGATGCGGTTTCTCGGCGAGGGGCTGGCGGCGGCGGCGGAAAAGGTGGTGGCCGATCTCGGGGCGATCGGCGGCTCCGGCGGGCTGATCGCCGTCGATGCGCACGGCAACGTCGCGCTGCCGTTCAACTGCTCGGGCATGTATCGCGGCCAGATCGGCGCCGACGGGGTGGCGATGACGGCGATCTACCGCGAGGCGCTGGGGTCGCACGGCTGAGCGGCGCAGACCGTGCTTGATCTGCGCGGCCACGGGGGCTAACCGCAGCCGGTATACCTCTGCGGGAGATGCATGATGGCTTATCGGGTCGCGGTTGTCGGCGCCACCGGGGCGGTCGGGCGCGAGATGCTGAAAACCCTCGCCGAGCGCGAATTTCCGGTCAGCGAGGTGATCGCGCTGGCCTCCGGGCGCTCCGCCGGCAGCGAAATTTCGTTCGGCGACAAGACCGTGCTCAAGGTGCGCAACCTAGACACGTTCGACTTCGCCGGCTGCGATATCGGGCTGTTCAGCCCGGGTGCGGCGGTCTCGGCGATCCATGCGCCGCGCGCCGCCGCCGCCGGTTGCATCGTGATCGACAACACCAGCCAGTTCCGCATGGACCACGACGTGCCGCTGGTGGTGCCGGAAGTGAACCCGCAGGCGCTGGGCAAAATCCGCCGCGGCATCATCGCCAACCCGAACTGCTCGACGATCCAGATGGTGGTGGCGCTGAAGCCGCTGCACGACAAGTACAAGATCAAACGGGTGGTGGTGTCCACCTACCAGTCGGTCTCCGGCGCCGGCAAGGAAGGCATGGATGAGCTGCTGCTGCAATCGCGCCGCTCGCTGGTGCACGACCAGATCGTGCCACAACAATTCACCAAGCAGATCGCCTTCAACTGCATCCCCCATATCGACCGCTTCATGGATGACGGGTCGACCAAGGAGGAATGGAAGATGGTGGTGGAAACCCGCAAAATCCTCGACCCCGACATCAAGGTGTTCGCCACCTGCGTGCGGGTGCCGGTGTTTATCGGCCACGCCGAATCGATCAACGTGGAATTCGAACTGCCGGTGACGGCGTCTGCGGCACGCGACGTGCTGCGCTCCGCACCCGGCGTGGCAGTCATGGATACCCGCGAGGACGGCGGCTACATGACGCCACTGGAATGCGCCGGCGAGGACGCCACCTTCGTCAGCCGGCTGCGCAAAGACCCCACCGTGGAACACGGGCTGGCGTTCTGGTGCGTGTCGGACAATCTGCGCAAAGGGGCGGCGCTGAACGCGATTCAGATTGCCGAGACGCTGGTGGCGCAGGGGAAGTTCAGCAAAAAGGAAGCAGTCCTTTTTTGAAAAAAAGGACCAAAAAACTTTTTTCCGCCTTGCGACATTGGTGAAGTGGGGACTGCGGAGTCTCCAAAATGGATGAAAAGTTTTTTTGTTTCTTTTTGTTCACAAAAAGAAAGCCTATTCTGCCGCCTCCTTACTGCTTTCCACCCCCCCGAGTATCTCGCGCGCCGCCGCCTGGGCGCGGGAGATTTCCTGCTGTTGTGCGTCCGGCGGCAGGCTGCCGGTGACGCTGGCGGCGTGGCGGCGGTGGATGTTCAGCGGCTGTGCCACCCAGGCGACCTGGCCGTCGGAGTGGCCCAGCACTTCCAGATACAGCCGCCAGTCGCCGGCCATGCGGTAAGCTTCCAGTTCCGTGCTGCAGCGCCGCAGGGCTTCCAGCAGTGCGGTGCGCCGCCACAGCACGGCGCTGGCGTTCAGGATCAGGTTGCGTTCGGCCAGGAACCGGGCGGCGAAATCGCGGGCCGGGAACAGGCCGTCCTGCGCCAGTGCGCTGGCGCCGTGGTTGGCGTAGTAGCCCTGGTAGTCCGGCCAGATGGCCTCGCCGGCGGCGTCGATGCTGCGGCTGTCGCACAGCGCCATCACCACGTCGGGGGCGGTGGCGAGCCTGGCGGCCAGGGTGGCGAGCAGGGCCGGTTCGGCCTGGTCGTCGGCCTCGGCGATCCACACCCAGTCGCCGCGCGCCTCCTCGACGCCGCGCTGCCATTGCTGGAACACGCCGCCCGAGTTCTCCGGGTTGACCAGTTGGCGGATTTGCCGCCCGGCGGCGGCGGCCACCCGGCAGGCGACCATCGGGCTGTGGTCGGCGGAGGCGTCGTCCAGCACGATGATCTCGGCCACCGGGTGGGTCTGGGCGAAGATCGAGGCGAGGCGGGCCGGCAGGTAGCGGGCGTAGTTGTAGCCCGGCACCACCACCGAGATGCGCGGCAGATCGGGCTGCGCGGTATGCAGCATCGCCTCGGCGTAGGCGGCGAAATCGAAGTGCCGGCGGGCCAGGGCGGCCAGCCCCGCCCGGCCGGCGTCACCCTGATGAAGCAGGGCCAGCAGCGCGCGGGCCATCGCGGTGGCGTCGGCCATCGGCACCACCCGGCCGCAGCCATGGGTGCGCAGCAGCGCCGGGATGCCGCCGGAGCCCTCGAAGGCCACGCTCGGCAGGCCGGCGGACAGCGCCTCGAGCACCGCGGAGGGGAACGGGTCCTCGCGGGAGGTCAGCGCGAAGGCATCAGCGGCGCAGAACCAGTCGGCGACGTCGTCCTGGTGGCCGGGCAGCAGGAAGCGGCCGGTGGCCTGGGCGGCCTCGATTTCCGGCACCAGGTAGCTGCGCATCGCCGGGTCCAGCGCGCCGATCCAGCAGAACACCACGTGCCGGTCGCGCCGGCTGGCCGCCCGCCAGGCTTGCAGGAACAGGTCGAAGCCCTTGCGCAGATCGCCGTAGCCGGCGCCCAGCACCAGCCCGGCGCCGTCCGCCACGCCGAGACGGGCGCGCAGCGCGGCGCGGCGGCGGGTGGCGAAGGTGATCGGGCGGTAGACACCCTGCGGGGCGATCAGCAGGCGTTCCTCCGGCAGCGGGCAGAGTGCGGTGAAGCCGCGGCGCACCGCCTCGGCCGGGAATACCACCCGGCGCGCCAGCGCGGCCCCGGCGCGGGCGCCGTCTTCCAGGTGTTTTTCGGCGAGCAGCCGCGGCATCTCGTGGACCAGCAGCGTGCTGGCGATGCCGGCTTCGTGCAGCGCCGGAATGCTCCAGGCGGCGGCGGCACTGTTGACCAGCGCGGTGCGGAAGCCGCGCGCGGCGGCGGCGGTTGCCGCTTCGCGCAGTTCCGCCGGCGTGGTGACCAGCCGTGTCGGCGCCACCGCCGCGTAGTCCGGCCGCAGCGTGCCGTCGCCGAGCAGCAGCAGCACCTCCAGCGGGGCGCCGAACGCCGCGCGCAACTGGCGGGCCAGGTGCAGCAGCAGCAGTT
Source organism: Rhodospirillales bacterium (assembly GCA_041691815.1). Lineage (GTDB taxonomy): Bacteria > Pseudomonadota > Alphaproteobacteria > Acetobacterales > Acetobacteraceae > 70-18. The sequence continues at coordinate 39,780 of JBEPTZ010000008.1, read as the reverse complement.
GCGCGCCGGCCGGAAAGGCGTCGTGGCCGACCAGCAGCAGCCCCGGCCCGGCCGCCTCGGCGCCCAGGCCGGCGACGGCGCGGGCGGTGGCGTTGAGGAAGGCGGCGCCGAAATGGCAATCCGGTTCCAGATAGGCTCCCTCGGCCCATTCGTTCCAGGCATTGACGCAGACCAGCGCCTCGCCGAGGAACGGGTGCGCCGCCGCGCGGTCGACCAGGGCGGCCAGCCAGGCCTGATAGGCGGCCGGCGTCGCGCCGTGTACCACCAGCCCGGCACCCTGGCGGCGAGCGTCATTGTCCCAGCCGGGGATCACCGTTTTGATCAGCGGGAAGTCCGGCGGCGGCTCGGCCAGCGAGGCGGCGGTGATATCGGCGAAGGCGAACACCTGGGCGGTGGCGCGCGGGTCGAAATAGCGCAACTCCTGGTTGCGCAGTGGCAAGCCGTCGACGAGCTTGTGCGGCGGGAACTCGATGGCGCCGTCGCAGCCGAATTCCGAGGGCTCGCTGGCCTCGAAGCTCTGCGACATCACCAGCAGCGGGTCTTCATCATGGCGGCGGCGGAACCGTTGGCGCCAGCGGGCGATGGTGGCCTTGGCATCGGGGATCAGGCCGGGGCGATACAGCATCAGCACCGGGCGGCCGGCGATGCGGATGTAGCGCGGATCGCGGAAATGCCGGGCCAGGCAGTCGAGCAGCGCCGGTTCGTCCTCGCGCCGCCAGTCCTGGGCGATCAGCACCTCCTGCTCGGAGCCGTCCCAGCGGCGGGTCCAGTTTTCGTTGGCCCACATCAGGCAGAACGGGAAGTCCAGGCTAGGGTCGGCCAGCATCGCCTCGGTGGGGCGCTGCAGCAGGCGGCGGCCGTTGAACCAGTAGAAGTAGTGCACGAAGCCGAACAATCCGGCCTCGCGCGCCATCTCGATCTGCCGGCGCATGGTCTCGGGGTCGGCCAGCGAGTAGTGGCCGAGATCGCGCGGGATGCGCGGCTGGTAGTGCCCGGCGAAGCGCGGCATGGCGCGGGCGATCGAGGTCCATTCGGTGAAGCCTTCGCCCCACCAGGCGTCGTTCTCGGCGATCGGGTGGAATTGCGGCAGGTAGTAGGCCAGCAGCTTGGCCCGCCGGCGGGCGGAGCGCGGCAGCGGCGCCCGCTGCTCGAACAGCGGGCCGGGGCGGGTGGTGCTGCGCACCTGCTCGAAGGCATCGCTGTCGTCTTGCGGCGGCCTTGGGTGCAGGCGGATCAGCTGGCGGGCGCGGCGGTAATGCAGCAGCGGGTTCTCCGCCAGGTCGCCGTCCAGGTAGCGGCGCAGATAATATTTGGTATCGAACTCCGCCGACGGGTCGCGGCCCTCGCGAAAACCCCAGCGCAGATAGTGCTCGAACGGGTCGACGCCGGCGGTGGCGATGTCGGGATAGCTGGCCAGGTAGAAGACCGGGTCGAATTCCGGCAGCGGGCTGACCGTGCCGCCGCGGCGCTGTTGCAGGAAATGCCACAGCAGGGTGCGCCCGGCGGGTGCGGTGTGGCGGCTGGCGTACCACGCCAGGTCGAACCAGGCGCAGGGGGCGCGGCGCTCGGCCTCACCGTAGCGCAGATAGTGCAGCAGCGGGTTCACCCCGGCGCGCTGCACGTCCGGGTTCTGCCGCAGATACCAGTCCGGGGCGAAATACGGGTTGGGCTGCCGGCCTTCGCGCCAGCCGTGGTCGAGGAAATGCGCCACGGCATCATCGCCGGGCAGCGGGCCGGCGACGGCATACCATTCGGGGTCGACCAGGCCGGAGTCGCGCAGGGCGGCAAGCTCGCTGTCGCGGCCCAGGCCGAGCGCCTCGCTGAGCGACCAGACCTCGCCGGGGGTCCAGCGCTCGCCGTCTTCGCCGAGGCTCACTGCGGCCGGCCCGGCGCGGCGAGGTGCCGCGGCCCGGCGTGCCGACGGTCTGGGCTGGACTTGCGGTGCTTGGGGACGATGCGCATCCGTTCTGTCGTCGTTGGCCATTAATTCTTTACATTTATCGAAGATTGTCGCTCGGAATGCAACTGTGTGTTCCGCGCTGTTGCGTTCGCCGACCGCGCGGTGCTTCGAAGCACGGTTTCGCGGCACGCTTGGCGGCGGGCGGGTGGATGCGCTAGATGCCCGTCATGAATGTTGCCCCCCTGGCGCTTTGCGTCGTCATCCCGGTGCTCAATGAGCGCGACAATGTGGCCCCGATGGTCGCCAGGCTCGATGCGACGCTCGCCGGCATCGGCTGGGAGGCGATCTTCGTCGACGACGACTCGACGGACGGCACCCGCGACGCGGTGCGCGCCGCCGCCGCCGCCGACCCGCGCATCCGCCTGCTGCACCGGATCGGCCGGCGGGGGCTGTCGTCGGCGTTCATCGAGGGGGCGCAGGCCAGCCTCGCGCCGTGCATCGCGGCAATCGACGGCGACATGCAGCATGACGAGACGCTGCTGCCGTTGATGTTCGCCGCTCTGACCAAGGACGGCGCCGAGTTGGCGATCGGCAGCCGCTATATCGCCGGCGGTGGGGTGGGGGACTGGAACGCCACCCGCGCCGGGCTTTCCACGTTGGCCACGCGGATTTCGCAGCTGTTGCTGAAGGCGCCGCTGTCCGACCCGATGAGCGGGTTCTTCATGATCCGCCGCGAGACCTTCGACCGTGCGGTGCGCAACCTGTCGGCGATGGGGTTCAAGATTCTGCTGGATATCGTCGCCTCGCTGCCGGCGCCGCCGCGGCTGGTGGAGTTGCCGTACAGCTTCCGCAGCCGGGTGCATGGCGACAGCAAGTTGGACGCCGGCGTGCTGCGCGACTACGTGCTGCTGCTGCTGGACAAGATGATCGGCCATATCGTGCCGATCCGCTTCGTGCTGTTCGCCGGCGTCGGGGCGCTGGGGATCGCGGCACACTTGCTGGTTCTGTGGCTGGGGCTTGTGGCCGGGCTGGCGTTCCCGGCGGCGCAGGGGGTGGCCACCACCGTCGCCATCCTGGGCAATTTCGAGCTGAACAACCTGTTCACCTTCCGCGACCGGCGGCTGGCTGGCTGGCGCTGGCTGCGCGGGCTGGTCACCTTCGCGCTGATCTGCAGCGTCGGCGCGATCGGCAACCTCAGCGTGTCGATCTTCCTGTTCGGGCCGGGGCATTCGTCGTGGTGGGTGGCCGGGCTGGCCGGGGCGGCGATGAGCCTGGTGTGGAACTACGCGGCGAGTTCGGTGCTGACCTGGCGGAAGTGAAGCAAGCAGTCCTTTTTTGAAAAAAAGGACCAAAAACCTTTTTTGTCCGCCTTGCGGCAGCGGAGAGGCGGAGACTCCGGTGTCTTCAATGGATAAAAAGTTTTTTTGCTTCTTTTTGTTCACAAAAAGAAGACCTTACTTCCTCTTGACTTCCCAGTATCGCGGCTCCCGCCCCGCCGCCAGCGCCTTCGCCTCATAGCGCGTCGGCGGCCAGCCCTCGGGCCGCGTCGTCGCCGGTGGCGGTACGTCGAACAGGTCCTGGGCGGCCAGCACCTCGGCGACCCAGGCCTGGTAGGTCGGGTCGTCGCTGGCGATGCGCCACAGCGCGCCGGGCTTCAGCACCCGTGCCAACTCCGGCAGCAATGCGGGATGCACGAAGCGGCGCTTGGCGTGGCGGGATTTCGGCCAGGGGTCGGGAAACATCAGGAACAGCCGGCTGAGGCAGGCATCCGGCAGCGCCCGCAGCAGGGTGCGGGCGTCGTCGTCCCATAGCCGCAGGCGGTCGGGCAGCGGTGCGGTGGCCTCGCCGCCCTCCGGCACCAGGCGGCCGAGCAGCGAGCACAGCCCGTTCTCGAACACCTCGCAGGCGATCAACGCGACCTCGGGGTGGGCGGCGGCCAGCGTCAGGGTGTGCTCGCCGCCGCCGAAGCCGACCTCCAGCCACAGCGCATTCGAATGCACGCCGAACGCCGCCAGCGGGGTGCCGGCCAACTCCAGCGGAAAGCGCAGCCGTGGCAGCGTGGCGTCCAGCAGAAGTTGCTGGCGCGGCCGCAGCGGATGGCTGCGCTGGCGGCCGTACAGCCGATCCGGGGGCGGTTTGGCCGGGGGCGGCTTGGCCGGCGGCGGCTTGCTCAGCGGTTGAACGCCGCCTTCAGCGCCGGCACCAGGTCGGTCTTCTCCCAGGTGAAGGTGCCGAGGTCGGCATCCGGGTCGCGGCCGAAATGCCCGTAGGCGGAGGTCACCGCGTAGATCGGCCGGTTCAGTTGCAGATGCTCGCGGATGCCGCGCGGCGTCAGGTTCATCAACTCGCGCAGCGTCGCCTCCAGCTCGACCTCGGAAACGTTGGCGCCGGTGCCATGCAGATCGACATACACCGACAGCGGATGCGATACGCCGATTGCATAGCTGATCTGCAGGGTGCACTTCTCGGCGAGCCCGGCGGCGACCACGTTCTTGGCCAGGTAGCGGCAGGCATAGGCGGCCGAGCGGTCCACCTTGGTGGGGTCCTTGCCGCTGAACGCGCCGCCACCATGCGGCGCGGCACCGCCATAGGTGTCGACGATGATCTTGCGCCCGGTCAGCCCGCAATCGCCATCCGGCCCGCCGATCACGAACTTGCCGGTCGGGTTGATGTAGATTTCCTTCTCGATGGGCATCCAGCCCTTCGGCAGGCTGCTCTCGATCAGCGGCACCAGCATCTTCTTGATCTGCGGCAGCTCCAGCCGCTCCTCGTGCTGGGTGGAGACCACGATCGAGGTCGCGCCGACCGGCTTGCCATCGACGTATTTCAGCGTCACCTGGCTCTTGGCGTCCGGCAGCAGCCCGGCCACCGACACGTCATTGTTGCGTCGCAGCTCGGCGATCCGCCGCAGGATCAGGTGCGCGTAGTGCAGCGGCGCAGGCATCAGGCTCGGCGTCTCGGTGCAGGCATAGCCGAACATGATGCCCTGGTCGCCGGCGCCCTCGTCCTTGTTGCCGGCCGAATCGACGCCCTGCGCGATGTCGGACGACTGGGCGTGCAGATGCACATGCACCTCGGCGTTCTTCCACGAGAAGCCGGCCTGATCGTAGCCGATATCATGCACCGCCATGCGCGCCAGATGCGCCAGATGCTCGTGCGTCACCGTCTCCGGCCCACGGGTCTCGCCGGCCAGCACGATGCGGTTGGTGGTCACCAGCGTCTCGCAGGCCACGCGCGCATAGGGGTCGGCGGCGAGAAAAGCGTCCAGCACGGTATCGCTGATGCGGTCGGCCACCTTGTCGGGATGCCCCTCCGAGACCGACTCGGAGGTAAACAGAAATTCGCCCGTATCGCGCATGTGCAGTTCCCGCTGATGGAAGGTGGCTGGGATCGGAATGGATATGCCCCGCAGGACCGAGGGGCGGAGGCTGTGTGGCGGAAAGGCTGCGGGGGGTCAAGTCTTGGGGGTCAAGCCTGGGGCGTCATCCCCAGCACGTCGAGCATGCCGTACAACCCGGCCGGCCGGCCCCGCACCCAGCCCGCCGCGCGAATCGCGCCGGTGGCGAACGCCCGCCGGTCGAACGCCCGATGGCTCAACGCAATCTGCTCGTGGGCGGCAGCGAAGATCAGCGTATGCTCGCCCACCACCTGGCCGCCACGCAGTGCGGCAAACCCGATCGCCCCGGTCCGCCGCGCGCCGGTATGCCCGTCCCGCCCGCTCTCGGTGACATCCTCCAGCCGCACCCCGCGCCCCTTGGCCACTGCCCGGCCCAGCGCCACGGCGGTGCCGGAGGGCGCGTCCACCTTCTGCCGGTGATGCATCTCGACGATCTCGGCGTCATAGCTCTCGGCCGGCAGCGCCGCACCCAGCCGCTCCGCCAGCGCCGCCAGCAGCACCACGCCCGGCGAATAGTTCGGCGCATACACCACCGCCGTCCGCCGCCCGGCCGCCGCCACCGCCGCCTCCTGCCCAGCATCCAGCCCGGTGGTGCCCAGCACCCAGGCACACCCCGCCTCGGCCACCGCAGCCGCATGCGCCAGCGCGGTGCTGGCATGGGTGAAATCCACCACCACATCGGCCGCCGCCGCCAACGCCGCGATATCGGCGAACATCACCGCACCCGGCGCCGGCGCCCGATCCACGCCGCCAACGACGGTGAACCCGGCGGCCACCGCTTCCTCGGCCAGGAGTTGGCCCATGCGTCCGGCGATGCCGGCGATGCCGATGTTCATGGCGCGGGTCTCCTCAAAGAAAGAAAGGTCTTCTTTGTTTGAAAACAAAGAAGCAAAAAAACTTTATCCATTTTGGACACTCCGGAGTCTCCGCCCCTCGGTGTCGCAAGGCGGATGAAAAAGTTCTTTTTTTCAAAAAAAGAACCGCTTGCCCTCACCCCCGGCTCGAACTGTCGAAAAACTCCCGCACCTTGGCGAAGAAGCCGTCCGACTCGGGGTTGCCCTTGGCGTGGCTCTTGCCCTCGGTCTCAAACTCCTCCAGCAACTCGCGCTGCCGCCGGGTCAGTTGCTGCGGGGTCTCCACCGCCACCTGGATGAACATGTCGCCGCGCGCGGCACTGCGCAGCACAGAGAAGCCCTTGCTTCGCAGCCGGAACTGCTCGCCGGTCTGGGTGCCGGCCGGGATCTTCACCCGTGCCTTGCTGCCGTCGATCGACGGCACCTCCACCTCGCCGCCCAGCGCCGCCTGGGTCATCCGCACCGGCACCCGGCAGAACACGTTGGCGCCGTCGCGCTGGAATATCTCGTGCGGCCGCACCGTCACCTGCACATACAGGTCACCCGGCGGCGCACCTGGCCCGCCGGCCTCGCCCTCGCCCTGCATGCGGATCTGGGTGCTGTCCTCGATGCCCGCCGGGATCGCCACGCTGAGGCTGCGCTCGCGCTGCACGGTGCCGGCACCGCGGCAGATCTTGCATGGATTGCGGATCACCCGGCCGCTACCGCCGCAGGTCGGGCATGGCCGCTCGATCAGGAAAAATCCCTGCTGCGCCCGCACCTTGCCGGCGCCGCGACAGGTGGAGCAGGTCTCCGCCCCGCGCTCCTTGCTCTCCGAGCCGGTGCCGCTGCACGCCTCGCAGGCCACCCGCGTCGGCACCCGCAACTGCACCTTGGTGCCGTGGAACGCCTCGGTGAGGTCGATCTCCACCCTGGCGCGAATGTCGTTGCCGCCGCGCGGCCCGCCGCGCCCGCGCCCGCCCATGAAGTCGCCGAACATCTGGTCGAAGATATCGCCCAGCCCGGCCCCGCCGGCCTGAAACCCGCCACCGCCGCCGCCGCCATTCTCGAATGCGGCATGGCCGAAGCGGTCATAGGCGGCGCGCTTCTCGTCGTCCTTCAGCACGTCGTAGGCTTCGTTCAGTTCCTTGAATTTCGCCTCGGCCGATTTGTCGTCAGGGTTGCGATCCGGATGCAGCCGCATCGCCAGCTTGCGATAGGCCTTCTTCAGATCGTCGCCGCTGGCGTCGCGCGCCACACCCAGGGTTGCGTAATAATCCTGCTTAGCCATCCCAGCCCTCTCACGTGGCGCTGAAAATCAACGCAAAAAAAGCCGCGCCCGCCTTCGATCGAAGCGCGGGCGCGACCCTGGTCAGCCTGTTTCGCCCGAAGCAGTCCTAGCTGGACTTCTTCTTCTTGTCGTCAACTTCCTCGAACTCGGCGTCAACCACCTTCTCGCCGCCCGGTGCCGCCCCGGCGGAAGCCCCGCCCTCGGGTGCGGCACCCGCCCCGGCACTGGCGGCCTGCTCGGCCTTGTAGACGGTCTCGCCGATCTTCATCGCCGCCTGGCTCAGCCGCTCGCTGGCAGCCGTCAGCGCCGCGGCATCGGTGCCCTCCATCGCCGCCCGCGCGGCGGCCATGGCGGCCTCGGCCTCGGTCTTGTCGGCCTCGGCGATCTTGTCGCCATGCTCCTTGAGGTTCTTCTCCAGCTGATGCGCCATCGCCTCGGCCTGGTTCTTGGCCTCCACGAAGGCGCGGCGCTGCTTGTCGGACTCGGCGTTGGACTCGGCCTCCTTCACCATGCGCTCGATATCGGCATCCGACAGCCCGCCGCTGGCCTGGATGCGGATCTGCTGCTCCTTGCCGGTGGCCTTGTCCTTGGCCTGCACCGAGACGATGCCGTTGGCGTCGATGTCGAACGTCACCTCGATCTGCGGCAAGCCGCGCGGCGCCGGGGCGATGCCCTGCAGGTCGAAGTTGCCTAGCAGCTTGTTGTCCGCCGCCATCTCGCGCTCGCCCTGGAACACCTTGATGGTGACCGCGGTCTGCCCGTCATCGGCGGTGGAGAACACCTGGCTCTTCTTGGTCGGGATCGTGGTGTTGCGCTCGATCAGCCGGGTGAACACCCCGCCCAGCGTCTCGATGCCGAGCGACAGCGGCGTCACGTCCAGCAGCAGCACGTCCTTCACGTCGCCCTTCAGCACCGCACCCTGCACCGCCGCACCGATCGCCACCACCTCGTCGGGGTTCACGTTGCGCGCCGGGTCGCGGCCGAAGAACTGCTTCACCGCCTCGATCACCTTGGGCATGCGGGTCATGCCGCCGACCAGGATCACTTCCTCGATCTCGCCCGCCGTCACCCCGGCATCCTTCAGCGCCGCCTTGCATGGCTCCAGCGTGCGGGCCACCAGGTCTTCCACCAGGCTTTCCAGCTTGGCGCGCGACAGCTTCATCACCAGATGCTTCGGCCCGGAGGCGTCGGCGGTGATGAACGGCAGGTTGATCTCGGTCTCCTTGCTCGACGACAGCTCGATCTTGGCCTTCTCGGCGGCTTCCTTCAGCCGCTGCAGCGCCAGCTTGTCGGTGCGCAGGTCGATGCCCTGCTCGCGCTTGAACTCGGCCGCGAGATAATCGATCACCCGCACGTCGAAATCCTCGCCGCCGAGGAAGGTGTCGCCGTTGGTCGACTTCACCTCGAACACGCCGTCGCCGATCTCCAGCACCGAGATGTCGAAGGTGCCGCCGCCGAGGTCATACACCGCGATGACGCCGGCCTTCTTCTTGTCCATGCCATAGGCAAGGGCAGCCGCGGTCGGCTCGTTGATGATGCGCAGCACCTCAAGGCCGGCAATCCGCCCGGCGTCCTTGGTCGCCTGGCGCTGGCTGTCGTTGAAATAGGCCGGCACGGTGATCACCGCCTGGGTCACCGGCTCGCCGAGATAGGCCTCGGCGGTGTCCTTCATCTTGCCGAGCGTGAAGGCGCTGATCTGGCTCGGCGAATACTTCTCGCCGCGCGCCTCAACCCAGGCGTCGCCATTGTCGCCGCGCACGATCTCGAAGGGCACCATGCCCTTGTCCTTGGCCACCAACGGATCGTCGTAGCGGCGGCCGATCAGACGCTTCACCGCATACAGCGTGTTGGTCGGGTTGGTCACCGCCTGGCGCTTGGCGCTCTGGCCGACCAGCCGCTCGCCGCTGTCGGAAAACGCGACGATGGAGGGCGTGGTGCGCGCGCCCTCGGAGTTTTCGATCACCCGGACCTCGCCCTTGCCGGACGGCCCTTCCATGATCGCGACGCACGAATTGGTGGTCCCGAGGTCGATACCGATGACCTTGCTCATACCAGTCTCCTTGTTAGCGGATCGCGGGCAGCCCGTGGCACCGCCCCGATCCCCATGAATGATACATCCCGGATGTATTGGCACCCCGCCCCGGAAGCAAGCCCGGCACGCACAAATTTTGTGCAGACCACCCATCTTCCGGCACGGAGCTGTCATAGGCCGATACAGCTTCTGGCCCACCACTTGGGCAGCATGCGGACCCGGACAAGACCCCAACCGGCGACGGATCCCGGCTGCGAGAGCGATCACGGGGAAGTTCAATCAACCCGGCTACGATTGTACTTTACGTAACCGATATTTTCTGATCATCACGATCCCCGGCTCGCAGTTACATTTTCTCATTCGTATTGATTTTGGAGAAGAATGATGTCGGACTGGTTTCGTAGCTCACGCACAAAAGACCCTACCGCGACTCCCACCGGCGGTGCGCCGAGCCGCCCCGCCGGATCGCCGCCGAAGAAGCCCGCGTTGTGGGCGAGCTCCAAAATGCCGAGTCAATTGCCCGACAGCGCGCAAGGCGTCTCTGCCGCCGTGGTGATGCAGCATTTCAGCCGTGGCGAAATCCGCTCACTTAACCGTCAGTCCGACGACCTCTATGCGCGCGTCTTCCAACGTCTGAGAGCCCGGCGGGACCTCAAGAGATACTCCGTGAAGCAAGTGCTGGAGATGATGAAGCAGATCACCTTCTCGCTGCAATCGGCCGAATTGACCATCAATTTCAAGGCGCTGAGCTACTTCGAAACGCCGAACACCTGGAAGACCTACGCGCAGATGTACGACCTCGCCCAGCGCGACATCGTGCAGGCAGACGGCACCACCCGGCGCGAAATGCGCCTGACCGGCAACGCCATGAACCCCGCCAAGGACCGCGACGCCGCCGATACCAAGGTGACCTTCGGCGCCAATATCAAGACGCCCGGCATGCAGGGCGTTGCGCGTTTCATGCAGACCGGCGGCCTCAGGCAGGTCGATGGCACCCCAGGCGGCGCGAACGTCTATGCCGCCAACAACCCGCAGTTCAACCCGAAGGCGCGGCAGCAGTTTGCCGCCTTGAACTACGGCCGCCGCCCGCGCGGTGGCATCCAAGGCTACGGATTCTCGCATTTCGTCCTGAACGATTCGCTCAAGCCGGGCGCCATCTACTATGTCGGCGACACCTTCAAGGTCGAGGACAGCAACAGCCGGGTCACCTACGATATGCTGTTCGCCATCGCGGTATATGCCTCCGAAGAGCTGATGGATGATCTGCTGAACGCCTGCCATCGGCACATGATCCTGCAGGATACCGACAATGCCGACCGACTGGTCGAGGGCCATGTCTTCCAGGAAATAAGTTTCTCTAAAGATATCAAAGAGATGCGGATATCCGCCACGGATATCATGAGCACCACCGGCGGCCTGTTTCTGGAGGGCAAGGTCGACGAGGCTGGCATGGAGAAGCTGCGCGAGGAGATTCCCAAGAACGCGCGCGACTTCGCCAAACGCAACAGTATCAAGCTGGTATGGACTGACTGACCGAACCACCGCGCTCCCCGCGCGGGGCAATCGGCGCGAGGCTAGAGTGGGATGCCTTCTGATAGGCGAAGGCGCCCCGCTCTAGCTCTTTGTTTTGTCGCGTGATTCAGACCTTCGTGTGATTCCACCTACGGTCATCACGCTCTAAGCCGTCGGCGCGCCGGCCCCGGCCGGCGCCTTGCTGACCACCACCATCGCCGGACGCAGCAGCCGGCCGTTCAGCGTCCAGGCCTGGGTCCAGGCCTGCACCACGGTGCCGGGCGGGTGCTCGGTGGTCTCCTGCTGGCTCATCGCCTGGTGCAGATTGGGGTCGAAGCTGGCCCCGGTCGGGTCCTGGCGGACGATGCCGTTACGCTCCAACAGCGCGAGGAAGCTGCGCTCGACGCCCTCGAACCCATCGCGCAGCTTGGTCACCAGTTCCGGCTCACCCTCGGCGGCGGGGGGGATCGACTCCAGGCCGCGCTTGAGGTTCTCAGCCGCCTCGACCACGTCGCGGCCGAATTTCTGCACCGCGAACAGCCGCGCCTCCTCCGCCTCGCGCTTGGCGCGGGCACGCACATTGGCCATCTCGGCCTCGGCGCGCATCCAGCGATCGCGCAACTCGGCCACCTCCGCCTCCAACTCGGCAATCCGCGCGGTGGCAACCACCATGATGCCGTCAGGGGGCAGCGACGCCTCGGTCGCGGCAGGCTCGGGGACAGGCGGGTTCTCGGTGCTCATGGCCGATCAGTTAGTGGAGCACCCGGCGATAAACAAGCCATGACCGGCGCAAAGCTGTCAGCGAGGCAGGGAACGCAAGGAAGGTCTTCTTTTTGCGAACAAAAAGAAGCAAAAAAACTTTTCGTCCGTTTTGGAGACTCCTGCATCTCCACCCCTCCCCTGTTGCAAGGCGGATAAAAAGTTTTTTGCCTCTTTTTTTCAAAAAAGAGGTCCTTGCCTTTGCTACCCCAACAACCGCCCGATTACCCGCGCGGTATAATCCACCACTGGGATGATCCGCCCATAATTGATCCGCGTCGGCCCGATCACCCCGATCGCGCCGACGATCCGGTTGGCCTCGTTGCGCGCCGGCGCCACCACCATCGAGACGCCGGTGGCCCCGAACAGCCCGCTTTCGGCGCCGATGAAGATGCGCACCCCCTCGCTGCCCTCGGCGAGGTCGAGCAGCCGGAGCATGGTCTCCTGGGTTTCCAGCCGCTCGAACAGCGTCTGGATCGCCGCCAGCCGCTCGATCTGCGTCACATCGGCCAGCAGCCGCGCCTGGCCACGTACGATCAGGCTGCCGCCGCGCCCCTCCCCGGCCCAGGTCGCCAGCCCGGCCGCCACCACCTGCGACGACAGCGCATCCAGCTCGGTGCGGTTGGCCGCCAGTTCCTCGGCGACGATGCGGCGCAGTTCCGCCAGCGGCCGGCCGGCCAGCCGCGCGTTCAGGTAGTTGCCGGCCTGCTGCAACGCCGAGGGCGGCACCCCGGGCGGAATATCCAGCACCCGGTTCTCCACGTGCCCGTCGGCGTTCACCAGGATCACCAGCGCCCGCCCGGTGCCCAGCGGCACGAATTCGATATGCCGCAACGCCCCGTCGCTCTTCGGCGCCAGCACCAGGCCGGCGGCCATCGACAGCCCGGACAGCATGGCGGAGGCCTCGCCCAGCGTGTCCTCCAGGCTGCGGCCGGAGGCGGCCAGCGAGGCGGTGATCGCGTCGCGGTCCTCGTCGGAAAGCTCGCCGAATTGCAGCAACCCGTCGACGAACAGCCGCAGGCCAAGATCGGTCGGCAGCCGTCCGGCCGAGGTGTGCGGCGCATACAGCAGCCCGGCCTCGGTCAGATCGGCCATCACGTTGCGGATGGTGGCCGGCGACACGTTCATCGGCAGCCGGCGCGACAGGGTGCGGCTGCCGACCGGCTCGCCGGTCTCGACATACTGCTCGACGATCTCGCGCAGCACCGCGGCCGAGCGTGCGTCCAGCCCACCGGGCAACGCGCCGCCGCGTGTTCCCGGCCGTCCGCCGGGCGAAGAGGGGTGCGGAATATCCATCCTCACTATATTGGCAGGGTTCCGCTGATTTCAGCCAGCCAGAATCCGCTCCACCACCATCTGCACCTCCAGCGCCTCCTGAAGCGTCGCCAGATGGTGCGGCTGGCCGGCGGTCATCCGCGCCACCCCCTCCAGCTGCCGCTTCAGCACCAGCGGCCGGGTGCGCTCATTGGCCATCGCCGCAGGATCGGCCTGCCAGCTGCCATCGGCCAGCCGCCGCTCGGCCACCGACCAGTCGCGCAGCCGGATCGCGCCGGCATCTCCGGTCAGCGTCCAGAGATTGTGATCGTCCTTCGCGGTGGTGCCGACGCCGCCAGAAAGACTCACCGGCAGCCCGCCCGCCTGCAACGTCGCACTGATCGCCCGCTCGCTGCGGCCCGCCTCGGGAAATTGCGCCTCGCGCGCCAGCAGCGTCATCGCCCCACACAGCCGCCGGGTGAGGAACAGGAAGTGCGAGACCACCTCGCGGGTAAACCCGCCCTGCGCCGTGCGGTCGAGCCAACCCACTGCGTCGCGCTGCCACGGCCGCGGCCAGGTCGCGAACGCCACCTCGATCGACAACGCGCGCGGCGTGCCGATCACCCCGGCATCGAGCCACCCACGCAACGTCGCCACCCCGGCGGACGACGCCATCGGAAAGTTCACCGCCGTCCGTGCATTCGAATGCACGGCGACGAATTCGCTCGCTGCCGCCACGTCCACGGCCAGCGGTTTTTCGCAGAAAATCGACCGGTTTTGCGCCAATGCCGCCGCCGCATGCGCCAGATGGGTGGCCGGCGGCGAGGCGATGTACACGCACTCCGCCGCCTCGATCAGCGCCGCCACGCTCGCCGCCTGCGGGATCGCCGGCAACGCCGCGCCGATCCGCGCCATCGCCTCGGCCGCCGGGTCCCAGATGCCGGTGATCCGCACCGCATCCACCGCCTGCTCCAATGCGGCGCGGGCCATCCGTTCGCCCATGATGCCGGCGCCGATAATTCCCAGATTTAGCATGTGTCCAACCCTCCGAATCGGCGGGACTCTTGCGCAAGCCGGCGGCGGACGCCATAGCGGGGGCCAACATTCCAGGCGAATCCCCCATGCGTCCCTCCGGCCGAACCCACGACGCGCTGCGCGCCCTCTCCATCACCCCCGGCTTCTCCCACCACGCCGAAGGCTCCTGCCTGATCCGCATGGGCGGCACCGAGGTGCTGTGCGCCGCCAGCGTCGAGTCGCGGGTGCCGCCGTTCATGCGCAATTCCGGCCTCGGCTGGGTCACCGCGGAATACGGCATGCTGCCGCGCGCCACCCACACCCGCGGCGATCGCGAGGCGGCGCGCGGCAAGCAATCCGGCCGCACCCAGGAGATTCAACGGCTTATCGGCCGCTCGCTGCGCGCCGTGGTGGATCGCAAGGCGCTCGGCGAAATGACCATCACGCTCGACTGCGACGTGCTGAACGCCGATGGCGGCACCCGCTGCGCCAGCATCACCGGCGCCTGGGTGGCGCTGCATCTGGCGCTCAAACATCTGGTAAAGATGAACGTACTCAAGACCATCCCGCTGATCGGCCAGGTCGCCGCCGTCTCCTGCGGCCTGGTGGAGGGTGGCGCGGTGCTCGACCTCGACTACCAGGAGGACAGCAACGCCGAGGCGGACGCCAACTTCGTGCTCACCGATGGTGGGATCGTGGAAATCCAGGCCACCGCCGAAAAAGACCCGTTCAGCGAGCCGCAGTTCAACCAGCTTCTCACCCTTGCCAAGCACGGCACCGCGCAGTTGTTCGCCGCGCAGCGAGCGGCCATCGAAGCCGCATGACCCGCCGCCTCCCTCCGGGCCAGCGCCTGGTGCTGGCCACCCACAACCAAGGCAAGCTGCGCGAAATCGCCGCCATGCTGGCCCCGCTGGGCGTCGAAGTGGTCTCCGCCGACGCGCTGGGCCTGCCCGAGCCGGAGGAGACCGCGCCTGACTTTATCGGCAACGCCAAACTCAAGGCCCTGGCCGCCGCCACCGCCAGCAACCTGCCGGCGCTGGCCGACGACAGCGGCTTCTCGGTCGCCGCACTGAACGGCGCGCCGGGCATCTACTCTGCCCGCTGGGCCGGCCCGCACAAGGATTTCACCGCCGCCATGGCCCGCGTGCTGGCCGAAACCGGCGACGACCCCAACCGCGCCGCCTGGTTCACCTGCGCGCTGTGCCTCGCGTGGCCGGACGGCGACACCGCCTGTTTCGAGGGCCGGGTGGATGGCGCCATGGTCTGGCCGCCACGCGGCGATCGCGGCTTCGGCTACGACCCGATCTTCGTGCCGGAAGGCGGCGCCGAGACCTATGGCGAGATGGACCAGGCCCACAAGCACGCCACCAGCCACCGCGCCCGCGCCTTCGCGCAACTGCTGGACGCATGCTTCGGCTGATCGCCCTGCTGGCGCTGCTGGCCGCCCCGCTGGCGGCGCGCGCGCAAATCCCGGTGCTGCACCCCTCGCCGCAATTCACCGTGGTCGGGCCCGGCATGGCGCGCGGCGTGGTGATATGGCTGCACGGCGCCTACGACAAAGGCCAGTATCCCACCCCGCCGGCGGCCCAGCCCTGGGTCGGCCGCATGGCGGCGCTCGGCTACGACATCTGGCGGCTGGACCGCACCCCCGGCCACGACAAGCTGGAGGACAGCGGCGCGGCACTGCTGCAAGGCGTGAGAACCCTGCGCCAGCGCGGCTATCGCCGGGTGGTGGTGGCCGGCCACTCGCGCGGCGCCTTCATCGTGCTCGCCGCACTCGCCGAGCCGAAGCTGATCGACGCGGTGGCGGCAATCTCGCCGGCCGCACACGGCACCGACCCGAAGCGCCGCCCGGCCGCCATCGCCGCCTTCGCGGAACGGATCAAGGCGATCCCGCTGCAGCACAGCCACCCCGCCCGCTTCGCCTTCGTCACCCTGCGCGGCGATCCGCTGGAGCCGGGGGCGGCAAAACGCATCGCCCTGGCCCGCCAGGCGGCAAGGCATACCGGCATGAAACTGCTGGTGATCGACCGCCCGGCAGAGCCGCAGGGCCATATGGGCGGCTACGAACCGGCGTTCGACGCCCGGTTCGGCGCCTGCCTCGCGGCGTTCCTCGACGGCAAAACCGAGCATTGCCCGGCCGGATAACCGGCGCAGCGATGCGGCGAAGCTGGTCCGCCCCCGGTTAGTCGGCTGTGCCGCCCGGCGCGGACTGGGCTCCCGCGGCGTCATGCTGCGAGATTTCTGCCAGCAGCGCCCAGACCAGGCTCGGCTTCATCGGAGCATCCGGATCGTTCAGCAGATGGTCGAGCTGGGCGAGCTTGCGGGCATAATCGCTGTCGGTCATCGGTCGGGCCTCCAGGTCTGTTTCACCCGCACAGTCAATGCCGCGATCATGGCAGCCGGATGGCGCCGGGCCACACGGCTGCGTGAGCGGCGCTATTCGGCCGCCGCCTGCTGCGGCGCCGCCCGGCGCACCCGCAGCCTGCGGATATGCCGCGCATCGGCATCCAGCACGCGGAACTCCACGCCCGAGGAATGCCCCAGCACCTCGCCCTTGGCCGGCACCCGACCCGCCAGCGTGAACACCAGCCCGCCGATGGTGTCGATATCGGCCTCGCGTTCGTCATCGGTCAGGATCGGGCCCATCCGCGCCTCGAACTCGGCGATCGGCAGCCGCGCATTCATGTCCAGCGCGCCGTCCGCCCGCTCGGTCACCATCGGGCCATTGACCTCGTCATGCTCGTCGGAAATATCGCCGACGATCTCCTCGACCAGGTCCTCGATGGTCACCAGCCCGTCGATGCCGCCGTATTCATCCACCACCAGCGCCAGATGCATGCGCGCCTGGCGCATCTGCAACAGCAGGTCGAGCACCGGGATCTGCGGCGCCACCAGCAGCGGGCGGCGCAAGATCGCCTCCAGCTTGAACGCCTCGGGCCGGCCGACATAGCCGAACACGTCCTTGATGTGGACCATGCCGGCAATATCATCCAACTGCTCGCGATACACCGGCAGCCGGGAATGGCCGTCATCGCGGATCAGCGCGATCGCCTGCTCCAAGGTGCTGTCGAGATTCATCGCCACGATGTCGGCGCGCGGCACCATCACATCGTCCGCCGTCATGCCGCGCAGGCGCAGCACATTGGCAATCAACGCCCGCTCCTGCCGGTCCAGCTCCGGCAGGTGGCCCGGTCTCGGCGGCTCGTCAGCGGCCTCCTGCACCAGTTCGGCGATGGAATCACGCACGCTGTGCTCCGCCGGGCGGCGGCGCAGGCGATGGCGTAGCAGGTCTGTCAGCATTTTCTTCATGGCTCAGGTAATAAGAAAGGTGTTCTTTTTTGAAAAAAAAGAACCAAAAAATTTTTATCCGCCTTGCAACCGCGAGGCGCGGGAGATTCCGTACACTCCAGGGGATGAAGTTTTTTTGCTTCTTTGTTTTCAAACAAAGAAGACTTCACGTTCCCCTCCACGGATTAGGCACCCCGAGCCGGCGCAGCAGCCAGGTCTCGCGCATTTCCATGCGGCGGGCCTCGCCGGCGGCGTGGTGGTCGTGGCCTTGCAGGTGCAGTGCGCCGTGCACCACCAGGTGCGCCAGGTGGTGCGCCGGGCGTTTGCCGGCGGCCAGCGCCTCGCGGCGGATGGTGCCGAGCGCCAGCACCACGTCGCCGGACTCGAAGGTCAGCACGTTGGTCGGCTTGTTGCGGCCGCGGTGGCGGGCGTTCAGCCGTTTGACGTGGCTGTCCGACGACAGCACCACGGTGACCGGCACGCCGGCGAGCAATGCCGCGCGGCGGGCCAGTGCCTCGGGGTTGCGCAGGAAGCGGCGCCAGGCGGGGTCTTCGATGATGATCTCGACCCCGGCTTCAGCATGCGCGGGGCCGCGTCTAGTTCCGGGGTCCATCTAGCTGGCGTCGCCCTCGACGCTGGTCCGGCGCATGCTGGTGTCCTTTTCGGCGGTGCTGCGCTGATCATAGGCGTCGACGATGCGGGCGACCAGCGGATGCCGCACCACGTCGCGCTTATCAAACCGGCAGACGGCGAGGCCGGGCACGCCTTCCAGCGTCTCCAGCGCATCGCGCAGGCCGGAGCGGACGCCTTTCGGCAGGTCCACCTGCGAGAGGTCGCCGGCGATCACCATGCGGGTGCCCTCGCCCATGCGGGTGAGGAACATCTTCATCTGCACCGGCGTGGTGTTCTGCGCTTCGTCAAGGATAACAAAGGCATGGGCCAAAGTACGGCCGCGCATGAAAGCCAGCGGCGCCACCTCGATCTCGCCGGTGCCCATGCGCTTGGTCACCTGGTCGCCGGGCATCATGTCGTGCAAAGCGTCGTACAGCGGGCGGAGGTAGGGGTCCACCTTCTCCTTCAGGTCGCCGGGCAGGAAGCCCAGCCGCTCGCCGGCCTCGACTGCCGGGCGGGAGAGGACGATGCGGTCAACCTTGCCGGCCATCAGCATGGCGACCGCCTGGGCGACCGCGAGATAGGTCTTGCCGGTGCCGGCCGGGCCGATGCCGAACACCATCTCGTGCTCGCCGAGCATCTCCATGTAGGTCGCCTGCCCGGCGCTGCGCGGGCCGATGGCGCCGCGCTTGGTGCGGATCGCCGGCAGGTCGGACAGCGGCAGGCGGGGGTCGTCGATTTCGGCCAGCCGGATGGCGGCGTCGACCAGCGAGGGGGTGAGCTGTTCGCCGCGTTCCAGCCGGCGGTAGAGGCCGGTGAGGGCGGCGTGTGCCGCTTCCACCCGGGCCGGGTCGCCGGAGATCGCCAGCCGGTTGCCGCGGCAGGACAGCCGCACCCCGAGGCCCTGCTCGACGCGCACCAGATGCCGGTCGTGATCGCCGAGAAGCTGGGATAATAACGCGTTGTCGGCGAAATGCAGGGTCACCGCCTTGTCCGCCGGCCCGAGCCCGACGCGGGTTGCAGCGATACGGTCGGCCGGAGACGCGGTGATCTGGGTCAAGCGCCGGCAAGCTCCTTGATGAGGGTTCCAACCAGGGAATTGGGGTTTCCGGTGACGATTTGCACCGGCAGGATGCGGCCGATCAGCGATTCCGGGCCGTTCAGGTGGACGGGTTGCAACCACGGCGTGCGGCCGCCGATCTGGCCGGGGCGGCGGCCGGGGTGGGTGATCAGCACGTCGACGGTGCGGCCGGCGCATAGCGCGTTGAATTCGCTCTGCTGTTCGCGCAGCAGCGCCTGCAGTTCCTGCAACCGGCGGTCTTTCACGTCCTCGGCCACCTGCATTGGTGCGCCGGCCGCCGGGGTGCCGGGGCGGGCGGAGTATTTGAAGCTGAAGGCGCTGGCGAAGCGGACGGCGCGGACCAGCTCCATGGTGGCCTGGAAATCCGCCTCGGTCTCGCCGGGATGGCCGACGATGAAATCCGACGACAGCGCGATGTCCGGCCGGGCGGCGCGGAGTTTGGCAACGATATCAAGGTAGTCGGCCACCGTGTGGCGGCGGTTCATCGCCGCCAGCATGCGGTCGGAGCCGGACTGCACCGGCAGATGCAGGAACGGCATCAGCGCCGGCACCTCGGCGTGGGCGGCGATCAGCGCGGCGTCCATGTCGCGCGGGTGCGAGGTGGTGTAGCGGATGCGGGCGAGGCCGGGCAGGTCAGCCAGCCAGCGGATCAACTGCGCGAAGCTGGCCGGCTGGTCGTCCGGGCCGAGGCCGTGCCAGGCGTTAACATTCTGACCTAAAAGGGTAATCTCCCGGCTGCCCTGGGCGATCAGGCGGCGCGCCTCGGCCAGCACGGCGGCAGCCGGACGGCTGGCTTCGGCGCCGCGGGTGTAGGGGACGACGCAGAAGCTGCAGAACTTGTCGCAGCCTTCCTGGATGGTCAGGAACGCGGTCAGGCCCTGCGGCCCCGAGGCGTCCGGCAGATGGTCGAATTTGCTCTCCACCGGGAAATCGGTCTCGATCACCGCGCCGGCGGCGCGGCTGGCGCGGGCGACCATTTCGGGCAGTTTGTGGTAGGTCTGGGGGCCCAGAACGATGTCGACATAGGGCGCCCTGGCGACAATTTCGGCGCCTTCGGCCTGCGCAACACAGCCGGCGACGGCTAAAATGGTGGTCTGGCCAGCCTCGGCGCGGGCGATTTTGACCGCGCGCAGGCGGCCGAGTTCTGAGAAAACCTTCTCCGCCGCCTTGTCGCGGATGTGACAGGTATTCAATATAACCATATCGGCATCGTCAGGAACCGCAGTCGGCACGAAGCCGAGCGGCGCCAGCACGTCGACCATGCGGCCGCTGTCGTACACATTCATCTGGCAGCCCCAGGTGATCATGTGCAGGCGGCGAGGTGCTGGCGTGGTCATCGAGGCGGCTCCAATCCATCCGCGCGCCGGAATGCGCTGGCGCGGGCGGAGGAATCATCGCTGCCGATCATAAGGTCAAGAGCCGGGAACACGACTGGGCACGCGGGGAGTGTCGCAGATCGCAGGGTGGGCCTGTCAAGCGTTTCGATCATCCGGCTGGCGGTACTGGCGCAAAGTGGCGGCGCCATCGGCCACCGCCTGCCAGGTGGCGCGGGTCAGCGCCTTGCGGTCGGCGAAATCGGCGGGGTCGAGCGGCGGCAGCAGCAGCACGGTGGCGCGCAGGCCGCGATGCTGGGCTAGGCGCCAGAGATGGCTGCCGATATCCATGTCGCCATACCAGGCGAACAGCGGCCGCTGCGCACGCATCACCGGCAGGCCGTTGGCCTCGTCGTAGACCACCGCCACCGGCTGCACGATCGGCGGCAGACCGGTGGCGCCGACCGCGGCCTCGGCGATCGACAGGAAGGCGGAGCGGAACGGCAGCACACGGGCGCCGTCGGAGGTGGTGCCCTCGGGGAACAGGATCAGGTTGTCGCCGCCGGCCAGCCGGGCCTGCATGTCGTCGCGCTCGCGCCCGGTGCTGGTGCGGGAGCGGCGGACATAGACGGTGCGGCCGAGTTTGGCGATGGTGCTGACCAGCGGCCAGCGCCCCACCTCGTCCTTGGCGATGAAGCAGGCATCGAGCCGGCCGCCGAGCACCGGGATGTCGAGCCAGGAGGAGTGGTTGGAGACGTAGACCACCGGCCGGCGGTCGGCGCGCGGCGAGGTGCGCGTGCCGATCACCCGCACCTGCAGGCCGACCAGCACATAGATCGTCCGCCAGTAGAACCGGCCGAACCCCGCGGCGGCCCGGCGCGACAGCAGCAGCAGGGCGGCCTGCACGGCGATCGCCGGCACGCTCCACAGCAACACGGCGGCGATCTTGGCGGCCGCGCGCACCGGGCGATGGCCGGGGCGCGGGCCGGTCCAGGGTTCGGCGTGCTCGAGGGTGGGGCGGGTGCGACGCGGGGGGGAAGCTGATGACATGCAGACTCGCGCATAGCGCGCGGCGCTGTGGCGGGCAATGGCCGGCGGGCAATGCCGCAACGGTGAACGGCCGCCGCCCTTGGAACATCCGGCCGCCGCCGCTATCTACAGGACCGCATGCATCCGCCCCGAAATATGGCACGGTTGCGGCGCGTCGGCCTGGCGATCGGCACCGCATGCGCCCTCCTGACCGCCCTGCAATCGAGCCGGGCCGCCAATCCCCAACCCTATACCGTCGTCATTGCGCCCACCGACAACGACGCGCTGAACAAGGCGCTGACCAGCGCCTCGTCGCTGGTGTCGCTGCGGGAGTCGGCGCCGGTCGGGCCGTTTCCGCTGGTGGCGCGGGCGCGCGGCGATGTCGAGCGGCTGGAAAAAGTGCTGCACGGACTCGGCTATTACGCGGCCACCGTGGATGTCCGCATCGGCGGCCGGCTGCTTGACGATCCCGCGCTGTTGAACACGCTCGACGATAGCACCGACACGGTGGCGGTGAAGGTCGCGGTGGCGCCCGGCCCGCTGTTCCATCTGCGGCATATCGCGCTGACCGGTGATGCACCGCCGGGGGTGGCTGAGGCGCTGGGGCTGGAGCCGGGGGCGCCGGCGGTGGCCAGCGACGTGCTGGCGGCCGGGGCGCGGGTGCTGGGCGCGCTGCGCGACAGCGGGCACGCGCTGGCCAAGGTGGATTCGCCGATCGCCACGCTGGACCCGGCGGCCAGGGTGCTCGACGTCAGTTTCACCGTGCATGCCGGGCCGATGGTCGATCTCGGGCCGATCAGCATCTCCGGCCTGACCCGGCTGCATGAGAGTTATCTGCGGCGGCGAATGAACCTGCATGACGGCGAGCGCTACAGCCCGGAGGCGATTGCGAAGGCACGCGGCGACCTGGCGGCGACCGGGCTGTTCACCACCATCCGGGTGGAACCGGCGACCGAGCTGGATGCCAGCGGGCGGCTGCCGGTGGCGGTGGTGGTGAAGGAGCGCAAGCTGCGCACGGTGAACCTGGGCGCCAGCTTCTCCACCGACGAGGGCGGCAGCCTGAACGCCGGCTGGACCCATCGTAACCTGTTCGGCAATGCCGAGAAGCTGACCATCAGCGGCGCGGTGACCCAGCTTGGCGGCACCGCCAACCGGCAGCCGGGCTATAATCTCGGCACCACGCTGGTGCTGCCGGACTGGCATCGCCGCGACCAGTCGCTGACCTTCAATATCGGCGCGATCCGCGAATACCTGGATGCCTATGACCGCACCGGCGTGCTGGGCGGCGCGGTGCTGGCGCGCCGGCTCAACCCGCATCTGACCGCCAGCGTCGGGCTGAGCGCGATCGTCGAGGAGGTGACCCAGGAGGGCACCCGCAACACCTATCGGCTGGCGCAGGTGCCGCTGAAGCTGGTCTACGACAGCACCACCAGCGTGCTGGACCCAACCACCGGCAGCCGCGCCAGCGTGTCGCTGACGCCGACCTTCAGCCTGGCCAACGGCTCCAGCAGCACCTTCCTGATCGGCCAGGCGGCGGGCTCGACCTATCTGGATTTCGGCACCAAGGGCCGCTCGGTGTTGGCGCTGCGGGCGCTGGTGGGCGTGGTGCAGGGGGCCGGAGTGTTCGGGATTCCGCCGGACCAAAGGTTCTACGCCGGCGGCAGCGGCACGATACGCGGCTTTCGCTACCAGTCGCTGGCCGGGCGGTTCGCCTCCGGTCGGCCGATCGGCGGCAACGCGATCGATGTCGGCTCGGTGGAATTCCGCCAGCGGATCGGCGGCAGTTGGGGAGCGGCGGCATTCCTCGACGCCGGACAGACCAACGGCGACGGCATCCCGTTCAGCGGCGCGCTGAAGGTGGGGGCGGGTGCGGGGGTGCGCTACTTCACCAGCATCGGGCCGGTGCGAGTGGACGTGGCGGTGCCGCTGACACGCGAACGGCGGGCGGATGCGTTCGAGGTTTATATCGGGCTGGGGCAGGCATTTTGAGGAACGCGGAGGGAAGGCCTTCTTTTTGTGAACAAAAAGACGCTTTTTTCCGCCTTGCAACAGGGCAGCGGTGGAAACTCCGGAGTCTCCACCACCGCGCTGCGGCAAGGCGAGTGGTTTTTTTGGTTCTTTTTTTGCAAAAAAAGAACTGCTTCCTATGACTGGTTGGTTTTCCTGGCGCCGTCTTCTGCTCGGCGTGTTGCTGCTTGTGGTGCTGGTGATCGCCTCGCCGTTCATTGTGTTGAACACCGGCGTTGGCCAGCGGTGGGCGGCGGGGATGGTTGGTGGGCTGACGGGCGGGCAGGTGCGGGTTGTTGGGCTGTCGGGGCGGTTTCCGGATGCGTTGCGGGTGGCGGCGGTGAGGGTGGCCGATGCCGAGGGGGTGTGGCTGGAGGTCGATGATGTGGTGCTGGACTGGGCGCCGCTGCGGCTGCTGCAGCGGGCGGCGGAGGTGGAGCGGCTGACCGCCGGAAGGGTGGCGGTGGCTCGGTTGCCGGTGGTGGAACCGGCGAAGCAGTCGTCGGGGGGTTCCGGGCTGCCGGTGAGCGTCGATATCGAGATGCTTCGCGTGGCACGGCTGGAACTGGGCGCGGCGGTGGCCGGGCATGCGGCGGTGCTGTCGGTGGATGGGCGGGTGCGGCTGGCGAAGAGCCTGAAGCAGGGCGAGGGGGCGCTCAACATCGCGCGGCTGGATGCGCCGGGCAGCTACAAGGTGAGTGGGCGGGCCGATGCGGCGGGGTTGAAGCTGGATGTGGTGGCGAGCGAGCCGGCGCAGGGGCTGGCGACGGGGCTG
This sequence comes from Rhodospirillales bacterium, assembly GCA_041691815.1. GTDB lineage: Bacteria > Pseudomonadota > Alphaproteobacteria > Acetobacterales > Acetobacteraceae > 70-18. Next base: position 15,680 of record JBEPTZ010000008.1, on the reverse strand, counting down.
GCCGGGCTGCCTGATCTGGTGCCGCCGGGGGATACGTTGGCGCTGGATGCGAAGCTGGATGGCCCTTGGACCAAGGCGGTGCTGGATGCCGGGTTCTCGGCCGGGCCGATGAAGGTGGCGGCGAAGGGGACGCTCGATCTGGTGGGGCGGGCGGCGGATCTGGAGGTGTCGGCGACGGCGCCGGCGATGCGGCCGCGGGCGGATCTGGCGTGGGGGTCGATCGATATTGCCGGGCATCTGCAGGGCACGCTGGCGGCGCCGGTGGCGACGGCGCGGCTGCGGATTGGCAAGCTGGCGGCGTTCGGGGTGGGGCTCAGCGCGCTGGCGGCCGATGTGGCGACGAAGGGTGGCAGACTGACGGTGGATGCGTCAGCGGCGGGGTTGCAGGCGCCGGGAGTCGGCGGGTTGTTCGCTGCGGCGCCGCTGCGGTTGCGGGCGGATACCACGATGGAGGCCAACCAGATCGGGTTCACGCTGGATCATCCGCTGCTGCATGCGCATGGCACCCTGGTGCCGGCGGGAACGTCGGAGATTGCGCTGGAGGTGCCAGAGGTGGCGCCATTTGCGGCGCTGGGCGGGCAGGATTTGCAAGGCAACGTGGCGGTGCAGGCGAAGCTGGTGCAGGCGCCGGAGATGGCGGTGGAGGCGACGGCGAGACTGGGGGTGACCGGGGGGGTGGCGCCGGTGCCGGGGCTGATCGGCGCCGATGGCCGGCTGGTGCTGCAGGCGAGCCGCAAGGGGGTGGATTTCGTGCTGTCGAAGCTGACGCTGGACGGGGCGAAGCTGCAGGTGACGGCCAAGGGCGGAATGACTGACGGCAAGGTCGCGCTGGATTGGACGGTCGGACTGCCGGATGTGGCGGTGCTGACGCCGCAGGTGAGCGGGGCGCTGAACGCCCAGGGGCAGGTGACAGGGCGGGTTTCCGGCCCGACCGATGATCTGGCGGCGACGGCGAAGCTGGATGGCGATCTGGCGGTGGCGGGACAGAAATCCAGCCCGGTGCACGCGACGCTGACGGCGAGCGGGCTGCCGGGCAAGCCGAGCGGCAAGATCGAGGCGGATGGCGCGCTGGATGGGTCGCCGCTGACCTTGCTGGCGACGGCGGCGCGGGATGCGGCGGGGGTGCTGCATCTGGATATCGGCAAGGCGGAGTGGAAGAGCGGGCATGTCGAGGGGGCGCTGACGCTGGCGCCGGGGGCGAGCCTGCCGCAGGGGCGGGTGGCGGTGGCGATGGGCAAGCTTTCCGATCTTGACCGGTTGATGGGCGGCAAGCTGGCCGGCAGCCTGTCGGCAGAGGCGGTGCTGGATGCCGATGCGGTGCATCTGAAGCTGGATGGCGCCAGCCTGGCGGCGGCGGGCAGTGGGGTGACCAAGGTGGGGCTGGTGGCGACAGTCAGTGATCCGCTCGGCAAGCGGGTGACCGATGCGACGCTGAGCCTCGACGGACTGCGGGCGGAGGGGATCGGCGGGTCGGCGAAGCTGGAGGCGAAGGGGCCGCCGGATGCGCTGGGGCTGAAGCTGTCGGCCGATCTGTCCGGGGTGGCTGGGGCGCCGTTGGCGGCGCGGGCGGCGGCGGTGCTGGATGCCGGGGGGCAGCATCTGGATTTGTCCAGCCTGACGGCGGATTGGCGGGATCAGCATCTGGCGCTGGCGCGCACGCTACGGGTGGGGTTTGCCGGTGGGGTGACGCTGGACGGGCTGGCGTTGCGGCTGGGGGCGGCGTCGCTGGAGGTGAAGGGGCGGGTGGCGCCGGCGCTGGACGTGACGGTGGCGTTGCGCGACCTGCCGGCCAGTCTGGCGCAACTGGCGGCGCCGACGGTGAAGCTGGCCGGGACGGTTTCCGCCGATGCGAAATTGACCGGGGCGGCGGCGCGGCCGAACGGCACCATTCGGGTGCGGGCCACCGGGCTGCGCGCCACCGAGGGGCCGGGGCGGACGCTGAAGCCGGCGGATGTTACCGCCGATGCGACGCTGGCGGGCGGGGCGGCGAAGCTGGATGTGAAGGTGGCGTCGGGGAGTGACCGGATTTCGCTGACCGGGACGGCGCCGCTGGGGGCCGGGGCGGTCGATTTGCGGGCGCAGGGGCGGATCGATCTGGCGGCACTGAACGCGGTGCTGGCGGCCGATGGGCGGCAGGTGCGCGGCAAACTGGCGCTGGATGCGCGGATCAGCGGCAGCATGGCGGCGCCGAAGTTCGGCGGCACGGCGACGCTGAGCGATGGCGAGATACAGGATATTCCGCTCGGCGTGCGGCTGCGGGACATCTCGGCCGAGGTGAGCGGCGATGGCGCGGCGATCCGGCTGGTGCGGCTGTCGGCCAAGGCCGGGGCGGGCACCATCGGGGCGAGCGGCACGCTGTCGCTGGCGGCACCGATGCCGTTGGATTTGAAACTCTCCGCCAAGGACGCGCAGTTGCTGGCGTCCGAACTGATCCGCGGCACGATCAGCGCCGATCTGTCGCTGAGGGGGGCGCTGGCCGGGGCGATGCGGGCGGCCGGGACGGTGACGATTGGGCGGACCGATATCAGGGTGCCGGATTCGCTGCCGGCCGGGGTGGCGACGCTGGATGTGCGCAAGGCCGGCGACAAACCGCGCACCCAGGTGGCGGTGGCCGGGCCGGAGATCGGGCTGAATGTGCGGGTGGCGGCGCCGGCGGGGATTTTCGTGCGCGGGCGCGGGCTGGATGTGGAGTTGCACGGCAATCTGCTTGTGCTGGGGACGGCGGCCGAGCCGCGGCCGCAGGGGCGGTTCACGCTGCGGCGCGGCAGCTTCACGCTGGCCGGCAAACGGCTGCAGTTCGACACCGGCACGCTGCGCTTCGATGGCGGGTTGCCGATCGACCCGACGCTGGATTTCACCGCCACCACCGCCAGCAGCGACGTGACGGTGACCCTGGCGGTGACCGGCTATGCCAGCAAGCCGAAGATCACGCTGTCCAGCGCGCCGGAACTGCCGCAGGACGAGATTCTGGCGCGGCTGCTGTTCAACAAGAGCGCGGTGAGCCTGGGGCCGGTGGAACTGGCGCAGATCGCCGCGGCACTGGCGCAGATGGCCGGCGGCAGCGGGTTCAATCCGCTGGACAGCGTGCGCGCCGGGTTGGGGCTGGACCGGCTGTCGGTGAGCGGCGGGGCCAACGGGCAATCGGGCGGCGCGACGGTGGAGGCCGGGCGGACCATCGCGCCGGGCGTGTATCTGGGGGCGAAGCAGAACGCCACCGGCAGCGGGACGCAGGCGACGGTGGAGATCAACCTGGGGCGCGGGCTGAAATTGCAGGCCGGGCTGGGCGCCGGCGGGGCGGGCGATGCCACCGGCGCCTCCGGCAGCAGCGGCAACGACGTGGGGATCACCTACCAGTTCGATTATTAGAATGACGATTGTTATCAAGGTGATTGGGCAGATGTGGACGGCCGGCTGGCGGGTGGTCCCGAGAACGTGAACCAAACAAAACGAATGGTTGCTCTACTTTTATAAACAATTGTGCCCATATCGCGTGGAGACGCTCTGAATAGGGTATGAAAATGAAGATCATCCTTCTAGAACATGAGTCGCGCATCGACCACGATTGTCTTGATGAATTGGGCGGACGATTTCCGCAGGTCGAAGTTACTATTTTCGAAACCGTGGAAAACGCTATCGCATCCGCGGCACGCGAAGAGTTCGTCTTGATTTGCGCCTGCCGTCAGATGCTTACCGGCGACTCGGTCCAGGTACTGCGGCATATCCAGATGCGTCTGCCGGGCGCCACGGTGGTGGTGATTCGCAGCACCGCGGACCTGCTATCGCTGGTATCGCTGTTCGGGGCCGGTGCGGCCAGTTCGCCGTTGCCCGTCGCCCTGGCGACCGACGCCGCGCTCACACCGGGCCGCAACGCGCATATGGCGCTGACCGCGCGTGAGAACAGCGTCATGCTGTTGCTGTCACAGGGGCTGCCGAACAAGCTGATCGCCCGCCGGATGAATTTGTCGGTGTCGACCGTGAAGACCCATCTTGCCCATATCTTCCGCAAGATCGGGGTCGACACCCGTCTGGATGCAATCTGCAAGTTCGACCCGACCAGCCGCCACGGCGCGGGGGCGGTGCGGTCTGAGTTTGGCGAACGCCTCCCGGCGCCGCGCTGGCCCGTGATGGTCGCCCCCGCCGTCTAGCTCCTGGTGACGCGCGGGCGATCACGCGGGTGTTTTCGGCGCCAGACGAAATTCGTGGTGCCGGAAGCGATGCGGGCCGCTATGGTGGCGGCTGCGTATCGAACCCGAGGGAACCATTATGACATTCCGCACCTGGCTGCGCCCGGCCATTCCGGCATTCGCGACCGTGCTGCTTGCCGCCACCGCCATCACCCCGGCCGCCCGGGCACAGACCGCGCCGGTTTCGGCGGAGCAGGCCAAGGTGGTGGAGGGCAATATCCGCGCCTGGCTCACCGGGCAGATCGGGCCGCTGGTTGATGTGGCAGCGCTGCCGCTGCAGGTGATCGCCGAGACCGACAGCTACCAGCTGGCGGTGCCGTTCGGCGGCAAGATGGCCGACGGCGCCATCAATGTCGGCGACGGCAAGATAACGCTGCGGGTGAAACAGCTCGACGACCATCGCTGGTCGATCGAGGAATTCCGGCTGCCGTCGCCGTGGACCTTCAGCGTCGACAAGTCGCTCCAGGACGCCTCCAAGGAGGGGCTGTCGGGGATGACGCTGAAGATCGGCGACCAGGATACCCATGGCGTGCTGGATACCTCGCTGGCCACCACCTCGACGCTGGATACCAAAATCCAGGGCTATACCGTTGTGGTGCAGGGCAAGGAGGGGCCGCAGACCACCCGGGTGGACGGGCTGACCAGCCATATCGCCTGGCAGCCGACCGCCGATGGGCTGCTGACCATGATCGGGCAGTCCGATCTCAACGGCTACAAGGCCGCGACGGTGCTGCCGGACGGGCAGAAGCTGGCGATCGATATCGGCAGCATGCGGGCCAGCATGACCGCCAAGGGCGTGAGGATGGCCGATATCGGCGCGATCATCCACACCGCGGTGCAACTGGGTGTCTCGGCGCAGGCGATGAAGGCCGCCGGCGCGCCGAAACCGGACGGGATTCCCGACGCCGACAAGCCCACGGTGAAGGCGCTGGTGACGGCGCTGGCCGGGCTGATGGGCAGCCTGACCACCGACACCTCGTATGAGAATGTCAGCGTCGATGTCGGCGGGCAGACCGGCAGCCTGCACAAGCTGTCGATCGGCTTCGACATGGCAGCCCCCAATGGCCACGCCGATATCGCCTGGCGGATCGCGCTGCAGGGGCTGGACTCGCCGTTGATCCCGCCCGGCGTGTATCGCGACTACCTGCCGCACCAGCTGAAGCTGACGCCGCATGTCGGCGGTGTCTCCAAGCCGGAACTGGTGGCGCTGGTGATGCGGTTGATCGATGATCCGAACGCGGCTGATGACTCCATGCAGGTTGCCGCCGCGCTGCTGGCCAAGGGGCCGCTGGTGCTGGGGGTGAAGGACATCGCGGTCGATCTCGGCCCGGCCACACTGTCCGGCGGCGGCGCGGTGACGGTGAAGTCGGTCGCCGATTACTCCGGCGCCGGGGAATTTCACGCCACCGGGCTTGATGAACTGATCCAGAAGGCCAATGCGACGCCGGAACTGAAGCAGGCGGCGCCGGGGCTGGTCTTCCTGAAGGGCCTCGGCAAGCAGGAAGGCAAGATCACGGTGTGGAAGATCCGCTACGCCGGCAACAAGCTGTTCGTCAATGATAACGACATGTCAGCGATGATCCCCGGTGGGAAGTAAGGGGGCGGGAAGTAGCGGGGCGGGCGGCGGCGCTTCGGCCAGCAGGCTGCGCGCCACCGCTTAGGCCACCCGTATGCCATCCACCCCGGCGGAGAGGATGCCGCCGGCATAGCCCGCACCCTCGCCGGCCGGGAACAGGCCGGGCGTGTTGCGGCTCTGGCAGGCTGCGTCGCGGGTGATGCGCAACGGCGAGGAGGTGCGGGTTTCCACCCCGGTCAGCAGCGCGTCGGCCATGTCGAAACCGGGGATGCTGCGGGCGAAGGCGGGCAGCGCCTCGCGCAAAGCGGCGGTCACGAAATCCGGCAGGCAGCGGGCGAGGTCGGTCATCGCGACGCCGGGCTTGTACGAGGGGTGCACCGAGGCGAGTGCGGCGGAGGGGCGGCCGGCGAGGAAATCGCCGACCAGTTGCGCCGGTGCGGCGTAGGTGCCGCCGCCGGCGGTGAAGGCGGCCTGTTCCCAGCGGCGCTGGTATTCGATGCCGGCCAGCGGGCCGCCGGGATAGTCGGCGGGGGTGATGCCGACCACCAGGCCGGCGTTGGCGTTGCGCTCGGCGCGGGAATACTGGCTCATGCCGTTGGTGACCACGCCGCCGGGCTCCGAGGCGGCGGCGACCACGGTGCCGCCGGGGCACATGCAGAAGCTGTAGACGCTGCGACCATTTTCGGCGTGATGCACCAGCTTGTAGTCGGCCGCCCCCAGGATCGGGTTGCCGGCGAAGGCGCCGAAGCGGGCGCGGTCGATCAGCGATTGCGGATGCTCGATGCGCACGCCGATGGAGAACGGCTTGGGTTCCAGGAATACGCCGCGCGCGTGCAGCATGGCGAAGCTGTCGCGCGCCGAGTGGCCGAGGGCGAGCACCGCGTGGTCGGTGGCGATGTGTTCGCCGGTTTCCAGCAGCACGCCGCGCAACTGGCGGCAGGCGTCGAGATCGAGGTCGGTGAGTTTGCAGCCGAAGCGGTATTCGCCGCCCAGCGCCTCGATGCTGGCGCGGATATGCTCGACCATCGAGACCAGGCGGAAGGTGCCGATATGCGGGTGGGCGAGGGTGAGGATTTCCTCCGGCGCGCCGGCTTTGACGAACTCGGTCAGCACCTTGCGGCCGTAGTGGCGGGCGTCGGAGATCTGGCTGTAGAGCTTGCCGTCGGAGAAAGTGCCGGCACCGCCCTCGCCGAACTGGACGTTCGATTCCGGGTTCAGCACGCCGCGCCGCCACAGGCCCCAGGTGTCCTTGGTGCGTTGGCGCACCACCTGGCCGCGTTCCAGGATGATCGGGCGGAACCCCATCTGCGCCAGGATCAGGGCGGCGAACAGCCCGCACGGGCCGGTGCCGACCACCACCGGGCGGCGGCTGAAGCCGGCGGGTGCGTGGCCGATCGGGCGATAGCTGGTGTCCGGCGTGGGGCCGAGATGGCGGTTATCGGCGTGGTGGGCGAGCAGGGCGGCCTCGTCGGCCACCTCGATGTCGACGCTGTAGGTCAGCATGATCGCCGAGCGCCGCCGCGCGTCCCAGGCGCGACGGGCGACGGTGCAGAAATGCAACTCGTGCTCGGCCAGCCCAAGCCGGGTGAGCACCGCCAAGCGCAGCGCGGCGGCGTCGTGGTCAAGCGGCAGGCGCAGTTCAGTCAATCGCAGCATCGGCATGTTCCGCGTTGGGGCGGCGGAACATAAACCCTTGCCACGCCAAAGGATAAAAAGTTTTTTTGCTTCTTTTTGTTCACAAAAAGAAGGCCTTCCCTACCCGTGCAAAGCCACCGAATCCGCCGGCGCCTCGCCCCGCTCGTTCATCCCGTAGTTCCGGATCACCGATGCGATGCGCAGCTTGTAATCGGCGAACAGCCGCCCGCGTCCGGCGCGCTGGGCGGTGCGGTGTTCGGCCAGTTCGCGCCAGCGCTGCACGGCTGCCTCGTCGCGGAAAAACGACAGTGACAGGATGGTGCCCGGTCGGGTCAGGCTCTGGAAGCGTTCGACCGAGATGAAGCCGTCGATCTGTTCCAGCAGCGGCTTGATCTGGGCCGCGATCTCCAGATAGGCGTCGCGGCACCCCTCGCGTGGTGTCACCTCGAAAATCACTGCGATCATGCCGCCGCCTCCACTTGCCTCAAGAATGTCCGTTCCTCGCTGAGGATGAACCGCTTGTCCTGCGCCATGCGGAAATTCGCCATCGCCGGCGCGTCGCCGCGCAGCCGTGCCCGGTAGGCCTCGTAGGCGGCCAGGCTGTCGAAGCCGATCAGCGCCAGGGCGATGTTGTCGGTGCCCTCGTGGGGCATGAAATACCCCAGCAGCCGCCCGCCGCAAGCCGGGATGATGGTGAGCCAGTTGCGGGCATATTCCTCGAACGCCTCGCGCTGGTAGGGGTCCAGCACGTAGCGGATGCAGCATGTGACGTTCATCGGAGCCTCCTTGATTGCCGGCCGATACTATCGGCTTGCAGCGCGGACATGCTTCGCTTAACGTCGAACTATGAAAGAAGGCCCCGACATCGCCCTGGTTGCAGCCCTGATCGGCGACCCCGCCCGCGCCAACATGCTGACCGCCCTGCTCGGCGGCGCGGCGCTGACCGCCGGCGAGCTTGCCCGCCATGCCGGCATCACCGCGCAGACCGCCAGCAGCCACCTTGCCCGGTTGCGCGATGGCGGGTTGATCGCCATGCGCCACCAGGGTCGGCACCGCTATTTCGGCCTAGCCAACCCGGAAGTGGCACAGGTGCTGGAGGGGCTGATCGGGCTGGCCGCGCGCAACGGCCACGCCCGCAGCCGGCCCGGCCCGCGCGACCCGGCGCTGCGCCAGGCGCGGGTCTGCTACGACCACCTGGCCGGCGATATGGGGGTGGCGCTGCTGGACGGGCTGGTGCGGCAGGGCGTGGTGACGCCGGACCCGCCGAACCTCACCAATGCCGGCCGCGCCCGCATGGCAGCGTTTGGCATCGATCTCGACGCGCTGTCGCAATCCCGCCGCCCGGTGTGCAAGGCCTGCCTGGATTGGAGCGTCCGCCGCTCGCATCTCGCCGGCAGCCTTGGTGCCGCGCTGCTGTCGCGGTTCCACGCGCTGGGCTGGTCGCACCGGGTGGCGGGCACGCGGATCGTCGCGTTCAGCCCGATGGGGCGGCGGGAATTCGCGGCGGAGTTGATCGAAGCATAGGCAAGGCGTCCTTTTTTGAAAAAAGGACCAAAAAACTCTATTCGCCTTGCAACACTGGAGCGGTGGCGAGAGCGTACTGTTCAATGGATAAATTCAAGGATTACTCGGCGACCAGGTCGCCGCTGCCGCCTGGAGCAGGGCCGTCCTTGTATTTCGGCAAGCCGTCCTTCATCGGCAGCACCGTCTCGGCGTAGTGGACGTGCAGTTGCGGCACGAATTTCAGGTCGGGCAAGGTTGCCGCGTAGACGTCCACATAGCCGCCGCCGGGATGGTCGGTCATCACATGTCCGCCGCACAGCCGGCAGAACTGCCGGTGGCTGCGCTCGGTCTTCACGAACGTCGCCAGATGCTCTGCACCCCTGGTCACCTCGACAGTGGCCTTCGGCCACAGCGTGAAGGCGTTCACCGGGCCGGCGGACCAGGAGCGGCAGGAGCGGCAGTGGCAATAGCCCATCTTCAAGGGTTCGCCACTGACCCGCACCGCCACCGCGCCGCAGAAACAGGTTCCTTCGTAGGTCGTTGCCACGGTCATCGTTTCCTTGTGCTAACAGGATGCTGACCGACCATCGAACCGGGCGGAACGCCACGCCGTGGCGCCCGCCCGGGCCGGGCCGGCTCAGAACAGGACGTGATAGCCCTGGAGAAAGCGCTTGACGCGAGCGCCCTCCGGGGAGGTCTGGACGCTGAACAGAAACGTGCTGGCGGTGGTGTTGTCGACACAGGACAGGAAACTCAGGCTGGATTCGCCGGTCGTGAGGTCCATCTGGCCCCTGGTCGGATAGCGGCAGATCAACTGACCGGCGTTGCGATTGAAGTAATCGACCGGACCGAATTCGCGAACCACCTGGGTTATGACCTTCTTGCGCAAAACCCCCACCCGCTTGGTCACCGGCTGCGAACCGTTATAGGCATGTACGCCGGTCACCTCGGTGCCGGTTTTATACAGATAGAAAACACACCCGGAAAAATCGCCGGTGTAGATATAGCCGGGCGTTGTGATCGAGCCGACCGTGGCCATGGCGTCAACCGTGAAGATATTGACGCCGTTGCTTGTCGTGGAGTCGTTGGCCTCGCGCGTCATCGTAATGGTGTTGTCGCCGACACTGGCGGTCAGCGTCACTTTCGCGAAATTACGATCCACGATCAGGTCGTTGATGCCGGTGTTGATCAACCCCGAGCCGCCGACGACGTTGCTGCGGAACCGTATCAGCCCGCCGGCATTCAAGATCGACCTGATATCTGCGCTCAACAACGGCATGATGGATTCCCCTCGAAGCCAATTTCGCTATGTTCGGACTGCGTCCATTCTGAAACGAACAAGTTTCGTAATGGCGACAACCCAGAGGCTAAGGCCACACGCACCGTCGCGGCAACCGCGAAAATGGGTCCGGGCACTCGCGATCGATCAGCTTTTCGTTAGCCGGCCTGCTTGCGCGCGCCATTCTGCCGCAGCAGGAACTCGCGCCCCACCTTGACCATCGGCACCCCGTCATATTCCACGATATCGGCGGTGGCATAGGTCTCGCCCCAGTTGCCGGGAATGAAGCTGCCGGTGCCGACTACGTCCACCGGGGCATTGGCGTCGGCCATCACCCGGCATTTGTCGACGCCGAAGCCGGAGGAGGCGACGATGCGCACCTTCGGGAAGCCGGCGCCGTCCAGCGCCTCGCGCATACGCCACAGGGCGGCGGCCGAAACGCCGGTGCCGACCAGGTAGCGCAACTCGGTGTCGCTGCGATAGCGGCGGATCGCACCCGGCGCGTGCCGCTCCATCACCGCGTAGCTCTCGGCCGGGTCCAGCCCTTCGACAAAGCGGCCGCCATGGGTGTCCAGCCGGACCTGCAGGCGCCCGGCCGCGGCCAGATCGCGGAACCGCTCGGCCACTGCCAGCGTGTCGCTGACCTCGCGGGCGAAATAATCCACCAGCACGGTCAGCACCATGTCGGGAAAGGTCTCGTGGAACATCTCGGCGGCGCGCACCGTGCTGCCGGCATAGCCGATCAGCGAATGCGGCATCGTGCCCATGCCGGCGGCGTTGCCGAACCAGTGCGCGGTGGCGTCGTTGGCGTTGCCGATGAAGCCGACGGCGCCCTCGTGCTGCGCAGCCCGGCTGCCGACGGCTGCGGCATAGGCCATCATGTCCTGCATCTCGGCGCCGGCGCAGTGCCGCGCCTCCATCGCCAGGAAGGCGGCGTTCGGCAGGGCGGCGCACATCTGGTAGGCGTTATGCGCGGCGACGCAGGCCGGGCCCAGTTTCTGCAGGAAGATGGTCTCCAGGTCGGACAGCATCGCCAGGCTGCCGGTGATGTAGATCAGCGGCTCGCCGGCGCCGGTCCAGCTGCCCTCGGGGTGGGTGACGTCGATGTCGAATTTGGTGCCGCGCTCGGCCGCCACCCGGTCCAGCCAGTCGAGCATCAGCCGCGGGGCGGAGATCACCGGGCGGCGCAGGAACACCGCGTAGGTCACCCGCCGGTCGCCGAATTTCTCGACCACCTTGCGGGTGCGGTTGAAATAGACGTCGGTCCGGGCAGCGATATCGGCGCTGAGCGGCAACGGCGCGTCCATGCGCGCGCCCTATTGCGCGGCCACGGACAAGGCCGGCGGCTGCCGCCGTGCCTTCAGTTCCGCGGCCACCAGGAAGGCCAGTTCCAGCGACTGCTCGGCGTTCAGCCGCGGGTCGCAGAAGGTCTCGTAGTGATCGCCGAGATCGGCCTCGGTCAGCTGGTGGGCGCCGCCGACGCACTCGGTCACCTCGCGCCCGGTCATCTCCACATGCACGCCGCCGGCCCATGTGCCCTCGGCGGCATGCACGTCGAAGAAGCCGCGCACCTCGCGCAGGATGGCGGCGAAATCGCGGGTCTTGACCTTGTGCGCGGTGGAGATGGTGTTGCCGTGCATCGGGTCGCAGAGCCAGACCACGCGGCGGCCGGCGCGCTGCACCGCGCGCAGCAGCGGCGGCAGCAGGCTTTCCACCTTGTCGGCGCCCATGCGGGAGATCAGCGTCAGACGGCCGGCCTCGTTGGCAGGGTCGAGCGTGTCGATCAGCCGCAGCAGGTCGTCGACCGTGGTGGTCGGGCCGACTTTCAGCCCCAGCGGGTTCTTCACCCCGCGCAGGAACTCGACATGCGCGCCGTCCGGCTGGCGGGTGCGGTCACCGATCCACAGGAAATGCGCCGAGCAGGCGTACCAGTCGCCGGTGGTGGAATCGACCCGGGTCAGCGCCTGCTCGTAGGGCAGCAGCAGCGCCTCGTGGCTGGTGTAGAAATCGGTCTCGCGGATTTGCGGGATCGCCGCACTGGTCATGCCGCAGGCGCCCATGAAGGCCAGGGTTTCGTCGATCCGCGCCGCCAGATCCTTGTAGCGGGCCGCCAGCGGCGAGCGGGCGGCGAAGTCGAGGTTCCAGCGGTGCACCTCGTGCAGGTCGGAATAGCCGCCGGTGGCGAAGGCGCGCAGCAGGTTCAGCGTGCCGGCGGACTGGAAATAGCCCATCTCCATGCGCGCCGGGTCGGGGATGCGGGCGGCTTCGGTGAACTCCGGGCCGTTGATGATGTCGCCGCGATAGCTCGGCAGCGTCACGCCATCCAGCGTCTCGTTGTCGCTGCTGCGCGGCTTGGCGAACTGGCCGGCCATGCGGCCCATCTTCACCACCGGCACGCCGGCGCCGAAGGTCAGCACCACCGCCATCTGCAGCAGCACCCGGAAGGTGTCGCGGATGATGTTGGCGGTGAAGTCGCCGAACGCCTCGGCGCAGTCGCCGCCCTGCAGAACGAAGGCCCGCCCGTCCGCCACCGCGGCCAGCGACGCCTTCAGCCGCCGCGCCTCGCCGGCGAACACCAGCGGCGGATAGCGGCGCAGGCGCGCTTCCATGGCGACCAGCGCCGCCGGGTCGGGGTAGGTGGGCATCTGCCGGATCGGCATGTCGCGCCAGGTGTCCGGTGTCCAGTTCGCCGCCATGCATCTTGCTCCGAAGGCGCCCCGCTGGGGCATCGAGGCGGAGTTATCCACGGAAACGGGCCGGTTGGCTACCGATCCCGGCGATCGCCATGCCGGTGGGGGGTGAGGTTTCCGGCCGGGCTGCTGCCGCCTATGATGCGATGGAGCGAGGGAATGAACCAGTTGGACAAGAAACCCGACCCACAACGCATGGCGGAATTCCTGCTCGAGGAGTTTCTGCCCTACGAGCTGTCAGTCGCCGCCAACCATACCTCGCGGCTGTTCGCGCGGCATTATTCCAAGGAATTCGGGCTGTCGATCGCCGAGTGGCGGGTGATGGCGGTGGTCGGCCGGCTCGGCGACATCTCGCCCGGGGGCGTGGTGGAGCGCGCCGAGATGGACAAGGTGAAGGTAAGCCGCGCCGCCGCCAGCCTGGTCGCCGCCGGCCTGCTGGAGCAACAGCCCGACCCGGACGACGGCCGGGTGCGCCGGTTGCGCCTGACCGCACGCGGGGAACGGGTGCATCAGGCGATCATCCCGCGCGCCCGGGCGCTGGAGGCGCAACTCGCCGAGGGACTGAGTGCCGCCGAATGGAGCGCGCTGCGGCAGGTGCTGCGCCGCCTCACCTTCTATACCAAGCGGCTGGAAGAGGCCGAATTCACCACCACGTCCGAGTAAGGGAGGCTGTTCATGCAGGGTCTGTTGCCGGCGGCACAGCGTATCGGCGCCGCGCTGAAAGCGCGCCGCGCCAGCATCGCGGTGGTGGAGTCCTCGGCCGGCGGGCTGGTGTCCGCGGCGCTGCTGGCGGTGCCCGGCGCCTCGGCGTATTTCCTCGGTGGTGCTGTCGTCTACACTAGGCAGGCGCGCGAGGCGCTGCTAGGGATCGGCGATGCCGAGATGCACGGGCTGCGCTCCTCCAGCGAGCCCTATGCGCTGCTGCTGGCGCGCACCGCCCGCCGCCGGTTTGCGACCACCTGGGGCCTTGCCGAAACCGGCGCCGCCGGACCGACCGGCAACCGCTACGGCGATGCCGCCGGGCATAGCTGCCTGGCCCTGGCCGGACCGGACGGCGAAATCGCCACCACGCTGGAGACCGCGAGCGATGACCGCGAGGCCAATATGCGTGCCTTCGCCGCCGCGGCCTTGGCGCTGCTGGAGCGGCAGATCGGCGCCTGACGTAAGAGTGGGGCAAAAAAACATCACCGGATCATTCTGCAATTAAGCAGGAGTCCGGATCGCGCGTCACGGTGCAGAGTGCGCGGGTAATCCCCGGAAAATTAAGTTTTTCTCGCCCGCCGCCTTCCGCGTCGGCATGCCGGCTGGCGTCGACAGGTCCGGCAAATGCCGCGGCCGTGACGGGTTGCCAATATATGGTGAGGCGGAACTCTCTCGATCGAGGTGCATTGCTGATTTCGTAAACTATGCGAAGGAGGACCCTCACAATGACCGATAGCAAATGGGAGCTACTGATCGTCGTTTTGGCCTCGACAACCGGGTTCTTTTCTGCCTGGCACGTATTAGAGTCATTGATCCACTGACGCGTGGGTTTTCGGATTTCGAAAATGGGTATTTTTTGTTCCGAAATCTGCTGTCCTGACCATCCGGGCGCGCACCGTCGAGTTCCCGCGGGACGCGCCCGGCCCCTCCCCGCTCGACGCACAGGAGTGGCGGCAAGGCGCATCCACCTGTAGAATCCCTCGGCACACGGCCCGGACGACGCGGGCCGCAACGAGGAGGCTCGCCCATGTCCGACGCACCATCCGGCCCGCCGCTGCCGCAATTCTATCACCATGTCGTCGGCGTCAACCCGTCGCTGCATGGTGGATTGCGGCTGGACCGTTCGGTCGGCTACGCCTTCGCGGCGCGGGCGCAATCGGTGCCGCTTGGCCTCGGCGAGTTCGAGGTGACCTGCCGGCATTACCCGATCCTGTTCACCACCGGGCCGCATCCGGCGCCGGTGGCGCTGATGGGGGTCAACGAGGTCGGCAACCTGTTCGTGCTGCCCGAGGGCGGCTGGCGGCCGGACACCTATATTCCGGCCTATATCCGCGCCTTCCCGTTCATCTTCGTCGAGGACGAGGCCGCCAAGACCACCTATGTCGGCATGGAGGAGGGTGCCGCCTGCCTGCGCAAGGACAGCGGCGACCCGTTGTTCGAGGACGGCAAGGCCAGTGCCGCACTGAACGAGGCGGTAAAGTTCTGCTCCGCCTATCGCGACAACCTGGTGGCCTCCAACGCCTTCGGTCGCGCGCTGGCCGATGCCGGCGTGCTGCAGGAGGAGGAAGCCACGGTGAATTTCACCACCGGCGGCGCCGCCAAGGTGCGCGGCTTCCAGATCGTGAAGCCCGAGCGGCTGGACGCGGTGTCCGACGAGGTGTTTCTCGACTGGCGGCGGCGCGGCTGGATTCCGGCGATCTACGCGCATCTGCACTCGGCCTCGCAATGGGGCCGGCTGATCGATCTGGCGGCGGTCTCCGGCGTCCGCCAGGATGCCGCCGGCCACGCCTGACGCCGCAACCGACGCGCCGCGGCCGGAATGTACCGCGGCGCGCCCAGGTGTCGCCGTTCGCCTGCGCGGCACCGCTACCAGCGAAGACGGCCTTTGCGTTGGCGGCATAATCCTGCAAACATCATGCCCACGCCTGCCTGGACCGATCAGGACGGCCGTCCGATGCACATCGCATCGCAATCAGGGGAGAAACTTCAATGGCGCGACATTTCCGAATGCCGCTCGGGCTCACCGCGGCACTCGCGGTGGTGGGGTCTGCGGTGTTCGCCGGGCCGGGCATGGCGGCGCAGTTCAAGTGCCCGCATGTCGGCGGCAATTT